>NZ_CAXAOQ010000013.1:0-186813 GCF_963970575.1 Pseudomonas sp. EA_65y_Pfl2_P74
GCGCCGGGAAACCTCGGCCATCGACAGGTTCAGCGGGGGAAGCAGCATCTTAAGTAATGCGGCTCTGCGTTCAGGTGAATAGTACGGCACGACCAGTCTCTTTCCGCCCCCGATATGCTTTTTTTGGTAAAACCGGAGAGGCGACAACTATCCTGACACCGGGGGACCTTCACCCTGTCTTGGGTGTGGTGCATGCGCCATTAACTCCGGATGGGAAGGCAGATAGCATCAGCTGGGCCGCAGGTATGGATCACTTAGTTAGGAATGGAGCCCCGATCTATGTCGACCTTTCGAAACAGGTGCTTTCGAAGGAGAGCATGGTGATGGTGAGCGCTGCTGCTGACAACAAACCGCAGACCAATCGCGAGCTCTGTGCGCCGGCAGGTTTTTACCCGATGCCATCGATTGCATACAGGCTTGCCAAGGTTGCTGCTGGTGACGGAGCCTGTGGCCTGTCTCTGTATCCAGTGTCAGCCCATGACGTAGTCGCGGGGCACGCATTGCTGATTGGTGCCAAAGGCGTTTTGCTCGACGAATCGGGTTACACCATTCGGTACCGCACAGAGTTAGAAATGCTCATGGTTTGCCAACGATGCTTTGGTGGAGCGCCCAATGTTTGCTTGGAACTGGCGAATCGCGACTGGGCCAAAGTCTTTGAGATGTCGGCGAGCTAAGGCGCTTTGAAATGCGGGATCATCACCTACAAATTGGAGATGGCATATGGCCGGTTTTTTTCGAACAAAATTGATGTCTTTTGGAATCAAAAAGTAGCCGCGACTTACGTCGCAAAGGTGCGAATAGCAGATACAACACTGGCTTCGTCGCCCTCCATCATGCGTTCCAACGCAGAGAACACCGAAAACAGAAGCCAAAAGATCAAAAGCAAAAAGAGCGCAAGCCCATAGAGCAACAGCAAGGCAATCGGGTCGATTGCCCCACAGCTCAAGGCAGGCCAAAAAAAACGGGAGACTTTTGGAGAACGTCGCTTTTTGTTTGTTTTCAAATATAAGGTCTCCGGTTTGAAATTTTACTTTCAAGGGGGCGGGGAAAATATATTTTCGGTTTGTGTGGCGAAAGCGTCTTGAAGAACCGTTTTGTGAAGTCTAGAGCAGTAAATCAGGCGCCGAAAAGCCGCTGAAGCAGCTGCTCCGTCTGCGTTCCACTGTACCTTGCCTTCAGCTCATCAAGCTTGGCGCCTCTGCGCTCGCCAGTAAGTAAGCTAAGCCCGTGCAACGCGTTAATGAGCTTCTCAGATTCGGCGTCCTCATCTCTCATGGTGATCCACGATGAGTTTGCCTGCTTGGCCAACGCTTCAGCCTTTTGGCTAAGGCTCTGTGACTCAATCAATCTGTTGCCATTCACTTCTGTCTTAAGCTGACTGATGACATTCTCGAGCTCCTGCAGCTGCTCTGAAATGCGCTCCGCGCTATCAAGCGACACAGGACGCCCATCAACATAGATAATGTCTTCTTGGACACAGTAGATTGCCAAAGGGCCGTCGCCTCCTCCAGTGCAGTCAAGCGCGAGAAAATTCCCCAGTCTCAGCGGTTTCGGAATCCAAGTATGTCCCGAGCAAACTCTCCAGATGCCTGGAATGCCGTCACGATAATGCTTGATGATCCGTTCCCTGCCCCACAGAGCGATCTCTTCAATCTGAGCATTGTCCAGGCTCCCAACGAACTCTTGCCAAGAGATTCCTGCCGGCACATCGGCGTGAACTACACCCACCAGGCCACGTGCGGACTGAATTTCTATGGCGGTCGGGAGACGTTCCAGCCTTTCGATCACCATTCCTTTCGACTCATCGGCGATAGTAGACCACCATCCCGCGCCGTGGGAGCTGTAGCGTGCTTGTGGGTTCTCACGGTAAGCGTTTATCAGCATCTGCTCGTGATTGCCTTGGACACTGTAGAACCAAGGTTCGCCGAGCAGTTTTAGGCCATCCAGCATCCCAGGCCCACGGTCAATCAGATCGCCTACAGCGATGACCCGATCAATCGCACTGTCAAAGCCGAGCGCACGAAGCCCCTTGTGGAGCTCGATGGTTTTGAAGTGGATATCGCCGACTACAAAATCACGACCTAGATCGTTTTTGGGAAGATGCAAAACCGCCTGCTTCATTTGGGATCATAACTCCGGAACTACCGCCGATGAATTGATTGGTAGCTCCATTGTACTCACTCGTCAGGTGACATGATTGGTCTCTATCGAACCTACCCTGCCCTATTCCGTTTGAGGCGACGCTGGGATGTACTAGGCTCTGTGCATCATTTTCAAGGAAGACTCTCATGCCAGATAACTCGGACTATAAGATTTGGGACTGAAACGTGCATCGGGAGAACCATGAATAAGTTGTTTAATCGAACATCCAGTACTGAAGATTGCCTGCCTTTGCTTAACGGTCGCGAGCATCCTTTCGTTCCAAGCGACGTTCTGGGCCATTCCCTCAACGATCCTCACTGGTCGCGCTGCTGCTGGTGGTCTTGCAGTGATCGTCTCAATTGGCAACCTCGGCGGTTTCACTGGCCCTTTCGTGATTGGCTTAATAAAAGATGCAACCCATAGCTATTCAATGCCCTTCTTCGCAGTGGCCGCAATTCTTTTGGTTGGGACATTCTTGATGGTGTGGCTTGGAGACCCTGCTAGACAAAAGCCACTGAGTCATCGAGTAGCCGCTAGCACTGCCTAGTGGTGGATGTACGACCTTCAAAACCAATCTCGTGGGACACCTTTGGTGCGGCGCAAGGAGGTCTGGGTCAATGTCTTCACATCCAACTTCCCGGCTTGAGGTGGCGGGCAAATGGAAATTCGCATATGAATAAAGTTCATATCTTGCCAAAGTGGCGGGTAGAAGACGCCGCCCCGACATGCTGAATAAAGTTCCAGAGTTGCGCGCAAACTCAATAAAAATCCATAAAAAAAGGCCTTGGCGGGCCTTCTCTTGTAATCAAACCAGAATCACTAGGTCAGCCAATGCTCGAAGGTAACCAGCTCATAGCCGTCGTTCGGAGCAAATACACAAAGTTTTCTATCTCACCGAAACAGCTTGGGTCAGGTTCTGCTGCATATAAGCGAGGAAACGGCTCTGAAAAAGCATCGTATGCTCATGCGCGGCTTGTTCAGCTGCGTCAGGATTGCGAGCAGCGATAGCTTCGATGATTTCGTCATGGTCACGTCCCAAACGCTTGGTAGTGCTAGCGGCGCTGACAATGAAGTCAAAGTGCAAATGTGCGAGTCTTTGCCCTTCCCCTAACAGCTTCTCGTAGTAGCTGATGAAGTAGGGATTCTTACCGGCCTCGGCAATTACGATGTGGAAGGCTTTGTTCGTCTCCGACATCGCCTGGAAATCACCAGAAGTCACTGCATCGAGATAGACAGCATCAGCCGCGCGTATCCGCTCTAGATCCTCAGCGTTGTGCTGAGTCGCCGCCAGCCGCGTGACGGCTCTCTGAATGAGATCAAGCGCCGAAATATAGTTTGGAAAATCTTCAATTTCAAACGGCGTTACCAGCGTTGTCCTGTTGGGCAGGATAGTTACCAGTCCCTCGCTGATGAGGCGCGCTAGCGCATCCCTTACCGGAGAACGAGAAAGCCCGAACTGTGCGGCCAACGACACCTCATCCAGCGGGGATCCGGGCTTCAGCTTGAGCGTTAGAATTTGTTTACGAAGCTCTTCGTAGATATAACGCCCACCATGGCGTTTGATGCTTCCGTTCGTCTCAGCGGTATCGTTGCTCATTGAGTTGCTCTCAGCGTACTGGCTGGTCGTTTGACCGAGTGTAAGACTAACACCAGCCATAGCCTGGTTAGAAACCCTCGCCCCAAGTGTCACTCAACATAAACCCTTCGGCCAGAGGGTCATCAGGGTCGACGCCGATTTGATGCATGCCATACACCCAGGCTCGCCCGGTTATTCGAGGCAGCACTGCCGCCCGATCTCCAACTTCCGTGAAACCAAGCAGCTCGACCTTGAACTCGCCTCCAATAGTTGAGCGAGAGATCAGTTTATCGCCTGGTGTCACTTGCCCACGGGCGCTCAGGGTCGCCAGGTTCGCTGAGCTGCCAGTACCGCATGGAGAGCGATCTACGCGACCAGGGGGCAATGTCGTACAGGTTTGCCAAGTAAGTTGATCGATACGGTTGCGGAACATCACATACGCAACCTCATTCAGACTATCGATCAGCGGATGCTTCACGGATACCTGCTCGTTGACGATGCCTCTCAAGCGCACACCCGCATCCGCAAGTTCTCGAGCCTTACCGGGCTCGATACTCAGCCCGACCTGATCAACATCAATCAGGGCGTAATACACACCGCCAAAGGCAATATCCGCTTTGATGGGGCCAAATTCGTCAGTCTGTATAACAGCATCTAGATGCTCCACAAACGACGGCACCATATCCAGTGAGACACTGATACAGCGACCCTCTGCACATTGCGCACGCGCGGTGACCAGTCCAGCGGGAGTATCCAGTACAACGGTCGTGTATGGCTCTTCCATCGGTAGGATGCCAAGCTCAAGCAATGCCGTGACAACGCAGATACTGTTACTGCCTGACATCGGGTGAGCCTTGTCAGCCTGCAAGACTATGAAGCCTGCATGGGCTTCAGGTCGCGTCGGCGGCAACAACAGATTGACCGACATCTGCAGGCATCCGCGCGGCTCCAGCACCACCAAGCGACGAAGGCTGTCGTCGACCTCGTTAATGTAATTCATCTTGTCGAGCATGCTCTTGCCGGGGATGTCGAGGACACCGCCCGTGATGACTTTGCCGATCTCGCCTTCGCAATGCACGTCGACCAATTGAAGCGTTTTCTTCCAGCGCATGGCGCCCTCCCCTTACTTGATGTACCAGCCCCACGGTTGCTCACTGTCGTACCGGGTGATCTGTTTGGTTTCGAGGTAGTTATTCAACCCCCACTCCCCTAACTCCCTGCCGATACCGCTTTGCTTGTAGCCACCCCAGGGTGCTTCGGTGAACGTCGGTTGGGAGCAATTAACCCAGACAATACCGGCTCGAAGGTGGCGCGCGACCCGCTCAGCGCGAGTCAGGTCTTTCGACATGACCGCCGCTGCTAGTCCGAAGCGTGAATCGTTGGCACTTTTCAGCGCTTCCTCTTCATCGTCGAAGGGACGTACGCAAACCACCGGGCCAAAGATCTCTTCATTCCAGATCCAGCTATCGACTGGCACATCGGCAAAGATGGCGGGATTCACGAAATACCCGGACTCGCAATGCGAAGGCCTGGTGCCACCGTAAAGCAGAGCAGCGCCCTCTTCTTGGCCACGCGCAATGGCTTGCAAAATCTTGTCGTACTGACCGCTGCTGACTAAGGGCCCGAGCAGAACCCCATCCTTCAATCCACCGCCAATGCTGAGCTTTTTCGTCTCCTCGACTAAGCGCTTCAGCAAAGGCTCATATAGGCTCCGTTGTACCAGGACGCGAGAAGTCGCCGAGCACACCTGTCCCTGGTTCCAGAAAATGCCGAACATGATCCACTCGACAGCTGCCTCAATGTCGCTGTCATCAAAAATGATGAAAGGCGACTTACCCCCCAGTTCGAGACTGATATTCTTGATGTCACGCGCAGCGGCTTGCATGATTTTTGAGCCGGTTGGAACACTGCCTGTGAACGCTAATTTATCGATGCCTGGATGCTCACTCAGGGGAGCGCCTGCATCAGGCCCTAAGCCAGTTACCACGTTCAATACACCTGCCGGCAGCCCAGCCCCATGTGCAATGTCAGCCAATTCCAGTGCAGTCAAAGGTGTGAGCTCCGATGGTTTGAGCACCATGCAGCAACCAGCGGCCAAAGCAGGTGCCACCTTCCAGGCGGCCATCAGCATCGGGAAGTTCCAGGGAATGATCGCCCCCGCCACACCCATCGGCTCCTTGCGAGCTATGCAGCTGAATCGCTCATCCGTGAGGTTGATGCGCATCTCTCGCTGAACATCAAGTTCCTCCGCGAGGTCGGCATAGAAATCGAAGCACCCAGCCGTATCACCAATATCCCACTGTGCTTCGGGAAAGGGTTTGCCGTTGTCACGTACCTCGAGCTCTGCAAGAACTTCCAAGCGCTCCCGAATACCCGCTGCGATGCGGCGTAAAACAACTGCCCTTTCGGCACCGGCCATCTGCGGCCAAGGCCCCTCCTCGAAGGCTCTTCGTGCCGCTTTTACTGCCAGGTCTATATCTGGTGCGGTGGCTGCAGCAACGTGCGTAATGACCGATTCATTACTGGGATCGATGGTTGCGAAAGTCCCGCCCAGGGCAGGTTTCACCCATTGCCCGTCGATGTAAAGATGATCGTAGGATTTCATAAGGAACCTCAGTTGAACGCAAAGCGTTTGGCGCTGAAAGGAGTCAAGTCTTGTGCGGGTTGGCGCCCGGTGACCATGTCGGTGATGAGGCGTCCAGTCGTTGCCCCGAGTGTCAGTCCTAGCTGGCCATGGCCGAACGCGAGGAAGACATTCTTCAGGCGCGAGCTTCGATCAATCACAGGCTTTGTGTCCGGCAGAAAAGGCCGATAACCAATGCCGTATTCGATTTCGTCGAGTTTTAGCTGCGGAAGAATTTTGCGTGCCTTTTCCAGAATGATTTCGGCACGCTTGAAATTCGGCTCGGAGTTCGGGCCTGAGAACTCGATGGTGCCGCCAATTTGTAAACCACGAGTCATCGGCGCAATACAGAATCCGCCGTCGGCATAGATAACCGAGTGGCGTACTTCTACGCCCGAGTGGGGTAACAACACTTGGTACCCAGCGATGCCAGCAAGTGGCACTGATCCGCCAATCTGCGAGAAAAACTGACTTGAACCAGTGCCCGCCGAGATGACGACGTGGTCAGCTTTGTAACGCTCTCCATTGACCAAAGTAATACCGCTGGCACGGTCAGAGACTTCGTCTATTTTTTCGACTTGGCCACGTACACGGACACCGCCCTGCTCGATGAAACTTTCTGTAAGGGCGGCGATGAATCCCTTGGTATCACTGACCGCTCGCCAATCAGGAAACAACAACCCGTGACTGAATTTTCCAGCCAATGCAGGTTCCAGATCCGATATCGCCGCACGATCCAGCACTTCGGATTTGAAGCCCAAGGATCGGCGCAGATCCATATGGGGCCCCTCTTGGGCCAATCCCTCAGGGGTATCAAATACCTCAATGATTGGACGTTCGCCCATTAACGTTTTGTCAGCGCATCGCTCCAGTAATGGTGCGTAGTCTTCGTAGACATGGTGAGTCAATGTCGCCATCTCATTGGCGATTTCGACGATACGCGAATGACGAGCGCAAGAAACAAAGCGCAGAAACCAAGGCAGGATCCCGGGCAGAGCGCTTGGTCGAAGCGCCAGCGGGCCCTTTTGATCAAGCAACCAGGCCGGTATTTTTTTAAGAATCCCCGGTTTGGACAGAGGAATAACCTCACTCACCGCCATCTGGCCGCAACTCCACTTGGCAGTGCTGTCACCCGGCGCCTGAGGGTCGACCAACGTGACTTGATAGCCTTCGCGTTGCAGATACAAAGCGCAGCACACCCCGACAATGCCACCGCCAATAACGACGGCTGCTACGCCATTGATGGTCTGATGGGTGGGCGGTTGCATAGTGATCATAAAGACTCTCGATTAGCGCAGAACCTGCAGGCATGAGTCCATCAATGGACATTGATCAGCGACCGAAAAATCCGCATCGGCGCTTATCGCCGATGCGGGATCAATATCAGCCCTGAAGCTTTTCGAACTCCCTGCGGAATTCGGATTTTTCTTCAGTGGTCAGTGGCTGCAACGGCATGCGCGCTACGCCCACATTGAAGCCAGCGAGCTCACAACCATACTTGACCTTTTGAATGAATTTGCCGCTTTCGAGGTTGTTCATCAGCGGAAATAGCGAGCGCACGATTTGCTGGGCACCCGCGAGTTGCCCGCTGACGTAGTTTTCATAGAACGCCACGATTTGCGGCGCCAGGAAATTCGCAGGCGCGCAGATCCAGCTGGTGGCCCCCCATAGGAAGAAGTCCAAAGCCTGATCGTCAGAACCACACGAAAGCTGGATTTTCCCCTTATAGCGCTCATCGATTTCGATGGCGCGCAGCAAGTTTCCTGCGCTCTCTTTAATGGCAATGACACGGTCATGATCCTTGAGCGCTTCCATAACGCTGTAACCCACCTCGACGTTAGTGCGTATCGGGTAGTTGTACAAAACGATGTTCACGTCAGGTACCGCATCAAGGATGGCGTTGTAGTGACCAATGAGTTCATCCTGAGTCGGAATCGCGTAGTACGGCGGAGCAATCAGCAAATTGCTGTATCCGGTATCCCGCGCCTGCTTGACCTGCTCAATGACCTCGCGAGTGCATGAGCCATTCGCACCGGCAATCAGCATGACGCGATCATTGGCGACCTCTCGAACGGTGGCCATGACTTGGCGCCGCTCTGCATTGGTTAAAGCGTAGTATTCACCGGTTGAACCCAAGGGTACCAGGCCGCCTACACCCTGCTTGATTTGATATTCCACCAGGGAGGCCAACACGTCGTAATCGACTGCGCCGGTTTTGTCGAATGGGGTCACCAGGGCTGGCATGATGCCGTTAAGTTGTTGCATGGGAGAATCTCCAGTGTGATTGTCAGTATGCGTAGCGTTTGAGCATCCGGGTTTCGACCACCCCAACCAGTCGGGTCAGGGGGAACGCCACAAGGAAATAGATCACCGCCACCGCCGTTAAAAACTCCACCGGGCGTGCGGTACTGTTCGAAATGTTTTGCCCTACGAACATCAGGTCAGCGATGCCGACAGATGAAATCAGTGCGCTCTCCTTGAAGAGGCTCACCACGTTGGAAAGCAGCGGAGGTACTGCTCGCAGAAGCGCTTGCGGGAAGATGACGTAGAGCACCTTGTTCCACTTGGCGACTCCCAAGGCTGTGCAGGCATCGTGTTGCTCACTGGGAATGGATTTCAGCGCGCCACGAAATGTCTCGCTGGTAATGGCCGTCATGTACAGGCTCAATGCCAACATCACCGAGACGTATGGCGGTACAGAAATGCCGAACACCACAGGCAGGCAGAAGAAGATCCAGAACAATTGGATCAACAATGGCGTACCGCGAAAGAGCTCGACGTAAAGCCCAGTGGGAATGCTGATAAAGCGGTTTTTTGAGAGCCGCAGAAGACTCAAGAGAAAGCCGAAAACACTACCCAGCACCGCGCAACTGACCGTGAAGGCCAGCGTCAAAGCGAGCCCTTTTGCTAAGACCTGCCAGTATGAAAAGACCACCGTAAAATCAAGCTGCATGAAGATCTCCTCAGCGCGCGAGCGCAGTGTCCTGACGACGTTCGATCCACTGCACCAATTGCGCGATGGGCAGTGACAGAGCGAAGTAGATCAAGGCAATCAGTGAATAGGTTTCAAGCGGTCGATAGGCTTCTGTGGCAATGCTCTTGCCCACGTACATCAGGTCGGCAACGGCGACGATGGCGACCAGCGCACTCTGCTGAAGAATGGAGATGCCATTGGTCATCAACACCGGCAACGCGGTTCGAAACGCCTGCGGCAAAATCACATAGATCGTTCGCTGCCACGGACGCAGGCCTAACGCTACACAGGCATCTTCGTGCTCCCTTGGAACAGCCTGTACCCCTGCCCGATACGCCTCAGCATTGAACGCGGTGAGATTCAGGCCCAGGGCAAGCACGCCCATGGTGATAGGGTCGATGAACACGTTGAACAGCATCGGCAAACAGTAGAAGAACCACACGATCTGCAGCAGTGCCGGAGTGCAACGAAAGAACTCAATGAACAGTTGCGCCGGCCAACGGATGAAGAACCATTTGCTCAGCGTCAGCAGACAAAGACCAAACCCCAGTACCAGGCCCACAACGTTCGATATCAAAGCAAGCTGTAAAGTGACCTTCAGGCCATCCCAGAGCACGCCGTAATTACCGGTCAGAAAATGAAAATCGAATTCATAATTCATGGACGCTAGCCTCAATCCAGGTGCAAGACTTTTTCCAGGAATTCGCGAGTACGCGGCTCCTTGGGTTTGGTAAAAATCTGCTCTGGGGGCCCTTGCTCGACGACTTTCCCGTTGGCGCAGAACACCACACGAGAAGCGATACTGCGGGCAAAGTGCATGTCGTGAGTAACGATGATCATGGCCATTTTTTCTTCAGCCAATTGCATCATCACGCTCTGCACTTCGGTGACCATTTCCGGATCGAGCGCCGAGGTCACCTCATCGAAAAGCATCAGCTTGGGCTCCAGCATCAAGGCGCGGGCGATTGCCACTCGCTGCTTTTGCCCGCCTGAAAGCTGACTCGGATAAACATTCAGTTTGCTTTCGAGACCAAGTCGAGCGAGGAACACGCGCGCTTTTTCAGTCGCTTGAGCTTTAGAAAGGCCTTGTACCTTCATGGGCGCGAGAATCAGATTGCCCAATACAGAAAGGTGCGGGAATAAGGTGTAGTGCTGAAAGACCATCCCTACCTGAGCCTGCAACTTTGCATCTAAAGGCTTGCCGGCTCCACGCGTTGAACCATCAATGTAAGGCTTGCCCTGGAAGGAGATCTCGCCCCCTTGAATGCTTTCAAGACCCATCATGACTCGCAGCAAGGAACTCTTACCGCTACCGCTCGGGCCAATGATGACCAGCCGATCATCGGAACGCATATCGAGATCCAGGTGATCCATCACCACTAGGCCTTCGCCATACGATTTGTACACATCTCGCAACTGGATAAAGTCGCCCTTAGCCGAATTTAGGGTGAGCGAATTCTGTGGCTGATCAGCCACCAGATAAGGAGCGGTCATAGAACTGTCTCCAGGAGAACGCTAAATCAAAGCCGTTCTCGGGATCGTCGAAAAAATTACTGAGGGGTTTTATCGCCAGCGTTGGCGAGCGCAGAAGCCTTATCAACCAGGGCGGATATCTCCCCGGTTTCTCGGCGTTGCGTGAGATAGATGTTCAACACTTGCAGGTCTGATGGCGTGGCGTTGCGTGACAGGCCAAACGCAACCCCTTGCTTCGCCAGAGCGGGAACCGGCATTACTTCCTTCGTCCAGTCCGGGTTGGCGATGGCGAAGAGGTGATTCGTATCGCTGGCATCGACCAGTATGTCAGCGCGCTTGGACATTACCGCCATGCGTGTTTCATCCATGCCTGGTAACCGCATGATTGTGGCGTTCTTCACAACCGCGGAAATGGCTTTGTCTGCCGCAGTGCCAGACATTACAGCAATCGATACTCCCGGCTTGTCGTAGTCCGCAACGGCGTTCCCCGCGCTCGCAAACTTGGGATTATCTTTGTTGGTAAGAAGCGATATCTGATAGTCGGTTGCGGGTACCGAGAAGGTCACCGCCATCGCGCGTTCAGGAGTCTGATTCAGCGCCATCGCCAGATCCCATTTACCGCCTTGAAGCCCCGCCACCAGGTTGTCCCAGTTCGTATCCACGAACTCGACCTTGACCTTGAGCACCCTCTCACCGAAGTCCCGGCACAGATCCACAAAGTACCCACTGTATTGCCCGGAGCGTGCATCGCGCATGACGTACGGTGCAGCCACTGCTGCCCCGCAACGCAGCACACCTGCTTTCTGAATGCCTTGCCAAAGCGTTGAATCAGCTGCGTTCGCAGGCGCCTGGGCTAACAACGCGCCAAGAAAAGAAACACCTACGAGCAGTTTGCGGAGGGGGGAAGAAAGGAGCCGTGTCATGTTGACCTCACCGATATTTAATTTTTCTTGGGCAGAAAGGTACAAGCGTTAAAGCTGAGCGTGCCGTCATGTATGCAGCGCTGTATGCAGAGTAGTTTTGAACGAATTGATGTGTCAACAGCGCTTTTGAAATTTTTGCTATGGAGTGATTGACGGTCGGACGCCTGGCGCTGAATCGCGCTAGGTGTCGTTAGGGGATGCAAACGCGCGGAAGCCAATGCGGGAGGGCGAAATTCAAGATATTGATCAATGGCCAATGGGAGCGTTAGCCAGAATTTTAGAGACCGACGCTCGGGAGACAGGTCGTACAGTTTTTTCGGTCTTGGGATGCGGATGCAGGGTGTGAAGTTTGGACACCCACAAAAAAGGGCCCTCTCAGGCCCTTTTGTACTCAAACCGAACTCACTTGGTCAGCCAAGACTCGACCGTTGCGGAGCGGTGCTCAGCTATCCATTCCTTCAGAGTCTTATGATTGCCGCCTTTGGTTTCGACGACTCCACCGGTGTCCGGTTTTTTGTAGACCTTCACCTGGCGAGGCTTGGCAGGTGGCTTACATCTAGCGAGAAATATCTGGCTAATTATTGAGCCGGGCCCATTGGCCCGAAGGATCGCCCCCCCCGTTGACGCCACTTCATACCGCAGCCTGGCTATGGGCAAGCGAAGACGCGAGCGCAGAATACTTTGAACACGACCCCTCTCCTACCGGCCCGCGAGGTCTACCAGATGCTGACGGACGTCGCGCTAGGCAAACGCATCATGATGCGAAGCTCGAGCAAGATCTACCACGGCCTCATACCCGTGGAGATTGATGGATGGCTACTCACACTCTTCAATGACTGTGACACCCTGGACTACTGCGAGTACTGCAGGTCGCCTGATGGTAGAGTCGGGACACTTGAATTTTGGCAGCGCTACGGAGCTGATCCTGTCGAGCTATTGAGCATCGGGGAGCGAGAATAGCTTGAGCGGCTGTTCGCTGGGCTCTGAGCATGCATCCAAAACGGTAGGCGAATGTTTGGCCACTTCAGTCATCTCGAAGCTGCATCCAAGACTCTAGCTATGACATCATTTTCGTCACAGGCGGTTGGCGCTAAGGCTTGGTAAGCTTACTAGGATTCTCAACCTGCAATCCGGGTAAATGCCAATCTGCGATGCAACCACAAATATAAGCGGCCCTGCCCTAACCCACTGCTCAATGTACCAATCGAACAGCCAATGCCTAGCTTTCTAATAGGAGTAAAAAATTGCTGAACCGTCCCGACAAAGACGCGCTCCTTGCAATGCTGGAATCTCAAGTTGAAGAAAAGCTGCAGCACGACCCAGACGCGGTAACGACTTATGCAGCGCTGCGAGAACCTGAGCGGAAGCCCTACATCAGCAAGCGTACAGTCCAGGATAATGCTTTTGACAAAAAGCTTTATCAGATGCGAGCCGATGCTGAAGCCGGAGTAATGCATACGCCTAATCGCGAGCCAGTGGACGGGGAGGCTCCTAGCCTCAGACTTGATGATTACCCGGGCCTGTAAAACGTGCTGCTGAGATCTGCAGGCGGGAACGGCTTGCGGAAGCTATGATCGCGGCAGACGCGTTCAACCAAACCACCGCCGAGCACATCGCTTCCTGAGCATCAGTCGCAATATTTGAAAGCCACTTTTTCTATTGGTACTGCACCGGGTGTGAAGCCAAGAAGTCAGAGCCTATTAACGTTTTGTATTGGCGATGAACCAATTAACCACAGGTTCAACCACGGTGTTATGTTTATGACGACTTCTGAGCAGATACCCGAAATCTTCTCTTGAAACTGCCGGGCCTAAGCGAATCAGCTGACCCTTAGCAACAAACTCCTCGACCAGAATTTCCCAGCCCAGTGTTAGTCCTTTCCCTGCCATGGCAGCATTGAGAAGTAATGGATAATTATTGAACTTGAAACCGCTATCAACGTTCACGCATCCTAGCCCAGCAAGAACCGACCATCGATTCCAGTCCAGCCACCTGGGGTTGCTTGAGTCCATATGTAGCAACGTCAGATTTGTCACTTGATCTTTGGTCAGTTCAGATGATATTCCATTTTTTTTTGCAAAATCCGGACTGCACACAGGAAAAACAGTCTCGGTACTTAGCATCAGCTCAGTATCAAGCTGGAAATTCCTTTGACCAAATACAATATCTATATCTGACTCTTGAACCTCAGGACTTGCTTGAACATCAGTAGCGCTAACGTTAAATTTATAGTTAGGAAATGCACACTCCAACATCTGTATTCGACGAAGCAACCATAGATGCACAAACCCAAAGTTTGCTGAAATATTCAGTGTTGGCCGATAGTTTGAAAGTCTCGCCTGAGTATCTTCAATCGCTGACTTTATGTCTAACAGACTTGGAGCAATATCGCGGTACAAGGCCAGACCAGCACCTGTTGGAACAAGCACCCCGCCAGTCCTATCGAGCAAAAAACCACCTACCAAATCTTCCAGGCTACGAATTTGCTGTGAAACAGCGGGTTGAGTGATACAAAGCTCCTTCGCTGCTGCGGTCATTGACCCCAACCGAACAGTTGCCTCAAAAGCAACTAAAGACTTCATGGCTGGAACTGACCGTTTCGACATCTACCCTCCTCATAAGTTTTTTGCATATAGCGTATAAGATAAACCGCTGTTTCTTCAGAATTTTGAAATTGCTAGCCTCTCCCATGCCCAATGAATAAATAAAAAAGCCTAGCTAATCGTTGCACACCCTTTTTGCATCCTGCCATGCCTAAACCAATTTCACAATAAACGGTTCGCGGAGATGATCTATGCGTAAGCCCTTGCTTTCACTCGTATTTGCCGCTGTTACCCTTCCCTCTCTGAGCGTTACTGCAGCTCAAGATCCCCAGCAATGCCAAGCTATAAGGCTCGCCGATCTCGGCTGGGCTGACAATGCCGCGAATAACGGTCTGACAATGGCTGTCGCCCAAGCCATCGGCTATAAGCCAACGAAGACAATGGTTGCGGTGCCTATTGCCTTGGGTTCAATTCAGAACGGGCAACTTGACGCTTTTCTTGACTACTGGTCGCCTTCTTTGGATCCGACCGTAATGCCTGCTGTGGAAGCAGGAAAACTCCTCAAGTTGATGCCACCCAACCTGACTGGCGCTAAGTACACCTTGGCAGTTCCGGACTACCTTGCGGAGCAAGGCCTTCGAACTTTTCAAGACCTTGCCAAGTTTAAAGATCAGCTCGGCGGAAAAATTTACGGAATTGAGCCTGGAAGCGGTGGCAACAGCTCTTTGAAAAAAATGATCAGCCAAAACCTCTATGGTCTCGGTGATTTTAAAGTGGTCGAGTCCAGCGAAAGTGCGATGCGCATGGAAGTTTCCCGTGCAATTGCTCGCAAGAAGCCGATCGTGTTCCTCGGATGGGCACCACACCCTATGAACATTGATTTCAAAATGACTTACCTGTCAGGTGGCGATGACGTTTTTGGCCCCGATTATGGAGCAGCAACAGTATATACAGTTACAGCGCCAGATTATGCAAAACGCTGCCCTAACGCTGCAAAGTTAATTGGAAACATGAAATTCAACACGGACATGGAAAGTGAAATCATGGTCGGCATCCTAGACAAGAAGGATCCGTTGAAACTGGCAACTGAATGGATTAATAATAATCCAGTCTGGCTTGAAACTTGGCTCAGTGGAGTTTCCACTTTCGATGGAAAAGATGCACTTGAAGCTGCCAAAAAATACTTCGACGAGCAGAAACTAGCTAATCGCGAGTAGGATCAATACTAGAACACTGAAATTCTCGGATCTTCACATGAAAAACGTTGATATTATTTTTAAAGAATCACCCGCGTCCGTTATTTTTCGTAAAGCCGAAATAACACTTGAGGTTCCAGCGCTTTGGCTCAGAGAAAAAACACCTGATGCTGATTCAGTCGACACGCAAACTCAGCAACGGTTATTTGACTCTCACCTCATTGATCCAGAGATCGCTCTAATCAAACTGGAAAAGGTCAACTCTAGCAGCGCCTGGCTAACCTTCAGCGATGGACATCAAGCACTTTATACAGATTCTGAAATTCTGGATAATGCGCTGGATCTGGATTCAGCCTCATCCGCCGAAAGCTGGAAAAGCGACATCAATGTAAAACTGGTAAAACATAACTGGACAGAGCTGAATGATGACGCCAAGTTTCAGGCTTCACTGATTGCCTACCTCAAGTATGGGTTCATCATTCTGACA
Source organism: Pseudomonas sp. EA_65y_Pfl2_P74 (assembly GCF_963970575.1). Classification (NCBI taxonomy): domain Bacteria; kingdom Pseudomonadati; phylum Pseudomonadota; class Gammaproteobacteria; order Pseudomonadales; family Pseudomonadaceae; genus Pseudomonas; species Pseudomonas sp. EA_65y_Pfl2_P74. The sequence goes on from NZ_CAXAOQ010000013.1 coordinate 15,938, forward strand.
AATGTGCCGAATAATACAGAGCAGGTGCTCGCTGTTGGATCAAAATTCGGTTACGTGAAGGAAACGAACTTCGGGAAATATTTCGAGGTTTACTCGAAGCCGAGCGCGAATGATCTCGCATATCGTAGTGTGCGACTGGGCCCTCACACCGATAACCCATATCGTGATCCAGTACCAGGCATCCAGTTGCTTCACTGCCTAGTCAATGAGACCTCTGGTGGCCTTTCCACCCTAGTGGACAGCGTCTCTGTCGTAGAGGCGCTCAAGAGAGAGGACTATGAGGGATACAAGCTGCTCAAGGACACTGCAGTTCGATTTCGCTTCGTGGACAAGGGCGTAGAACTGACATCTCGTCGCCCGATGATTAGCGTCGATGACGCCGGCAACACCTTGGGCGTTCATTACAGTCCTCGCTTGGACAGTCTTCCTCTGCTGGAAGACTCCAAGATCAAAGCATTCCACCGTGCACGCAAGCGCTTGGCTGAGTTGTTCAATCACGAGGATTACGAACTCAAGTTCCGCCTCGATGCTGGTGAGCTAATGCTGTTCGACAACAGCCGGGTTCTGCACGGACGAACCAGTTACGACCCATCCGAAGGTCATCGGCACCTGCAAGGTTGCTACATTGACTTTGATGGCCCACGTGAACGCTTCAGTGAAGTGGTGAAGCGACTCAAAATGCTTGAGGAGGCTGCGTAATGGAGCAGGTAGAATTCATCAGAATGAAAGACGGCACGCACGCTGAATATCACTTTCTGGAAAAACTAGAAAGCGACTTCAACAAAGGTTTGCCGGATCGAATACTCGATGCGCTGAATGGGCTGTCATCGACCTTGAGCGGATACAAGGTCGATCGACTGCAACACTCCCTGCAAGCTGCTGCACGGGCTCAGGCAGACGGTGCAGATGAAGAAATGATCGTTGGTGCGTTGATCCATGACCTAGGAGACTTCCTCGCTCCCTACAACCATTCACAGTATGCCGCCTCTATCATCAGGCCTTATGTGAGAGGGGAAGTAACATGGATCCTACATCACCATGGACTGTTTCAGAACTTCTACTACGCCCATTATTTTGGGGGAGACCGGAACGAGCGTGACAGATACAAGGATCACCCTTGCTATAAGTCATGCGTGAATTTTTGCGAACGCTGGGATCAATCTTCATTCGACCCAGACTACCCTACGCCAGGTATTGAACACTTCGCTCCATTGGTGCACAAGATTTTCAGCCGCAAACCATTCGACCCCACTGTACTAAAAGACGAATACCCAATGATGTAATGGCAGGCCCGCTACGCTTTATTTTTTCCGCATAGCGGGCCAGCTGAGCATATAAAAGATCCCGAATACCGCAAATCCACAGGACTCCAGATGCCGGATTATGAGCAAGATCCCGATGTCCGATTGTGAAGGTGTTGCGTAAACGTTTATCTGCCGACCTCCGAGCTGATCCCAACCCAACCCAACCCAACGCAATGCCCCTGTACCGCAGCTTCGATCAACAGTGGATAACTGTTAACGGTCAGCCCTTTGTTAACAATAATTGTATTAACGCTATTCCGGTCAAGCCATTGCCGCCAGGTTTCAGTTCCAGCTCTCATCCTCAAGCTCGAGACCACAAAGATACATTAATGAAAGTGTTTCCTCGCATGGAATCCGCGCTACGCACCGTCACCAAAGATGATTGCTGCGTCTACATCGGTTGCAAGACAATTCTTTTCGACGTCTGAAATCATTAGCCGCGGCCAAGGCGGCCGTTAAATCGGGTATCTCGGCATCATAAGCATATTGCCGATAGCTTGGTCGCATCCTTCGTAAAGGTGCTCTCATCTCCCTTGGTCTGTAGGTCGGTCGTTGCGCTGGCGAGGTTCGCGAGCGCTGTTGCGACCACGTGTTGAAAGTTGTGCCCTAGGGATAAGACTAACCGAACGATTGGCTCTGATGAATAGCATTACATCTAAACAGCTTTCAAGTGATTGAAACTGCTGACTTATCGCGGCTTGGGCGAGACGTAACTCTGCCCAAACTTCGTGAAACTCAGGTGGCAGCCGATGCCTCGAACGCGATCAACGGATCCAGCGGAGGAAGCTTTCGTCGATAGCTTTCATAAGAATTATTTATCCGAATGCCCAAGGAATGGTTGTTGGTCAGCATAGAAAGATTAGCTTATGTTATTCGAACTATCTGTTCAACTCACTGAACCCCTCAATCTAGGTTCCGCCCCCCACATGGGGCGCAATGCTGGATCGGACAGAGTTGAATGAAGATTTATTCATAAAATCGAGACTGCATCGTAGCGGTAAAGGAGCTTCTTGTCATGTATTTGAAAATCTCGAAAATATCTGACGAAACGGCGTCTATTCGAAGCTTTTACCTGGTTAACGCATCGGCAGAAACGTCGCTGCCGGAGTTCTCGGCTGGATCTCACATTACCGTGCGCGTAACCGATACTATAAGTAGACAGTACTCGTTAGCAAATACCCCTGGCTCGTCGGATCATTATTTGATCTCGGTTCTTAGGGAGCAGGAAGGACGAGGTGGGTCGCAATGGATACATGATAACTGGAAGATCGGAGATACTATAGAAGCAGAAGGCCCTGCCAACAATTTCAGACTCCACGAATCGGCTGGCAAAGTTATTCTTATTGCCGGCGGCATCGGTATTACCCCTATCCTGTCGATGGCGAGACGCCTGCAACAAATCGGATCCAGGTATCATTTATATTATTGCGCGCGCTCAGTCGAGGAAACTGCGCATTATAACTCAATAGTAACTTCAACCCTGCGCGATAATGTAACGTTTATTCATGACAAAGCAACAGAAGATAGGCGCTTAGATGTGTCCAGTCTGGTGAAAGATCGCGAGGAAGATTGCCACGTGTACGTATGCGGCCCACTAGGGCTTGTGGAGGCCGTCAAGAGTGCGGCCCGAGGCTGCTCCCCGGAGACGGTGCACTACGAGTTGTTCGGGGCGGATCCAAGTGCAGTACGATATCACGAAAGCGACTCAGAATTTACGGTAACAATCGGTAGCAGCGGAAAGTCGTTTGCCGTGCCCCCTGGCCAATCAATACTTCAGGTACTGGCCGATAACGGTGTGACGGTACGAACACTATGCGAAGAGGGGTATTGCGGTTCTTGCCTGACCCCGGTGTTGAGCGGCAAGCCGGATCACCGAGACAGTGTTTTAACGCAGACGGAACGAAACTCTGGACAGCTAATTGCCCTATGTTGCTCGCGTGCAAAGTCCGAAAATCTGATCCTAGACTTGTGAATATGAAACGATCCGGTTTAGCTCGCTCGCGTCGCCTGGCCGAGGGACATAGCGTTCTTGTGATTTCCTGCTTTAGCCTGCCGATGGTTGCTGCGATTTTTCATGGATGCCCGTCTGTATTTGCGTTGCTCGCGGTGAGTGCCTCCGACAGGACTCATTCGGTACCGTCGAATCCGGCCAGATGGGCTGACGGTCAGCCGGCAAATAAGGCCAACGCCGCACCGCTCGCCTCCCGACGCCGGCGATAAGGGCCGACATAGATGGCTGATGGCCCCACGGAAAGTAAGCCAGCAACGAAGCCGGTTGTTGCCGCTGTTTCCGCAGTGAACTGCCTATCGATATATTGTTGAGCGTTTTGGGATCAAATGGAAAACGAACCAGCTAGGGAGGTACAGATGTATAGCCCATTTATACCCAAGAGACTTAAGCGTCCTAACTTTGTTTTTTTGCACCTATCAATCTTTGACAGATGCACACCGCCAATGAGAAGCCCTTAACCAAGGCTGGCAACAAGCATGCGAGTCAGAAAAAATTGCACATCTTATCGTGCAATGCGCAGATCGGCGTTTCAGCAAACGCAAAGAGTATAACTAAACCATGCTGGCCGGAAGATAATACTGCGAAATAACAAAATCAATTCACAACAGAAAAATCAGAAAAACAAATAAATAACTGCCGCCTTTCTCTTAAATTATCTTGAGGAATTTGCACCATGAACGCATTATCTCCAACGTTATTTCTAATCGCTCTTTCAGCGTCTTTCGTCAGCCAAGCTGCGGAGCCAGACCAATGCCGACTGGTTAAATTCGCAGACCCGGGATGGACTGACATTCAAAGTACCACCGCACTCGCCACGACGATCCTGAAAGCACTCGACTACCAAACAAAAGTGACTTCGCTCGGGGTTCCACTTACGTACAAGGCTTTGGCCGAAGGTAAGAATCTGGATGTTTTTTTAGGAACCTGGATTCCGACCATGGAGTCTGAACTGAAATCATATCGGGACGCTGGTACCATCGATACAGTGCGAGTAAACCTGGAAAACGCCAAGTATACGCTGGCAGTGCCTGAAAACCTCTGGAATTCGGGGCTGAAGGACTTCTCGGATATCGCTAAATTTAAAGATGAGCTAGGTCAGAAGATCTACGGGCCAGAAGCCGGTGATGGCGGAAACAATGCGATTCTGAAAGCAATCGATGAAAACGCCTTCGGCTTGAAAGATGCAGGGTTCACCCTAGTAGCCTCCAGTGAGGCAGGAATGCTTTCCCAAGTCGAGCGGGCAGCGAGGCGAAATTCAGGGATTGTGTTCCTAGGCTGGGAACCTCATCCAATGAATAACCGTTTCAAGTTGAAATACTTGACTGGAGGGGATGACTTCTTTGGGCCCAATTTCGGTCAAGCTACGGTGTATACCACTACCCGTAAGGGCTACGTGGATGAGTGTCAGAACGTGGGGCAACTCCTCAAAAACATGAGCTTCAATGTAGATATGGAAAACCGAATCATGGGTTCAATTCTTGAAGACAAAATGGCGCCTCAAGCAGCGGCAATGGCCTGGCTCAAAGCTAATCCTCAGATTCTGAATACATGGCTATCGAGGGTGACAACTAGGGAGGGTGGGTCTGGCTTAGAAGCGGTGAAGGCCAAGTTGCTTTAAGGATTCAGTCAGCATCCAGCGACACGATGAGTAAAGGCGCTCCATGGGTTCGTTCACCGCAATATTGATCTTCGGTTACGACGGCGCGTGTAGGCAATGTCGGGGAGTAGCAATAACGATGGATCGTCACATTATCGAAAAATTCCTACCAGCTCCAACCCGCCCATTTAAAGGGCGGGTTGGCCCACCAAGAAAACCATTCCACCGTGACGGGTGCCAATTTTAGGGCCGGTTCCAGCGGCAGTGGTCTTGCTCATGTCCGGATCCCGCACGACTCCCCTGCCACCTTGGCGAAGAGCCCGCATGACTCCCCACCGAGCAACATCCTTTCGCTCTAGACAGTTCAATGTAAGCGCCCACGCAACATACATTGCATGATTAAACGGGCGCTCACATGTGCGGTAGCCGTTCGGTAATCTCCATAGCACGCTGCGTCGGCAGGCGTGCAAGAACATCCTTCAAGTAAGCATACGAATCATGCCCGTTGAGCTGCGTCGGCTTTATCAAACTCATGATCGCCCCCGCACGTTTACCGCAACGTAGCGATCCGGCAAACAAACAATTCGAGCGTCCCAGTGCCCACTGTCGGATTTAGTTGTCGGGCGGTCAGAAGCGGTTACCCGCGTCCCTCCAAGATCCGTTCATGCGAGTTTCCCAGCACACGGCTCAAGCCTCTACTTGGGCACTTGGTTTTACATCGTCGACGTTGGCAAATCGCACATCCCATGGGCACCGCAGGTAGTTGGTCTCGAGATTGGCGACCGCATCCGTGCTCCGAGACTCAGCTTCACAACATGTCGTCAATGCCATGGTGTGTCTTTGGTGACCGGTGTGAGGCATGCGCAGCAGCGGCCACCTTGCTGTAGAAACACCCGATACAGGTGGCTCGGCCCTTTAGATAGATAAGCATTTGAAATAACGATTTTTCCCCCATCGGCGTATCTCGCGAGGATGGCGACATACCTCCCATCGCCAAAGCATTTCCCACACTGGGTTCTTGCCCGCGATGGAAACGGCACCGACCTCGTGATCAGTCTTCAAACCGGATTGGGCATTTCTCCGCCCCTTCCAGTTTTCTCAACTCCTCCACCACCGGTGGTCTCGCCCCGCGCAGGGTAAGGCTGCGATCCTGCTGCAACAGTCGCCGCGCTTCCTGGTGCAGCATCTCCACACCTGAATAGTCGATGAAGTTGATTTGCTGCGCCTCGATCACTAAACGTACGCCGTGCATCCGTTGCAGGCGCAACTGCAGGTAATGGCTGGCGCCGAAAAAGATCGATCCGCCGACTTGCAGAATGTCTTCATCCCCGTCGCGCCAGTGCTTCACCCGCGGCTGGGAAGTGCGCTTGAGGTAAAAAAACAGCGAAGCCAAAACGCCGGCGTAGATCGCCGTCTGCAGTTCCAGCAGCAGCGTAGCGATACATGTCAGAGCCATCACCACAAACTCCGCGCAGCTGACCCGCAACAGCGCCCGAATCCCGCGAGTGTCCACCAGACCCCAGGCGATCAACAGAATGCTGCCGGCCATGGCGGGGATGGGGATATGCGCGATCACCTTCGCGCCGAAGATGGCAAACAGCGCCACCCACAGCGCCGAAAAAACCCCGGCAAGCGGCGAGCAGGCGCCGGACTCGTAGCTCAGGCCTGAACGGGTGAAGGAACCGGCTGATAGAGAGCCGGAAAAGAACGCCCCCACGATGTTCGATAACCCTTGGGCGCGGACTTCCTGATTGGCATCGAGCAGTTGCTGCGAACGGGCTGACAAGGAACGGGCAATCGACAGGCTTGTCACCAGACCGAGCATCCCGACCGCTACAGCGCTGGGCAGCAGACGCAGGATCAAGTCCATATCCAGCGGCAATGGACTGAAGGGAGGCAGGCGTCCTACGAACGCGCTGACAAGCTTCACATGACCGAACATGGCTGGCCAGAGCCAGACCAGCAGCTCGCTCAGGATCAGGGTGATCAACAGGGTCGGCCAGCGGCGCAGCAACAATTTCAGGATCACGCCCACCGCTACCGTCCCCAGCCCCAACGTGAGGGAGGGTTTATCCACTTCGCCCAGGTGCTTGAACAGCATCAGGAAGCTGCTCATCGCTGTCGCCTCGTTGGTCACGTCGAGTCCCAGCAGGTTCGGCAGTTGACCGATGGCAATCACCACGGCCGCGCCAAGAGTGAAACCCAACACCACCGAGTGTGAGACGAAATTCACCAAGGCACCAAAACGCAGTAACCCCAATAGCCACTGGAAGATACCGGCGAGCAGCGTCAGCAACAGTATCAGCATGACGTAGTCTTCTGACGCGGGAACGGCCAGGGGACTGACGCTGGCGTACAGGACAATGGAGATGGCCGCCGTAGGGCCGCAGATCAGATGCCAGGACGATCCCCACAGGCAGGCAATCAGCACCGGGACGATCGCGGCGTACAAGCCATACTCTGGTGGAAGTCCGGCAATCAGGGCATAGGCAACGGATTGCGGCAAGGCCAGAATTGCACCGCTGAGGCCGACGATCAGGTCTCGGCAGACGCTGGCGCGGGTTTGCCGCGGCAGCCAGGTCAGGAACGGGAAAAGTGAATGGAGGCTGGGGAAGGCCATGGATCCTCTCGGGTGGGTCTGCGTAAGGGTATCAGGACGGCGCGATTATCGTGGCGAGAAGCTTGCTCCCTCGCCACATACAACCCTTACAACTTCGCTTTTACGGCCGGCAACGCGTCCTTCCCATCCACGGTCTTCACGCCATCCAGCCATTTATCCAGCACCGCTGGATTGGCCTTGATCCATTCCATGGCCGCGACGGCATTGCTGATCTTCTTGTTCGCCACCTCCGCCATGATGCTGTTCTCCATGTCCTGGGTGAAGCTCAGGTTGGTCAGCAGTTTGCCAACGTTCGGGCAGGCCTGTGCATATCCGTTGCGGGTCAGGGTGTAGACGCTGCCCGTGTCACCGAAGTATTTCTCGCCACCCTTCAGATAATGCATTTTCAACTGCACGTTCATCGGGTGCGGTGTCCAGCCGAGGAAGGTCACGAACTTCTTCTTTTTCACCGCGCGGGACACTTCGGCCAGCATCGCCTGCTCACTGGACTCAACGAGCTTCCATTGACCCATATCAAAGTCGTTCTTCTTAATCATTTCCTGCAAGGAGATATTGGCCGGAGCGCCCGAGCCAATGCCATAAATCTTCTTCTGGAACTCGTCGGCATGCTTGTTCAAGTCGGTAAAGTCACGCACACCGGCGTCCCAGACGTAATCGGGGACGGCAAGAGTGAACTCGGTGCCTTCGAGGTTTTTTACCAACTGAGTGACATCGCCAGTGGCCACGAACTTGTCGTAAAAGCCCTGTTGCGCTGGCATCCAGTTACCCAGAAAAACGTCAACCTGACCATCCTTGAGCCCGCCATAGATGATCGGTACCGCCAGAGTGTTGACCTTAGCCTTGTAGCCCATGCCGTCCAGCAAAAAACCGGTAATGGCATTGGTCGCGGCAATGTCGCTCCAGCCCGGGTCGGCCATCTTTACGGTGTCGCAGTCTTGCTCGGCGAACGCCGAGGCACTGCCCAGCGCCAGTAGCCCTACCGTCAGGACTATAGAAAACTTTTGCATTGACTTCCCCTTAACATTATTGGTTTTGGCAGGGTTGTGGATAACGTGCTTTGCGCTCCAGATCATCTAGGTCGATATGGTTGCGCATGTACTGCTGACTGGCGTCGACCAGCGGCTGGTGATCCCAGCTCTTCAGCTTGCCGATGGTCAGCGCTTTGGCGACGAAACGCCGACGACGCTGGCTGGCGAGCACCTGCTGGTGTATCAGCGGAATATTCCATTTGGCACGCGCGTCGGCCAGAAACTCCTCGAACAGCGACCGGTGTTGCGGCGACTGGCTGAGTTCTTCCTGCTCGCGCGGATCGTTGTGCACATCAAAGAGTAGGCAAGGGTCGTCTTCGCTGTAGATGAATTTGTAAGCGCCGCGGCGAATCATCATCAGCGGGCTTATGGTGCCCTCAGCCATGTATTCGCCAAAGACTTCGTCGTGGCCGCCCTGCCCTTGCAGGTGCGAAACCAGTGAGCGCCCGTCCAGAGGCAAACCTGGTTCCAGCGAACCGCCGGCCAATTCGACGAAGGTCGGCAGCAGGTCGGCGGTGGAGACTGCTGCGCTGACCCGGCCGGCGCCAAATTGCCCGGGCGCACTGATCAGCAGAGGTACTCGCGCAGCCATCTCGAACCAATGCATCTTGTACCAGAGCCCACGTTCACCGAGCATGTCACCGTGGTCGCCGGAGAACACGATGATGGTGTCGTCGATCAGGCCCGTATCTTCGAGGGTTTGCAGGAGTTTGCCGACGTTACTGTCGATATAGCTGCATGCACCGAAGTAGGCACGGCGCGCATCGCGGATTTTATCCACAGGCAACGGTTTGTCCCACAGGTCAAACACTTTCAGTAAACGTTGGGAATGCGGGTCAAGTTCGGACTGCGGCGGGGTTTCAGGCAATGGAATGTCGGCATCGTCGTACATATCCCAGAACGCTTTGGGGATGGTGTACGGATCGTGCGGGTGTGTCATCGACACCGTGAGGCAGAACGGCTGGTCGCCGTCTTCGCGGATGTGGTCGAACAGGTATTGCTGGGCCTTGAACACCACCTCTTCATCAAAATCCAGTTGATTGGTACGCACACACGGCCCGGCTTGCAGCACCGACGACATGTTGTGGAACCAGGTAGGACGCACGTCCGGTTCATCCCAGTTCACCGACCAGCCATAGTCGGCGGGATAGATATCGCTGGTCAGGCGCTCTTCATAACCGTGCAACTGGTCTGGGCCGCAAAAGTGCATCTTGCCGGACAATGCCGTGCGGTAACCGAGGCGACGCAAGTAGTGGGCGTACGTCGGTACATCGGCGGGGAAATCGGCCGCGTTGTCATAGGCGCCAATCTTGCTCGGCAACTGACCGCTGACGAGGGTAAACCGCGACGGTGCGCACAGCGGGCTGTTGCAGTACGCGGCATCGAACACCACGCCTTCGGCGGCGAGGCGACTCAGATTGGGCAGTTTGATGGGCGAAGAACCGTAGAACGGCAACATTGGCGCGGCCATCTGATCGGCCATGATGAAAAGAATATTTTTGCGCTTCATGTGATTGCGGCATTCCATATTGAATATTTATGCGAAAGTGCTGCAATCAAGCATGAAACCCATGAAGCTTGAGGTAAAGCCCATACACAGCAATGACTGGGATAAGCACAGCTTATGTGTGACGCCCTTGTTAAATTATCTCCAGGCTTACCGCGGGCGTTCGAGGCGTAAGGGGCCGGGGAACACACCTTCCTCGCCCTGCCAATAAGGGTGATTGTGTCCGCGTATTTTTAAGCGGACGCAATTACCCTTAACGTCAGGATCGCTATGCGACAACGTAAGTCCTACCCGAAATCCTTCAAGACCCAAGTCGTCCAAGAGTGCGAACAGCCCGGTGTTTCCGTGGCGGCTATCGCGATCAGGCACGGGATCAACCCTAATGTCGTTCGCCGGTGGATACCGCTTTATCGTGACCAGCAAGCCGTCGCGCTGCCAGCTTTTATTCCTATGAAAGTCACGCCGGTCGAACCAAAACAAAAGATTGGAGCGTCGGCGATCATTGAGCTGCCACTGGGAGAGCAGTCGATCACCGTGAAGTGGCCAACTTCAGACCCTGACGGATGCGCCCGCTTTGTCCGAGGGCTTGCTCTGTGATCCGCATTGACTCCATCTGGCTCGCCACCGAGCCGATGGACATGCGCGCCGGTACCGAGACGGCATTGGCCAGAGTGATCGCGGTGTTCGGTGCGGCGCAGCCGCACTGTGCTTATCTGTTCGCCAACCGCCGCGCCACGCGCATGAAAGTGCTGGTGCATGACGGTTTCGGGATCTGGCTGGCGGCTCGGCGTTTGAACCAAGGCAAGTTCCATTGGCCAGGCATTCGCCAAGGCTCTGAAGTGGAGTTGGATACCGAGCAACTTCAGGCATTGGTGCTGGGTCTGCCATGGCAACGCGCAGGTTCTGGAGGCTCGATCACACTGCTTTAACGGCTGCCATTAGCCTATAGGTCTATCGCCGCGAATTGCCTGCTCTGGCAAAATCGGCCCCATGACTTCGCTACCCAATCTCGATCACCTGACCCCTGAACAACTGCGCGCCTTGGCGGCGCAGTTGATGCAGCGTGTCGAGACGCTTGACCACTAGGTCGACACGCTGGGCAAGACGGTCGAAACGATGGGTAAAACCGTTGAGACGATGGGCAAGAAGATCAACCGCGATCAAACGGTGATCGAGAAACTGACCCACGAGATTGCCCAACTTAAACGTTTGAAGTTTGCCAAGCGTAGCGAGCAGATGAATCCTGAGCAGGCCAGTTTGCTCGATGACTTGATCGACACCGATATCGCCGCGATTGAGGCCGAGCTTCAAGCCTTGCAAACAGTACCAGCGGCGACCGAGAAAAAGCAGAAGCCCAAGCGCACTACATTACCGGCTGAGTTTCCACGCACACTGATCCATCACGAACCAACACCCACTGCCCATGCGGCTGCGCCCTCAAGCGCATCGGCGAGGACGTCAGCGAGAAGCTGGACTACACGCCCGGCGTGTTTACCGTTGAACGCCATGTGCGTGGCAAATGGGTCTGCGATGACTGCGAAACCCTCATTCAGGCACCGGTTCCGGCTCAGGTCATCGACAAGGGCATCCCGACCGCTGGGCTGCTGGCCCACGTCATGATTGCCAAGTTTGCTGACCATTTGCCGCTTTACCGTCAGGAATCGATCTTCGGTCGAGCGGGCCTGGCGATTCCACGTTCAACCTTGGCTCAATGGGTTGGCGTGACTGGGGTTCAGTTGCAGCCGCTGGTCGATGCGCTGCGCGAAGTGGTACTCGGGCAGAAGGTTATTCACGCCGATGAAACACCTGTGCAGATGCTCATGCCGGGAACAAAGAAAACCCACCGTTCCTATGTTTGGGCCTACGCCACCAGCCAGTTCTCGAACTTGGCAGCGGTGGTTTACGACTTCAGCCCCAGCCGCGCCGGAGAGCACGCTCGCAACTTCCTGCAAGACTGGAAGGGCAAACTGGTGTGTGATGATTTTGGTGGCTACAAGGCCAGTTTCGAACTCGGCGTGACCGAGATCGGTTGCATGGCCCATGCACGGCGCAAGTTCTTCGAACTGCACGCGACCAACAAGAGCACGCTCGCCGAGCAAGCCCTGCGCTACATACAATTGCTGTACGAAATCGAGAGTGAAGTCCGCGACCTGGAACCGGATTTACGGCGCCGAATACGGCAAGAAAAGGCCGTGCCGGTGATGGATATGCTACATGCCTGGATGATCGCCCAGCGCGATCTCGTGCCCGAAGGTTCGGCTATCAGCAGAGCACTGGATTACAGCCTGAAACGCTGGGCAGCGCTGTCGCGCTACCTCGATGACGGGGACGTCCCCATTGATAATAACTGGTGCGAGAACCAGATCCGGCCGTGGGCACTGGGGCGCAAAAACTGGCTCTTCGCAGGGTCACTGCGCAGCGGCAAACGGGCGGCGGCGATCATGAGTTTGATCCAGTCTGCTCGGCTCAATGGCCATGATCCTTACGCGTATCTGAAGGATGTTCTTACGCGCCTGCCGACGCAGCGGGCGAGTGAAATCGATCAGTTGCTGCCGCATAAGTGGCAGCCGGTCTAATCACGCAAGGCGTGATGCCCGGACGCATACAAAAGGACTGGAAATAGGAACGGCGCTCCAGTGGCATGGGCATCCGCTTAAAAAGGCTAGAAATGGTGTCCACTTAAATGTAGGTGGACACCATCGCCTTAAGCGTTGGCATTAGGAAGTTGTGCTGTCCGGACTTACAGTTCAATCATTCGTAAGCGTCCAGGCATTACACCTTGTCGGACGATCAGCGGTGTGAATCAAAGGCTTTGCACGGTGTAATAATGATCTAGTGCGCGGCGGCAAGGGGCAGAACTGCCTCATTGCTTTCGTATAGCAGTTACTGTGATCTCAATCAGAACACGCCCCTCCAAAGCTACGCCCAAACAAGCACGCTGAGGCCAGCTTTGCGGGTTAGCACCGAACCAATCACACCATACTTCGTCCATCACAGGCTTATCCGCCATTCTTGCTATGTAAACCTGCGCACTGACAATGCTTTGCTTGTCTGACCCCAGCTCGTTGAGATTACCTTCGATGATTTCGAGCGCTTGACGAGTCTGGTCAGCAATATTTTGCGTGGTGTCCGTGGCGGTGGCCACAGTCCAGACTAAATCTCTGTATGCGCTAGATCGGTTTCTACCTTGATAAGCACCGCGAACTCTAGTGATCTCACTTGTAGTCATGCTCGTTCCTTTGTTTATGGGCTTTCTTAATTTAGATTTAGGGGTCTCAACAGATCGTCGGATCGCACCCATTTATGTGGTAGCAATTCTGTAATCTTGCTCAATTTTTGTGTTGGAAGCCGCGACAACACATCCTTCAGGTATGCGTACGGATCATGCCCATTAAGTCGCGCAGACTGGATCAAACTCATGATCGCCGCTGCGCGTTTACCGCTTCGTAACGAGCCCGCAAACAACCAGTTCGAGCGTCCAAGAGCCCACGGCCGAATCTGGTTTTCACATTGGTTGTTGTCTATCGGCACGGCGCCATCATTGGCATAACGAGCCAGAGCCATCCAGCGTTTGAGGCTGTAATCCAGTGCTTTGGCGATAGCCGATCCTTCGGGCACAAGATCGCGCTGGGCCAGCATCCAGGTATGCAGTGCATTGAGTATCGGTGCCGCTTTTTCTTGCCGTATTCGCCGGCGATCCTCGTCGTTCATATCCCGCGCTTGCCGTTCGATTTCGTACAACCCGCCAATCGAGTGCAGCGCCTTTTCGGCCAGTTGGCTCTTATTGGTCGCATGCAGATCGAAGAACTTGCGGCGGGCATGCGCCATGCAGCCGATTTCAGTGGTGCCTTGCTGGAAGCTTGCTTTGTAGCCGGCGAAATCGTCGCACACCAACTTGCCATTCCACTGACCAAGGAAGTTACGCGCATGTTCGCCCGCACGGCTCGGGCTGAAGTCATAAACCACTGCCTTGAGCGGCGAAAAAGGTGTAGTGCAGTAAGCCCAAACGTAGGCACGATGGGTCTTCTTCTGGCCCGGCGCGAGCATCTGCACCGGCGTTTCGTCAGCGTGGATCACTCCTTGGGCAAGTACCGTTTCGCGTAACGCATCGACAAGCGGCTGGAGCTGCACGCCGGTTTGGCCGACCCATTGCGCCAGTGTCGAACGAGCAATAGCCAGGCCGGCACGGCCAAAGATTTTCTCTTGCCGATATAGCGGCAAATGGTCAGCGAACTTGGCCACCATCACATGAGCCAACAGGCCTGCGGTCGGGATGCCTTTGTCGATCACTTGCGCCGGTACCGGCGCCTGGATAAGCGTTTCACACTCGCGGCAGGCCCATTTTCCACATACGTGTTGCTCGACCGTGAACACGCCCGGCGTGTAATCCAGTTTCTCGCTGACGTCTTCGCCGACGCGCTGAAGCTGGCAGCCGCACACGCACTGGGTGCTCTCTGGTTCGTGGCGGATGACAGTGCGTGGAAACTGCTGCGGCAACGGCGCACGCTTGGGCTGCTGACGCCGTTCGGCTGGCGCGGCAGGCGGATTGACCGCCTTTAACTCAGCCTCGATTGCTGCGATATCAGTATCAAGCAGGTCGTCGAGCAGGCTGCCCTGATGAGGGCTAAGTTGCTCGCTGCGCTTGGCGAACTTGTTGCGTTTGAACAGTGCGATTTCGTGGGTGAGCTGTTCGTTGACCGTTTCGATCCGCTGGATCTTCTTGCCCATCGTGTCGACCTGCGACAGCAACTGCGCAGCGAATGCACGCAGTTGATCGGGGGTCATGTGATCGAGATTGGGCGAGGGAGTCATGCCTTGGATTTTACCAAAGCAGGTCGCTTACGACAGTAGGCCAAGGAGCTAATTACAGCCTTTTAAAGCAGTGTGATTGCACCGCCAGCTCCAACCCTTTGCCAAGGTAAACCGAGCACCAAGGCATGAAGTTGCTCGGCATCCAGCTCCATTTCGCAGCCTTGCCGAATGCCAGGCCAATAGAACTTGCCCTGGTTCAACCGGCGTGCAGCCAGCCAAACACCAATTCCGTCGTGCACCAGCACTTTCATCCGATTAGCACGGCGATTGGCAAACAGATAAGCGCAGTGCGGCTTCGCCGCACCGAACACCGCAATCACTTTGGCCAGCGCAGTTTCAGTGCCTGCACGCATATCCATGGGTTCGGTGGCGAGCCAGATGGCATCTATGCGAATCATTGGGTGAATCCACGGACAAAGCGGGCGCACCCTTCAGGATCTGAAGTTGGCCATTTCACAGTGATCGATTGATCGCCAAACGGTAGATCAATGACCACCGACGTTTCAGTCTGCCGTTTTGGCGTAGATTTCACTGGAATAAAAGCAGGTAGTACCGCTGGTGGCTGATCCCGGTACAGCGGCATCCACTTTCGAATTACGTTGGCGTTGATGCCATGGCTGATGGCGACGCCGGATATGGTCGCGCCTGGTTGCAGGCATTCCTGAACAACCTGGGCTTTGAACGATTTGGGATAAGAGCTTCGTTGGCGCATTGGAAGTCCTGCCGTTAAGGGCTATAGCGTCCGCTTAAAAATACGCGGACACCATCGTCCTTAATGCTGGAGTTCGGAAGGTGTGTTCCCGGAACGCTTACATTTTTACCGCCTGTATTTTTGCAATTAGAGCATTTCCCGTGTTCCCCGATGCCGAGCTTGAACGCATACAACTTCACGCAAAAAAGGCCATGTGGGCGTGGACACATGGCCAAAAATTGATGCAGCTACGAGCGCGTGGATGATTGATTAGCTTGGCAGAAACTCCTCTGCCCATCCAAGGCTAGCAATACCCCGACGGACGAAATCATCGACTTCCGCCGGAGAGTATCCGATGCTGGCAAGCACGTCTTTGGTTGAATGCCCCCAGCGCTCAGGGAGAGATACCGCCGAGATTTTTGAATCCACTGGGCGGATTGCGTAGTGATCGATCTGTGTCAGGCAATGGCCGCTTGGGTGGTTGCGGTGAATCGAGAATGCGAAGCTGCCGTTGTGGATACCAACGGTGTTGTCCCCTTCACGGGTGTATCGCTCACGGAGCTGCTCGATTGAATTCGGTACTGCGGCAGCGATATCCGCCTCGTGCAGGAGGTCAGCCCAGTATGCAGCTGGAGCAGTCAGGAATACCTCCTTCAAGAAGGCCGAGACATCTGAGGCTTTACCGATGCCTTCCAACCCTTCGATTTTTTCCAGCATCTCGATTTCTGCTGGCTTGCTGTCCAGATACAGCCACCCATCACTCGTCTGGTAGAAATGCGATAGAGCATTATAGCCCAGCACATTGCGACCCGAGGGCTCGTTGAAGGCGCCGCGCCCCGCATAGTCATAGGCAAACGAGATTTGCGCGAGGTTAGTAACAGCCGAGAGGGAGGTGCGCGAACGGGTGACTTTTCCGGTTTTGATCCGATGGTAGAGCTGGACAGCCATACCCAAGCCGGCAGCGAAACCACAGTTGACGTCCAGGGTGCCTAGGTGAGCGTGCTCTTCTGGCGTTTGTGGGCCACCGAAGCGACTCATGATTCCGCTGTGGGCCTGAATGATATCATCATAACCAATGAAGTTGGACTTCGGCCCTGGCAGCGGCCCACCTAAGCAATCGAGGCGACAGAACAGGACGTTGGGGTTGACGATACGCAGGCTCTCCTTATCCAGTCCCAGCTCTTTCAACTGACGCTCTGGAGCATTGATGACCACTATATCCACTGAGCTAACCAGGCGGTTGAAAGCGCCACGGCCTTCTGGACTGAGAATATCAACCAGAGCGCTTTGTTTGCCCATGCCTGTCTGGAAGGTAAACAGAGTGCCAATCAGTGGATCATAAAGAGGCTTAACCGGGTCGAGCTTGATGACTTCGGCACCGAAGCGCGCGAGAAACGCAGTTGAGTGCGGGCCAGCAATAACGTTGGTCAGGTCAAGGATCCGCAGCCCATCCAACCAGCCCTTTCCAACCTCGGACTTGGTTGCACTACCTATTGGGTAGGTAGCCGGATATTCAGCGGCAGCTTCTTTAAGCTCGACCACTGCCTGTTCGAAAGATATGTTCTTGCGAGGACGAGGCTTAACCATTTCGCCTGCGAACTCTTCAAGCCAAACGATCGGCCCAGGCTGTTTCATCAGGCCGTATTCAGGATCTTCAACCTCAACGATCAGACCAGCAGTATTGGTGTGCTCATGATTGACCCATTCTTGGGTGGTACGGTGAGGCGCACCTGGAATCTTGTTCTCACCGAAAATCTGACCCCACTCTTCCGAAGTTTTGGTGAGGAACGCTTTCTTCATCTTCGCCGAGATATGGTCTGCCCACTTCTTTGGCAGAGGGTATACGCCAATCGACGTCTCGCCATCCCACTCACTGATGGGTGAATGCAGATCGGATACTTCGGGTAGACCATCCGCCACGAGTTCATCGTAGATGCCGAGAACTTTCAACGCACGCTTGGCATGGTTACGGTGCGACGGGCATACGCAGTAAAACATCCGGTCGTCTGCACACAAATAGGTGCGGTAGAAAGGATCGAGATACTCCTGCAAATCCTCATAGCTGAGATTCATTGGAATGTTGTTGGCCTTGCGATGCTCAATTTCAAGCTCTCGCATCGTCTTATAGCGCTCAGGCAGACCGTCGATTACGTAGGAGTTATAGGACAGTCCTTCCATCAACGCGGCAACCACCGGCACCTCGATCTCATCACCATGGCCGGTACGTTCACGAGCTTGAAGAGCGAGTGCGACTGCGCTAGCAGCCAGAGTGGTAGCGTACGCAGAGCCCAGAGGCAGTGGTGAGAAGCTCGGGTTAAGACCCAGCAAAACACGGTTGAAGCCCATGTCAGTGAATGCGCCCGCAGTCGCGGCAACAACAGCCTCTGTAGCTTTCCATTCGCGACGCAGCGTGTCGTTGCTGGCAAAGCCTGGGATTGAGAGCGTGATCAGCTCCGGGCGGCTGGCGCGCAGCTCTTTAAAGTCGATGCCCAGATTTTTCATTACGTCCGGACGGAAGCTTTCCAGGACAATGTCAGCTTGAGCAATCAGATCATTCGCCTGCGCCAGACCGGCAGCGGTCTTGAGGTCAAGACGGATACAGCTTTTGTTGCGATTAAGCACAGCGTTCGCCGGGTTTTCCCACTGAGGGCCCTCAGGAGGGTCGATGTGCACCACTGTCGCACCAAGATCCGCCAAGATCATTGCAACGGCAGGGCCAGCGATCTGCTGACCGAAATCGACTACGCGAACGCCGGCAAGCGGCAATGGATTAGTCTGCTTCATTTCGTTTTATCCTTCTTAGAGGCAGTTTTAAAGTAGGTCTAATGACCTAGTTGTAGAGTCATGGCAGTGGACGAAAAGCAATATCAGTAACTATTGACACCTGATTTGACGACAAAAACTCTCGACAACTTTTTTTGGTATTCCCCCACCGTGTAATACCGATATTAGAAATCTCACAACAACCAATCCAGCAATATAAATTAGCCCTGAGGGTCAATTTTTATTATGGCTGCAGGCGATCTCTTGAAATAAACAACAGCAAACCTCTCGCAAGCCGCCCTCGACCCATAAAAAAAACAGGGAGTCAGGCTGACATTTTATTGCTTCACAAACTTATTCTCACACCCGAGAATCAATCACGACCCACCTGAGGTCGAAACAATTCATGCCGGCAGCCATGCCCAAATAATCTATGCGGCTATTGCGCAGAGACGGTGTCTTTTACTCCACCAGATAAATAAAACAGGAGCATTTATGGCTACCCCAGTAGTTCTGCCTCGCCTGATGTCCATCGGCGAAAATGCTTGTGAAGAAATTACGGCAGTTTTAGCAAGCCTAAATCTTCGCAAGCCCCTCGTAGTGACCGACAAGATGATGGTCAAGCTGGGCTATGCCGCCAGAATCGTAGAAGTGCTCTCCTCTACCGGCATCCATGCTGACGTATTCGATGACACCGTTCCCGAGCCCACTGTCGCATCGATCAGTGCAGGTGTGCGCTACGCCGGAGAAGGCGACTTTGACTGCATCATTGCGCTGGGTGGCGGCAGCCCTATCGACAGTGCGAAGGCTATCGGTGTGCTTGCCAAGCACGGCGGCCAAATGCGTGATTACAAGTTCCCACGAATCGTAAACGAAGCGGGACTGCCGCTGATTGCCGTCCCGACCACGGCGGGCACTGGCTCCGAGGTCACCCGATTCACAATCATCACTGATGAGTCGACTGACGAGAAAATGCTTTGTGTGGGATTGGCCTTTATGCCAGTTGCCGCCCTGATCGATTATACGCTGACGCTGAGCCTCCCAGGACGCATCACGGCTGACACAGGCATTGACGCCCTCACCCACGCCATGGAGGCATACGTCAGTAAAAAGGCAAACGCTTACAGCGACACTCAGGCTCTGGCTGCGATGCGATTAATCGGGCCCAATCTTCGAACCGTCTATCGCACCGGAGCCGATAAGAAGGCACGTGAAGCGATGATGCTCGGCTCAACGCTCGCGGGGATGGCCTTCTCCAACGCATCAGTAGCTTTAGTGCATGGCATGAGCCGCCCTATTGGCGCTTTTTTCCATGTTCCCCACGGATTGTCCAACGCGATGCTGCTGCCGGCCGTGACCGAATTTTCGATCCCTGCAGCACCTGAGCGCTATGCCGAATGTGCTCGCGCAATGGGCTTGGCCACCCTCCAGGACAGCGATGCCACGGCCAACGAAAAGCTGCTGCGCGAGCTCAAAGCAATCAATGAGGATTTGAACGTCCCCAGCCCGGCAGAGTTTGGAATTGATAAAGCGCAGTTCATGGACAAGATCGAAACCATGGCACAGCAGGCCTTGGCCTCTGGATCGCCGGGGAATAACCCTCGCGTCCCGACCACCGACCAAATGGCTGAGCTCTATCGCAAGCTTTGGTAGTTGAACGCCATACCGTTAAACGCTGTTATCCAACATTACAATAATCAGGAAACATGAAATGGAAACTGTAGGACACCTCATTAGTGGCGAGCGCCTGGACGCTGGACAGCGTTTTCAGGATGTATTCAACCCTGCGACTGGACAAGTTACCAAGCGCGTGGCGCTGGCCTCCAAGGTGACTGTTGAACAAGCCATCTCCGCAGCTCAGGCAGCCTTCCCTGCCTGGCGCAATACCCCTCCTATCAAGCGGGCTCGCGTCATGTTCCGCTTCAAGGAACTCCTGGAGCAGAATGCTGCGAAAATTTGCCAACTCATTGGCGAAGAGCACGGCAAGATTTCGCACGACGCCATGGGGGAATTGCAGCGCGGCATCGAAAACGTCGAGTACGCTTGCGGTGCTCCTGAGTTTTTGAAAGGAGAACACAGCAAAAACGTAGGCCCTGACATCGATTGCTGGAGCGAGTTCCAGCCGCTGGGTGTGGTGGCTGGCATCACCCCATTCAACTTCCCAGTGATGGTGCCGCTCTGGATGTTCCCGATGGCAATTGTCTGCGGGAATTGCTTTATCCTCAAACCATCCGAACGCGATCCAAGCTCGACCTTGTTCATCGCTCAGCTGCTGCAGGAAGCAGGTCTTCCAAACGGTGTCATGAACGTAGTCAACGGGGATAAAGAAGCTGTTGACACTCTGTTAAACGACTCGCGGATTGAGGCAGTAAGTTTCGTAGGCTCAACGCCAATTGCCGAATACATCTACAAGCTCGCTACCGCGAATGGGAAACGTTGCCAAGCATTGGGCGGGGCGAAAAACCACGCAATCGTAATGCCGGATGCGGACATGGATAACGCGGTGAACCAGCTCTTAGGGGCAGCTTTCGGCTCATCCGGCGAACGCTGCATGGCACTGTCGGTTGCCGTTGCAGTAGGAGCAGGTACCGCACAAGCCCTTGTTGAAAAGATGCGCACCGCCATGGCTGCGCTTAAAGTCGGCGCCTATTCAGATGCCAGCAACGACTTTGGCCCCGTTATCACCCGTCAGCACAAGGATAAGGTTGTCGGGTACATCGACAGTGCGGAGGCCGACGGTGCCCGGATCATCGTAGATGGTCGAAATGCTGAAGTCGCGGGATACGAGAGCGGCTTCTTTGTGGGTGGCACCCTGATCGATGGCGTAAAACCGACGATGCAGAGCTACCAGGAGGAGATCTTCGGGCCGGTGCTTCAGGTGATTCAGGTCGACTCAATGCAGGAAGCGATGAATCTCATTGATAACCATGAATACGGCAATGGGACGTGTATTTTCACGCGTGACGGCGAGGCAGCGCGTTACTTCACCGACAACATCAAAGTGGGTATGGTGGGCGTAAACGTCCCATTGCCGGTACCAGTTGCGTATCACAGTTTCGGCGGTTGGAAGCGCTCTCTGTTCGGCGACCTCCATGCTTATGGCCCGGATGGCGTGCGGTTTTATACCCGTCGCAAAATGATCACCCAGCGCTGGCCATCGGCAGGTGTTCGTGAAGGAGCCTCATTCTCAATGCCTACATTGAAATAACGGCCCCGAATGGGCATGTAAACCCTCAAGTTTTCATGCCCCGAGGCGTTCACGCTATCGCCTCATATGATCATTTACATCTATAGACGCTACATACTATTATTGAGCGGGCGATGGCGATAACCATCACCCGCTCAACAATGCTATATGAAGAGCGATCTATAAGTGAATAAAAAACGCCTTCCTCCGCTGAATTGGCTGCGCTCGTTCGAGGCCTCTGCACGCCACTTAAATTTCACCTTAGCTGCCGAAGAACTAAACTTGACACAGGCTGCTATCAGCCAACAGATTAAAGGTTTGGAGTCACAACTTGGAATGACGCTTTTCAAGCGTCTAGCGCGCCGACTAGAATTGACCGAAGCGGGGCGCGCTTATATGCCTGCAGTTCATGAAGCTATCGAACGTCTTGCTGCTGCCACCGATGAAATTTTTGGCGAAGGACGTGCAAAGGTCATTACCACCAGGGTGAACCTTGTTTTCTTTACGACTTGGCTAGCTGCGAGACTAGAACGGTTTACCAGCGTTTATCCTTCAGTAAACCTGCATTTCAGCAGTAACATCTGGCTGGAGGAGCAGGATAAAGAAGTGGATATTGATATTCGATACGGCAAAGGAAATTGGCCGGGCTATAAGTCATACAGACTGACGTGGGATGAGCTTATTCCAGTATGCAGCCCCAAGCTAATAATTACCGATCCTAACTTAGACTTCAATATAGAGAAAATACTAGCAGAACATGGACTACTCCATGTCATCGGATATGAAGAAGGATGGGGTTATTGGCTAAAGCAAACAGGAATTTCCTGCGTTCCACCTTCGAAAGGGATGCAATTTGACACGCTTATAACAGCGTTGGAAATGGCTGTTCTCGGACACGGTTTTGCATTAGGACGAACATCACTTGTAGCTACGCTGCTGACTGAAGGCAAACTCGTCGCTCCGTTCACTCAACGTGTACCCACCTCCGAAGCGTTCTACGCTGTCCTTCCAGAACATCAATATGCCAGCCCTCAATCCCAAGCATTTATAGACTGGTTACTTAAGGAAGCCGGTCTTTCAAAAAAGGAATCCACCCAGTTATTAGATGGCTAAGTGGATTCCTCCCCAAGCCGGTCTTCTGCGCCTTCGGTGAGGCGGGCCTCCTCCTTTAACCAAGCGACAAATTGCTGGGCCACATCACTCAAACGATCGGATTTCCTCGTCAAAAGGTAGTAACCCATTGGGTGTCGCATCTTCATCTCAGGAAATGGAATGATTAAATCACCATTCTTTAGAGGTCTCTGGATAAGCTCCAAGCCACACAGAGCAACGCCCAAACCTTCAATCGCAAGCTCTGTCAGCACGTTGGAGTCACTGACTAGATGCCCCCCTTCAATTTTGATTGGGACGCCTGGGTAGGTTCGCCCCCAATTAATCCAATCGTCAACGCTACGATCATGAAGCAATGGATGGTGGATCAAGTTGAGCGGGTCGATTAAAGGATTTTCACATTCAAGCAAAGCAGGTGAACAAACAGGAACGTAATTCAAACCTAACAGATAATCCGCACGAAATCCCGACCAGTCAGCCTTGCCCCATTTTATTGCTAAATCGATGTCTCCCGAAAATTCAACGCGCTTCGATGTCAGCGTTTGCTGAATATCTAAGCCAGGGTAGTTATTTGTGAATTTGCGCAATCTCGGCGTCAGCCAGAATGCACTTAAAACAGGTTCCGCTTCTATATGCAAGGCCAACCGACCTTGCTTTCGCGCGCAGCGATCAAATGCTTTCACCAGCTCTTCAAAAGGGCCGCTTGTCTCATTTAGCAGATCTTTACCCGCAGCCGTAAGCGTCACTGAACGAGTGGTGCGAATTAGTAATTGAGCATTCAACGCCTCCTCCAGCTTTACTATTTTTTGACTGATCGCAGACTGAGAGAGGTGCAAAATTTTAGCGGCATGCGTGAAGCTGCCTTGCTCTGCGACCGTTTTGAATGCCAACAATAGAGTGAAATGCGGGAGTCGCGTTGAAACAGACTGTGAGACTGGGCCATTGATAAGCATTTCTTATAATCTCATTAACAAAACGCGATTCAGTGTTGACAACTAAACTGTTTATATTGCGCTTAGCCCTATGGCTAAGGTCTACCAATAATCATAATAGCAGGTCTTCAGAAATGAGAATTCTATCTCCCTCGCTTCGTGTCCGCCACACACTTTCAGGAGGTCGCCATGAAGCCTGAAATTATCGAAACATCCCGCCCTTCTATCGACTGGACACTCATCTTAACCTGTTTGGCCATTGTCTCCACAGCCGTTATTTTTCTAACAGCCTATCCAGATCAAGCCAAGGCCTCCGCAGATCAACTGTTTTCAGCGGCAACAATGACATTTGGATCCATCGTCCAAATTGTTGGCTTTGTTTGCGTCGTTCTTATTATTGGTCTGGCCATGACCAAGTACGGAAGCATCAAGCTTGGCGATGGACTTCCCGAGTACAAGAATGTGAGCTGGATATTCATGTTTATTTGTGCCGGGCTAGGCTCAGCCACCATGTATTGGGCATTCATGGAATGGTCTTACTATTATCTAACTCCGGGACTTGGGATTACCGGGTCGACTCAGCAAGCCCTAGAGTACAGCATCGCATATTCCTTTTTTCACTGGGGCGTTACGCCATGGTCGATCTACGGAATCGCCTCGCTGGCCATGGCCTATCACTTTCACGTACGACGCAACAAAGGCTTGAGCTTGGCAGCCGTTGTTGAGTCTATGACGGGGTTTAAGGCACGCGGGCCGGTGGGTCGTGTAATTGATTTGATATTCTTGTTCTCCACGTTTGGCGGGCTAGTCCTGACAACTACGCTTACCACATCTACTGTTGCGAAAGGGATCGCTGACCTCACCGGCATCACTGATGGTTTCGGGCTCAAAGCTTCGATTGTCATCATGGTCACGATGGTCTTTTCACTGAGCTCCTACATCGGCATCTCCTCTGGCATGCAGCATTTGGCGAAGGTCGCTTGCGGTATGACGCTGGGGTTTGGATTAATCGTCCTGTTTCTCGGCCCGACCGAATTCATCATCAACAACTTCACAAATGCGGCGGGCATTGCATTACAGAATTTCGTGCAAATGAGCTTGCATACCGACCCTGTAGGCGGGAGTGATTTTGCTCGTAGTTGGACGGCCTTCTATTGGCTTTACTGGATCACCTACACGCCTGGGATGGCAATCTTTGTCACTCGTATTTCACGTGGCAGAACCATACGGGAAGTGATCATGGCAATGGTCTTAGGTGGTTGCGGTGGATGCTGGTTCTTCTTCGGTAGCCTGCAGAGTTTCGCTATTCACCAGTTCATCACTGGCGTTGTTGACGCTCCCGCAATGCTCAGTGGTGCAGGCGGCGAAGCTGCGGTTTCGATGCTCCTACACTCCTTGCCAATGGGTAATGTGCTATCTGTCGTGTACCTCCTTCTGATGCTTATTTTCCTTGCATCGCACCTCGATGCAGTGGCGTATACAGTGGCTGCGACTAGCACCAAAAACCTGAAAGAAGGCGATGATCCAACACCTAACCTTCGCCTGTTCTGGTGTTTATTACTCGCTGCGCTGCCGCTTTCCATGCTCTATATCAACGCTCCGCTGAGCACCCTGAAAACAGCGGTCATTCTCACTGCCATTCCATTTATCGCAGTCCTGGCGGTGAAAATTTGGGGGCTGATGAGATGGTTGAAAGAAGACTATTCACATATGTCTGCTGAGGCCATCGTGGCACAAGGGCGTGCACTGACAAAAGCACACCCACAAACGCCAATTTTTCCTCGCTCGACACAACACGCTCCAGCAATGGAAACTTTGGTCTAGAATCTCCAAGACTTGAAAAGTTGGCTGCTTGGATCTCCGCGCAGCCAACGCGTCAACCTTGCTGACACATGTAAATTTTATCTAGCAAACAGCCCCCAACTGTAATCCAGCCAAGCCCATATGCAGGTATCCCTGCCAGCTGATGATAAGCATCACCGCAAGCAACACGATCGTTAGCCAAACCATTCGCACCTCAACATACCTCCCCCGCCCTAGGCCTTCGTTCGACCGGAGACTCAGTAATTGGCCAATGTAATACAGTTGCTATAACGCTCAACACGATCGAGATGTACCAGACGAGGTCGTAGCTGCCGGTGCGGTCATATACAAGCCCTCCGAGCCATCCACCGAAGAAAGCGCCAACCTGGTGGAAGAAATAGACGATGCCCCCGAGCATGGACAGATTTCTCACACCAAAAACTGAAGCGATGGTTCCATTGGTAAGAGGCACGGTAGAGAGCCACAAAAAGCCTATAGCAATTGAGAAACAATAAACTGAAAGCTTAGTCACTGGCACTGCAATAAAGCAGGCAATAACGATTGCCCTTAATGCATACAACATCGTTAGCAACCTCGGCTTCGAATATCGAGCGCCGAAAATCCCTGCGGTATAGGTTCCGAAGATATTGAATAAGCCGATAAGGGCCAAGGCCGCCGTGCCAGTTCCGACATCAAGGTGTTGATCAATGATATAGGAGGGCAAGTGTATTCCAATGAAAACCACCTGAAACCCGCATACGAAAAAGCCTGCTGACAGCAGGATGAACCCTCGATGGGCCACGCACTCTTGCAACGCTTGGCCGGCAGTTTGGGTATCTGCCGTCCTAACAAGCGGTCGGTCTTTAAGCATTCCTACCAGCGGCAGAATCAAAGCGACCAAGCCTGCCAGGATGATTAATGCAGACTGCCACCCAAATTGCTGGATTAACTCAAGAGTGCCGGGAAGCATGACAAATTGCCCAAGTGAGCCAGCGGCACTAGCTAACCCCATTCCCATGCTGCGACTCTGAATCGGCAATGCTCTTCCTATTACCCCTAGAATTACTGAGAAAGTAGTGCCTGACAGGCCAATACCCACCAGAACGCCAGCACTCATCAGCAGCATAGATGAACTGGTCGCGGTACTCATAAGAACTAGCCCACAGGCGTACAGAAACCCGCCACCAGCGATTACCTTGCCCGCTCCATATCGATCGGCTAACGCCCCACTGAAAGGCTGGGCGATACCCCAAATTAGGTTCTGAAACGCAATCGCGAATGCAAAAATCTCCCTTCCCCACCCAAACGATAGGGACATGGGGGCCAGGAATAATCCAAATCCGTGCCTGACCCCTAATGACAACGCGAGAATAAACGCACTACCTATCAACAACCACTTATAATGCGAGAAATTAAATACCATCACTCACTCCAGCTTTAGTTTTATAAAAACCAACACCCCGCCGCCTGCAACAATTTAATAACTAAATATTAAGCATTCGCGCCAAATACACATTTGGCCTGCAGTCATAATTTTTAATCCGTGCGCTTCAGCGACCTGAGGTGTGATAGTTCGACATGCTATCACTGGAAATAAACGCCCCACCTACAATAAAAGTATGGCCTCATGCACCGTTTTACTTATAGATACACCAAAGCAAAACTAAGCGCTCACTGCCAGCCAGTGCGGGCTGACACGGCTTAGTCTCGGATAAGCTACGAATGGTGCAGCGACTTGACCACTAATAAGCCACACTAATAAACGGATCACAAAATATTGATTCCACAACTTGGCTCAAATCATTAGATTCTTGAAAGCAACCCGCAACCAGCGTCACCCACATAATTAATACTAACTGGGGACTAAACTTGAACATTTTGAAGCTGCCAGCGACACACGCTTGCTCGAACAAAAGCTCGCAATCAATCGCAAGGATAACTTCTTTGAATTTTAGTTTAGCAACTAAAAAACTGACATCAAGAGCAAGACTAGACGTTCAGATATGTGCAGGGATGACGATTTTATCACGCTTGTACTTGGCTGCTTTTCAAAATGAATCCCCGAAAGCTCATTTTCATTTAACAAAGTTGCGTAAGGTATAAGGCATGAACCGTCTCACTGTTTCAAAAATTGAAGTTTATGTTTGTCGTCCTAACCAACCTGGTTCGACCTGGACACCAGAACAACCTGATCCATTCACGACACACACCTTCGTGCGCGTTCACACCACTGACGGCTTCGTGGGCTTCGCTGCAACCGATTCCTACACCACGCACTGCGTTGATACGGTCTTGCTTGAAACGCTCAAGGACATGATTCCCGAAGTGATTGGCAAATCAGCTCTGGATCGCGTGGCCCTATGGAGTCACCTAAAGCCAAAAGCTTATGCTCGATCCGCTCAGGCCCTGGCGCTGATCGATGTTGCTCTGTGGGACTTGGCAGCGAAAGCGGCGGAAAAGCCCCTCTATCAACTATTGGGGGCGTCACGGACTTCGATTCCAGCCTATGCCAGTACACCTGTTCTAGCATCGCCAGAGGCGTATGTCGACTATGTGAGCCAGTGGGTTGAACAGGGTTTCCAGGCGCTTAAATTCCATTGTTGGTGCCAGCCAGAGAAAGACCTGAAAATGATCAATCTTGTACACCGAGCTCACGGTGATAAAGGCTTGGCCTTGATGCTCGATGTTGAGCAACGCTACGACTTGGCTGGCGCCATGGATGTAGGTCAGGTATTAAGCGAGCTAAAGTATGAGTGGTTTGAGGCTCCATTGGATGATTACGACCTGAGTGGTTATAGGACACTTTCGAGAGACTTGGCTGTGCCTGTTTTGCCTGCGGGCAATGCTATCACTGACCCCTTCCTAGTTGAATTTGGTATGCGTGAAAATTGCTGGTCGCGCGTAAGGGTTGATGTCATGACTTGCGGAGGCATTACTCCCGCTCAAGCCATTATGCGCAAAGCCGCTGCGCGTGGAGTCCAGGTAGAGCTTCAGAGCTGGGGCCACTCACTGGCGCAAGCGGCAAACCTTCACTTGATGCTCAGCCAGCCAAACTGCAATTTTTTTGAGCAGGCATGTGAGTACGAGCTCTTTGAGTTTGCAACGCATAACCCAATCCGAGCCAATACATCAGGATTAGTCACTGCTCCCGATGGATACGGCCTCGGGCTCGAAATTGATTGGGAGGAAATCCGTGCCACTACGTACGCCATGTTCGTAGGCTGAGTACTCCGGCCAGTATGTAAAGCCCGCACGAACGGATCGCGGGCTTTCTCTCCCAGCTTTCCCTGCATGAATCGCTCAGATCGTATCTTCAGTGCCACCTCGGTATTTTTTGACCTCGGACTTCAGCCATTCGATGAACTGAATCGCCCTCGCGCTGGGTGGAGGTGTCGCGCGAGTGAGGATATAGTAGGCCATGTTGTGAGGCATGCTCATCTCAGGAAACGGTAACACCAGAACCCCCTCCTTCAACGGCTTCTCACACAGCTCCATCGCGCACAATGCCACTCCATGCCCTTCGATCGCCATGTGCATTAACACGTTGGCATCGTTGACCACATGCCCTTCGTTCGGATTTACGTCCTCAATATCAAAAACTTTGAGCCAGGTTGTCCAGTCGCCTCTGTCTCGATCATGGAGAAGCGGCAGTGAGTTCAACTGGCTCGGTGAGGTGAGTCTGTCTCGCCCTTCAATCAACGCAGGTGAACACATGGGAATGTAATTCAGCCCAAGCAGATATTCGGAGACGTAACCCGGACGCTTACCTGTTCCCCATTTGATAGCGAACTGGGTGTCGGGTGAAAATTCCAGATTCTGTGTTGTCAGCCTTTGCTGAAAATAAATGGCTCCAAAACATTCCGTAAAAGACTTAAGCCTGGGCGTTATCCAGATAGAACTCAACACAGGTTCACATTCGAAATGCAGCACTGGAATCTTGTTAGGCCTGGAGAATTTTTCGAAGGCCTGAATAAGGCTCGTCAAAGGCGAAGAAATTTCAATCAGTAACTGAGCCCCATCTTCTGTGAGTTCGGTACTTCGAGTTGAGCGAACGAAAAGAGGAACGCCAACAACCTCTTCCAGTTTCACAACTTGCTGACTCACCGCAGATTGCGTCAAGTGGAGTGTTTCAGCTGCGCGACTAAAGCTTCTTTGATCGGCAACTGTTTTAAAAGCTTGGAGCAAATTCAGGTGGGGCAATCGAGTCATAGTCATATTTTTATTCCTGCTTCAGTGCACATCGACGCTGTTCAAGGATTCGCACCTGCGTCACCAATGATGACATCCGCACGGCAGTTAGCATCCACAATAACTCCACTGCCCCTCGCCCGTCGCTCACGAGTTCTGCTCTGGCGGGCGTTTTTTTTGGGGGTGAACACCATCTCAGTGAGATGGCCTTG
Source organism: Pseudomonas sp. EA_65y_Pfl2_P74 (assembly GCF_963970575.1). Taxonomy (NCBI): domain Bacteria; kingdom Pseudomonadati; phylum Pseudomonadota; class Gammaproteobacteria; order Pseudomonadales; family Pseudomonadaceae; genus Pseudomonas; species Pseudomonas sp. EA_65y_Pfl2_P74. The sequence continues at coordinate 45,703 of NZ_CAXAOQ010000013.1, forward strand.
AGCGGTAAGATTATGAGATGAAGTTAATTGATTACAACCTGTAATTAAGCCATCACAAAATTTCGTTGTCCCGGTTAAAGGGCTGAGACGTACATTGCGACTACCTTGCTGAGGACGGGCTTAATGCCTCGTTTGAGTGCCGGCTAACAACATAATTACAAGAGTCAAAACATCATGCACACGCTACCCCCCGCTGTTTGTAACATGCACCCCGCGAGTACCCTTTTTTTGTCAGGAGGTCGCCATGCAGGTTAAAAGTCGCGTCCATCAGGACTCAGGATCTGAGGCCCCTACTCAGGACTTCATACTGATTCTGATCAGCATCGTCGTGATTGCCACCATTGCAACCGGTTTGATGATGTATCCGACTGAAGCCCAAGCGCTGGCAAGTCAGCTCTTCACCTCCGCAACGTCAACCTTTGGGGCAGTTGTACAGTTCACAGGATTCGCATGTGTTGTCCTGATCCTAGGACTGGCATTGAGCAAGTACGGAAATATCCGGCTAGGAGAAGGCAAACCGGAATACACCACCACCAGTTGGGTCTTCATGTTCATCTGTGCAGGACTAGGTTCTGCCACCATGTACTGGGCTTTCATGGAGTGGGCTTACTACTACCTTACTCCCGGTTTAGGCGTCGCTGCCGCGAGCAAAGAAGCGCTCGATCTAAGCATCGCTTACTCTTTCTTCCATTGGGGTGTCACACCTTGGTCGATCTATGGCATCGCTTCGCTAGCGATGGCTTATCATTTTCATGTACGCAAGAACAAAGGACTGAGCCTCGCCGGCATCCTTGAAGCCATAACCGGACTAAAGGCTCAAGGCCCAGTGGGACGGATGGTTGACCTACTGTTTCTGTTCGCGACTTTTGGTGGGCTGATTCTGACCACTACGTTGACCACCTCTACCGTCTCGAAAGGAATTTCTGAACTGGTTGGTATCAACGACGGGTTTGCGTTGAAGGCCAGCCTGGTTTTGTTGGTGACCGTAGTCTTCTCCATGAGCTCGTACATCGGCATCAGCTCAGGAATGCAGCGCTTGGCCAAGATGGCTTGCGGTATGACGCTCCTTTTCGGCCTGATAGTCCTGCTACTCGGCCCTACAACGTACACTCTCAACAACGCCGTCAACGCGATCGGTCTCGTCCTCCACGATTTCGTGCGCATGAGCTTGTATACCGAACCCAATGGCACCGGTGAATTTTCCCGTGGGTGGACAGTGTTCTATTGGCTTTACTGGATCACCTACACCCCAGGAGTTGCAATCTTCGTAACCCGAGTGTCCAAGGGACGCAAGATCAAGGAAGTCGTCGCTGCGATGATCCTCGGTGGCTGCGGTGGCTGCTGGATGTTTTTTGGTAGCCTGCAGAGTTTCGCGATTCACCAATTCGTATCTGGTCTGGTTGATGCTCCGGCCATGCTCGATGGCGTGGGCGGAGAAGCCGCTGTTTCTCTTCTGCTGGCGAGCTTGCCGTTTGGCAAAATACTTTCTGCCCTGTACTTCCTTCTGATGCTGATTTTCCTCGCCTCTCACCTCGATGCTGTGGCTTACACCGTCGCCGCGACCAGCACCCGAAATCTGCGAGAAGGTGACGATCCCTCTCCAAACCTGCGGATGTTTTGGTGCGTTCTGCTGGCCGCGTTGCCGATGGCGATGCTTTACATCAACGCATCGCTGAGCACACTCAAAACGGCAGTGATCCTAAGCGCCATCCCATTTGTAGGCATCTTAATGGTGAAGATTTGGGGACTGTTCAAGTGGTTGCGCGAGGACTACAGCGCGATGCCTGGGTACCAGATTGAGGAGCAGGCTCAGCGCTTGGCACTCGGATCGGAGGTGCCAGCATTTGCGGAAATCCCTAAGGTCAAGACAGTGGAAGTTCCAACATGAAAATCATTGAGATAGAGACGATTTGGCTGCGCGTACCGCCACTAAATGAACCTTGCGAATGGGGCGAGGATGCGTTGATCGTGCGCATTCATACCGACACCGGATTGGTGGGAGTCGGTGAGACCGATAGCTCCCCTTCCGTAGTAAAAGCATTGATCGAAATGCCCGCTTCTCACGAAACCTGTCAAGGGTTGCGCCAACTATTGATCGGCGAAAATCCGCTGGAGATTGACAGGCTCTGGAAGAAGATGGTGCGGGGTTCTGAATACGTAGGGCGACGCGGTGCAGCGATTCACGCGATCAGTGCTTTGGACATCGCGTTATGGGATATCGCTGGTCAGCATTACGGTGTCCCGGTGCACACTCTGCTAGGTGGAAAGCACCGTGACCGCATAGCTGCCTACGGCACCTTTATCCCCAAACCAGATGAGATCGCCAATCGCCACATAGTGCGAGAGCTAATGGCTCAGGGGCTAAAAAGCATCAAGCTCGGAGGCGGAGGTTTTGGTGAAGATCTGAGCGCGGACAAAGCCTTGCTCAAGGTAATCCGGGAGGAGATTGGAGAGGATGTCAAACTGCAGATCGATCTAGTTGGACGCTGGAGAAATTATGCAAACGCATTGACGCAATGCGACGCCTTACGTGACTTTAATCTGAATTGGATCGAAGAGCCCCTGCCATCTGATGACTCTGAAGGTCTGCTGCGTCTTTCTCAACAATGCGGTATACGTGTCTCTGGCGGTGAGGGGCTAGCGACTCGTCATGAGTTCAAAGCATTTCTGGCCGAGACGCGCCCGGCGATCGTGCAGCCTGATATCACACGCTGCGGTGGCATCAGCGAGATGCGTCATATCGACGAGCTCGCACGCCAATACGGCGCACAATTGGTGCCTCATGGCTTCAGCACTGGCATTTTGTTGGCTGCCACGGTGCATTTCATGGCGGCCAGCGAAGCAGGTGAACTTATTGAGTATTCTCAGAGCGATAGCCCGCTATTCCGCGACTTAGTGAAGAATCTGATACCTCTGCAAAATGGTTATGTTCGCGTCCCGGATAAGCCTGGTTTAGGTGTGGAGCTGGATGAGGAAGTCATTGATCGATATCGCGTGAGGTTCTGAGTAGCAATGTGATGAACAGCACTACCGACGAGCCTTGACTGACCGAATATTGAATTTGCTTCGAGTACAAAAGGGCTCAAAGGCCCTGTTGTATTGAAAAGTCGACGATAAGTCGGCAGTGATCCATGCTGCCGACCCAAGCGAGGTATGACCTTACATGCCATCTATGTCTCTAGGCGGAATGCCGCCTGCTCGCAATGATTCAAATGGCTGCGCTCCGCTCACGCAGTTCTATGTTCAGGATGCGGTCGTTCTCGGAGTAGTCGACCGGGCAATCAATCACATGCACGCCCGGCGTCTTGATGCAGTGCTCCAGCAGCGGGAGCAGGCCTTCGGCACTTTCCACGCGATGGCCATTGGCACCGTAAGCTTCGGCGTATTTGACGAAGTCCGGATTGCCGTAATCCAGGCCGAAATCGGTGAAGCCCATATTCGCCTGCTTCCAACGAATCATGCCGTAGCCATCGTCACGCAGGATCACTACGGTGATATGCATACCCAGGCGTACTGCTGTCTCCAGTTCCTGGCTGTTCATCATGAAGCCGCCATCACCACACACCGAGATTACCGGGCGATCAGGGTGAACAAGGTGTGCTGCCATACCCGACGGTAAACCAGCCCCCATGGTCGCTAGCGCGTTGTCCAGGAGCACGGTGTTCGGCTTGTGCGCCTTGTAGTTGCGGGCGAACCAGATTTTGTAAATTCCGTTGTCCAGCGCAACGATGCCGTCGGACGGCAGTACACGGCGAACGTCAGCCACCAAGCGCTGCGGGTAGATCGGAAAACGGTTGTCATCGCCTCCCTCAGCGATCTGTTCTTCGTTAGCATCACGGATTTCCAGCAGCCGGCTGAAATCCCAATGCGCGGTGTCGCTCAGCGCCTCGCCGATTTGCCACACAGCATTGGCAATGTCACCGATCACTTCGATCTGGGGGAAGTACACCGCATCAACTTCCGCTGAACGGAAGTTGATATGAACAACCTCTGTACCGCCACGCACCATGAGGAACGGTGGCTTCTCGATCACGTCGTGGCCAATGTTGATGATCAAGTCAGCAGATTCAATCGAGCGATGCACGAAGTCACCGGACGACAGAGCGGCGTTACCCAGGAACCGCGGATGGCGCTCGTCGACCACACCTTTGCCCAACTGAGTCGTGACGAACGGAATGCCTGTCTTATCGATTAGCTGCTGCAGAACCTTGGCCGTCATCTTGCGGTTTGCTCCTGCACCGATCACCAAGATGGGCCTGCGGGCCTTCTGCAGTTTCTCGACGGCGGCCACGACTGACTTGTGCTCGGCAAGCGGACGGCGGTGCATGCTCGACGGGATCGGCGTGCTGTCGGTTTGCTCAGCGGCAATGTCTTCCGGCAGCTCAAGATGAACAGCACCAGGCTTTTCTTCTTCTGCAAGACGAAAGGCCTCACGCATGCGCGCCGGGATGTTGTCCGCCGATGCGAACTGATGAGTGTACTTGGTGATGGGGGTCATCATGTCGCAGACATCAATGATCTGGAACCGTCCCTGCTTGGACTTTTTTATCGGTTTTTGGCCGGTGATCATGAGCATCGGCATACCGCCCAGATAGGCGTATGCGCCGGCGGTTACCAAGTTGGTCGCGCCGGGCCCTAGGGTGGACAGACTTACGCCGGTCTTGCCAGTCAGGCGGCCATAGGTCGCAGCCATGAAGCCAGCGGACTGCTCGTGGCGCGTCAGCACCAGCTTGATCTGTGACTTACGCAGAGATTCGAGCAGATCGAGATTTTCCTCACCGGGAATGCCGAATACGTATTTCACGCCTTCGTTTTCCAGACATTGCACGACGACATCTGCGGCCTTGGCCATTTTTCTACCTCAGTTACGATTGAGCGCTATGCGCATTTACAATTCAAAATGGCTAGATAAAGCTGTTCACGCCAAAGGTGCGACCGTTACATCGGTTTGGCCGTTATCGTTTAAAACAGCGCGCACGAAACCTTCGGCCTTCTTACGTTCGACAAAAGCACTGACATAGGCCGCTCCCGCTTCACGAGCTCGCGGAACGGCCATTGCTTGTCGAATTGATGTAAACGCGCCATCAAGGACACGATAAGAAGAGTCATCGGCTGCGACTTTTTCCAGTGGCTGTCTCACGCCTGCTGCTGCATCCAGAGACTGCTCGATGTACAGATCCACGGCACCGGCGGATGTTGCCGCACGTTCAAGCTGCGCATGCTTCAGCGTGCGGGAAAGAAACAGGTCATAAGCAGCACCTTTGCCCACCGCGATTTTCAGTCCTGACTGATCAAGATCTTGGACATGCTGATAGGACGAATCAGCGGCTACCAAATAAGTACCTTCGATGATGACGTAAGGTTCGCTGAACGCGATCTGCTCTTCGCGCACCGGCTCGATGGCCAGAAACGCCACATTCCATACGCCCTCTTCAAGCGCCGCAAACACCTTGCCCGCGGCGTCAAAAGTGATCATTTCCAACCTGACGTTCAACTCCTTGGCTAGTGCTTTAGCCAAGGCCACCGATACTCCTTGAGGTGAGCCGTCCGTCCCTTGTTGGGCTAAGACAGGATTACCGAAATTTATCGCGGCACGCAGGACACCTTCCGGAGCCAGATCTTGAAGCACAGCATGGTCGAGAAAGGTCATTTATTGCTCCTAATTTGAGTTCAGTAGACCTCACCAAATTGGCAAGGTGTAGGAAACGATCAGTCGATTTTCATCAATATCGCGAGCAAAGCTAGAGCGATAACTGGCGTTACGCCATTTGAAGCCGACGTTCTTGAGAGCACCGCTCTGCACCACATAACCAATGTCGGTATTGCGCTCCCATTCGCGTCCTTCCGAGGCAGATGTCTTGGCGTCCGCATGGTCGCCGCTGACGTAACGCGTCATAAAAGTCAGACCCGGTAGCCCCATCGCCGCGAAGTCGAAGTCGTAACGCAGTTGCCAGGAACGCTCACCTGGCTCAGCGAAGTCATTAATCTGAATGTAGTTGGTCAGGTACACGTCGGTACCGTTGATGTACGGAATGGATGTAGAGCCGTTCATCTTCTGCAAGCCGATTCCCAGGGCGTGCCCTCCAAGGGAGTAAGTGAACATGCCGTTTAGAGCACCGCTATCAATCTTTCCACCACGAGCTGCACCAGCGTCATCACTGAGCATGTAGCGCAGGTCGCTCTTCAATTTGCCGGGGCCAATTGCAAGGTTGTTCACCAGCCCGAAAAAACTCTGGCGGTAGACATCTTGAAGTTCTGCGTGCTGATAACTGACAGCGAGGGATTTATTGATCTGATAATCAGCACCACCGATCCAGTATTCATCGCCTTCTGCCGTAGTGGTGAACCGTCGATTGCGATTGTTCAGCGTGATGTTTTGCGCATCGGTCGAGTCGCGGTCGGTCACCCGGTTGAACCGAACCCCGGTCAGGGTTAGCCCATCGAACTCCTTCATCGTAACCATGCCCCCTTGAAACGTCTGAGGCAAAATCCGACCAGTGTTGGCTTGTAGAGTCGCCAACTTGGGGATGAACGTACCGTACTTGAACTCGGTTTTGGAGATCTTGGCCTTGACGGTCATGCCGAGGCGGCTGAATTCGTCCGCGGCATGGCCATCATCATGCGTCGGGAGAAGACCAGAACCAGTTCGATCAGGGCTTGAGTCCAGTTTAAGACCGAGCATTCCCATCGCATCCAACCCGAACCCTACCCTGCCATGAGTGTAGCCAGACCGATAATCCAGGAGAAATCCTTGAGCCCATTCCTCGCGCTTGTTCTGGCCTGCGCCGTCTCGAAAATCACGATTGAAGTAGTAGTTCGTAGTTTGCAACGACGCCTTACTATCATCAAGGAAGCCTTCAGCATTAACCATGCCAACTGCGAACCAAGGTGAAACTGTGACCAGAGTACGAATTACGTTTTTATTTTTATTCATGTTGGCTCCAAATAAAGCGCAGCAGAGCCCATCTAGGGGCGATGGGCCCGAAGTTCAGAATTTATAAGTTCACAGGATGAGCAAATTTCTTAAATTGGCTGTAACGCCATTCACACGCGACGCGAAGCAGCACTTTTGAGGGTGCTGCTGCACATATGTAACTTAGTGAGCCTCGCGGGTCACGGGACTGCCGGTTGGCGTGTCGTCTTTATTATTAACGCGCATCAGGATGGTCATTAGAAAACCGACCACCAGTAGCCCGCTCAGGAACAACAGGCCGGTGGCTGCACTATGACTATTTCCTTTTACCATGCCGATCAACGAAGGCCCGGCAAAACCACCCAGGTTGCCAATGGAGTTGATCACCGCAATGGAAACTGCGGCGGTGGTACGGTCGAGGAAAAGTGTCGGCAATGCCCAGAACGGCGATTTGAAGCTGTAAAGGCCAGACAGCGCGACGCAGATCATTGCTATAGCGAGGAAAGGATTTTGCAGCACGCCAGCACCGATCATGCCTATGGCCGCGATAAGCAACGGGATGGCGGAGTGCAGCTTACGTTCGTTGCGCTTATCGGAGCTTCGCGACCATACGATCATTGCCACCGTCGCAACAATGTAAGGCAGCATAGCGATCAGCCCAATCTGCGTGTGGGTCAAAGACTCCGAGAAGCTCTTGATGATCTGTGGCATCCAGTAGCCAATGCCCAAGCTCCCGCATTGATACACGAAATATATGAAGCTCAGGTACAGCACCTTGGGGTGGGTCATCGTCTTCAACACACTCAGACGCTTGACGTTTCTGCGGCTTTGACGATCACGCTCAAGTTCTTCGAGCAACCAGGTTTTCTCTTCAGGTTTGAGCCATTTAGCCTGTTCAGGTTTGTCCGTGAGGAAAAAATAGCAGGCAACACCTAGGAAGACGGCAGGAATACCTTCGAGAAACAGCATCCAGCGCCAGCCGCTCCAGTTGAACCAACTGATGTTGTCCATGATCCAGGTGCTCATCGGAGCGCCTATTATGTAGCTCACCGGGATAGCCGCAGTGAACAGCGCAACCGTGGTAGCCAGCTCTTTGGAGCGGAACCAAAAGGTCAGATAGACAATGATGCCTGGAAAGAAACCTGCCTCAGCCACGCCAAGAAAGAAGCGAAGGATGTATAGCTGATTGGCGGTTTGTGCAAAGGCAGTCAGTGCAGCAATGGCCCCCCAGGTGACAAGAATTCGGGCAATCCAGACCCGGGCGCCAAATTTGTTTAGCATCACATTGCTGGGAACTTCGAACAGGAAATAGCCAATAAAAAAGATACCGGAAATAAAGCCGAAGGCCTCACTAGAGAGCGCCAGTTCTTTATTCATTTGCAAGGCCGCATAGCCGATATTGGCGCGGTCTAGATAGGACACGATGTAGAGCAGGAAAACGAACGGGATGATGCGCAGCGTAACCTTACGTACGATGGCAGCTTCTTCAGGCTTGTTATTATTCATGGCGACCTCTTCGGAACAGGCCCAGGCCTGCTCCCTTCATTATTGTAAGGCTCGACCGGTTAGGCCGAGAAAATCATGCAGACTGGGCTACCGGTTGAAACTGTAAAGCCCGTCTTTCTCAACGCACCGGTCTTGGCGTCCGTTGCCATTGAAATAATGGTGTCGCTGTCTTCATTGAGCGCGAACAGGTAACGCTCATTGGGTGTGAGGGCGAAAAAGCGCGGCGTCTTGCCGTCAGTGGGCATGAACTCTACGGGGCTAAGCATTCCGGTGCCCTGATCGATGGCGAACACCGCCATGCTGTCGTAGCCCCGGTTCGAGGCATAGAGGAAGCGGCCGCTGCGATCGATCTCGATCTCAGATGCACGGCTATTGCCGGTGAAGGTCGCAGGTAAAGACGGCAGTACCTGAATGGGTGAGAGCGCGCCGCTCTGGCCATTGAAGCGATACGCGGTCACGCTTGAGTCAAGCTCGTTGACCACATACGCGAAGGAGGCTTTGGGATGGAATGCCAAGTGGCGAGGCCCAGAGCCTTCTCGGCTAGTAACGAAAGGTTGATCTGCCGGATACAGTTTGCCGTTGTCGAATTTGAAACTGAACACTCGATCCAGTCCTTTGTCGGGCACCAGCACGAACTGGCCGGACGGATCGAACGGATTGAAGTGGGGCTTGGAGAAAGGTTGCTCAAGGCGGTGTGGGCCCAGCGGCCCTTGCAGTTTGAGCAACTGGTTGACGCTACCCAGCGATCCGTCTTCAGCGATATTCATCACCGCCAATGATCCACCGATGTGGTTGGAAACCACAAGGAACCGCTGCGTCGGATCGAGTGCCAAGTGAACCGGGTTCTTCCCTTCACAACTCTGACGGTTGATAAATGCGAGTTTTCCGGTGGCCTCGTCAACGCTGAAAGCACTGACTTCGGTCATATCTCCATGCACCGTGTACAACCGATCGCCTGCCTTGTTAAGAGCAAGGAATGAAGGGTTGATCAGATCCTTTACGACCTGCACGAGCGACAGCGTGCCCTCCTCCTGATCTACCTTGTAAACCGTGATCCCTTCACCGCGTGCATTACGCTCCCGTGTAGTGCGCGACCCGACATAGGCGTACATAGGGGTATTTCTCCGAGACTCAGCATTGTTATTCAGTAGGCTCGCGGCCTGCGCGAGACCAGCGGGCAACAGAGCGCCAAGAACCGAAATTCCGGCTACAGCGCCCATTTGTTTGAGTACAGTGCGGCGGGTTGCGCCTTTTGACACAGGCAAGCGGGAGCCTGCGTCTTGATCATCGCCGTGCATAGATGCGCCCTTTTTATTGTTAATCGCATTTTGCCCTGCCTCTGCGCGAGGCCGGAGTCGAATCAGTGCTGCGTTCGCGCCACCACTTTGCGAATGACGAACGGGAGAACACCGCCATGCATCAGGTAACGAATCTCTTGCAGCGAGTCCAAACGGACTCCAAGTTCGACCTGTTGCAGATCGCCGTTACCGCGATGGATAACCAGATCCACTAGGTTGTCACCAACAGCGAGGTCATCTAATCCAATGAAGTCAAAGCGCTCATCACCCTTGAGGTCAAGGTCGCTTGCCGACTGCCCGTTTTTGAATTGGAGTGGAATGACGCCCATGCCGATTAGGTTGCTGCGGTGGATGCGCTCTACGCTCTGCGCCACAACCGCCTTGACTCCGAGTAAAGCCTGAGCTTTGGCCGCCCAGTCACGACTTGAGCCTGCGCCATAGTTGTTCCCTGCAAAAACAAGCATTGGCGTCTGCAGCACCGCATAGCTTTTGGCAGCTTCATAGAGCGGCAAACAGGCGCTGTGTTCTGCGTTCCAGGCCCACACTCCCAACCCTGGTTGGTCATCACCCAACTGCAAGTTCTTGACCGACTTGTTGGTGAAGGCACCTCGCAGCATGACTTCGTGATTACTGCGGCGGGTGGAGTACTGGTTCAAGTCTGCCGGGGCTTCACCGCGTTCAAGCAACCACTGTCCAGCCAAGCTATCTGCTGGAATTGAATAGGCAGGCGAAATATGGTCGGTGGTAACGTTGTCCCCGAGCACCATCAGCGTACGAGCGCCGATGATCGCAAGACTTGTCTTAGTTTCGCGAGCGATGTCAGCCAGGTATTGAGGACGACGCAGGTAAGTTGAATCAGGGTTCCAAGGAAATTGCACGCTTCCTTCCGCCGTCAAAGCTTGCCAGTGGTGGGTGCCTTCCCAAACCTTAGCCAGGCGCTGCTGAAAGAATTCGGGCTTCACGGCCTTGGCAGCTTGCACGGCAATTTCAGCGTCCGAAGGCATCAAATCGCGCAAGTACACAGGCTTGCCATCACGATCACTGGCCAGCGGATCGGACTGCAGATCGATGTCGATGGTGCCGGCAATGGCGTAAGCCACACACAGCGCCGGCGAAGCCAGGTAGCCCGCTGGGATCTTCGGGTTCACTCGCCCTTCGAAATTGCGGTTACCCGACAACACCACCACGCCCTTCAGACCTTGATCTGCGAACTTGTCTACATGCTCTTCGAGCGAACCCGAGTTACCGATACAGGTCATGCAGCCGAAACCTGCCAGATCGAATCCAAGCGCCGAAAATTCTTCGAGCAGGTTTGCCTCTTTCAGGTAGTCCGCGACAACGCGAGAGCCTGGGGACAAGGAAGTTTTAACCCAGGGCTTGCGCTGAACGCCAAGCTCACGTGCCTTGCGGGCAAGCAAGCCAGCCTGGATCATCTGCGCGGGGTTCGCGGTGTTCGTGCAACTGGTGATCGCCGACATCACCACGGCGCCATGGGTGATCGGCTGGCCAAACGATGGTTCGAAAAAGCTCTGTTGCGCAGACGCTGTGATCAACTTCCCTTCACCCATCACTTCCTGGTGGAATGAAGCGGCAGCGTTCGATAATTTCTGACGTTGATGCGGCTGGTGTGGGCCTGCCACACTCGGCTCGATATCAGCCAGATCCAGATCGATCAACTCATCAAATTGCGGTTCATCGAGCTCATCACGACGCCAGAGAGGCTGCGCGCTCATGTAGCTGACGACCTTGCGGCACAGCTCTTGCGAACGGCCACTGAGCTCCAAGTAAGAAAGCGTTTCGTTGTCGAACGGGAAGAACACCACGGTCGCGCCATATTCGGGGGCCATGTTGGAAACGGTGCCTCGTGCAGCCCAGCTCAAACCCGAAAGACCAGGGCCAGTGAACTCAACGAATTTACCGACGACCGAACGTTTGCGCAGAATTTCCGCCACGTGCAGCGACAGGTCGGTAGCGGTTACACCTGGACGCAGCGCATTGGTAACGCGGATACCCACGACCTTTGGAAAGCTAATCGGAACCGGTTCACCAAGCATGGCTGCCTGACCTTCCAGGCCGCCAACGCCCCAACCTAAGACACCAATTGCATTGATCATAGGGGTGTGGCTGTCGGTCGCCACCATGTCGTCTGGGTGCAGCAGGCGTTGGCCGTCGTCAGTGGTGCTTTCCCACACCACCTGCGCCAGCGCTTCCATGTTCATCTGGTGGATGATGCCTGTACCTGGAGGAATGACACCAAAATTGGTCAGGCTCTTCTGCGCCCACTTGATAAAGCGATAACGCTCGCTGTTGCGGCGAAAATCGATGTCCAGATTCTGCTCGACCGCATCTGCTTCGGCGTAATGCTCCACGATTACGGAATGGTCGATGGTCAGCACGGCTGGAATCAGCGGGTTCATGGTTTTGGGATCGCCGCCCAGCTCCGCCACAACGTCGCGCATTCCTGCGAAGTCAGCCAACGCCGGCAGACAGGTCGTGTCATGGAACATCAGACGGTTGGGCTGAAACGGGACTTCACAGTCAGGGCCTTGGCCAGTGGCACGAGCCAGAACAGACGGAAATGCCTCAGGAGAGCAACGCGCCACGTTTTCCAGCAGGATTCGGATCGAGTAGGGAAGTTTCGATAGCTGTACTGAGGAAAGCATCTTGGTCAGATCGACGTAGGCAAATCGCTCTTCGTCGATCACCAGATGATTGATGAGGTCGTAGGCAGTCTCGGTCATTCTCGTATCGCTCAGGCTTTTTATAATGGTCGCGGGATTCGGGGGCTAGCCGATCTATACCGCTGATGAGCCGATACTAGGACTACTACACATAGCTGAAAATTGATGATTCGCCAAAGCTGCGTTCTCCAAAGGAGAACGCTCGATCACTGCTCTGGCAATCTTAAATTGTCGATCAGGGTTTTGAGCGTGGGTGAGGCGGTGTCGTATCGTTTGACAACCAACTGCAACGATCTTCGGGCCCAAAGTTCTTCGAGGGTCACAGCCTTCAGCTTATGGCTGCGTAGGTATTGATTGATCACACTGCGCGGCAAAACCGCCAGCCCCAATCCCGCAGAGACCATTCGACACATGCAGTCGAAGCTGCTGATTCTTATCCTGAGCTTAAGCGCCATCCCCAATTTCTCGGCTTCGGAGGTCAGCAGCGTGTGCATAGAGCTTTCAAGATGAGGCCCGACGAATTCATGTTCCAGCACTTCCTTGAAACGGATACTTTTGCGACCTGAGAGCGCGTGCTCAGCCGGTACAACCAATGTCAGTTCATCGTTGCGATAGGGTATTGCTTCCAATCCTTGAGCATGGGTCTGACTGGCGATAATGCCAAGATCTGCTCGGCCGTCCGCGACCGCCCGAATGACCGCAGAACCGACCCGTTCCTCAATGTCGAATTTGATTTGCGGATAAAGCGAAACGAAGTGGGCGATGTCTTGAGGAAGAAACTGGGAAAGGGCGGAGGTTATTGCATGAATACGCAGATGGCCTTTGACGCCAGCTGTATAGTCGCCAAGCTCCTGATCAAGCTGCGCAAGCGTCTGCCTCACTTGCCGCGCATAGAACAGCAACGATTGTCCCGCTGGGGTGAGATCGACCCCTCGAGCGTTACGCACCAACAGCGGCGCTCCGACTTGACTTTCGAGCTCCGAAACCCGCTTGCTGATAGCGGAAACAGCCAAGTGCTTCATGCGGCCCACGCGCGTTAGGTTCCTCTCCTCGGCGACGGTAATGAAAATATCCAGGCTGGTCAGGTCATAACGCACGGCAGTTTCCTTGATACCCATCAGCATACGCTACGGCTGTACGATGCAACCGCAGAACGGGCCTGAATGGTAACTGTCGATGGACATCCCTGGCTAACGACAATTTGAGGGACAAAGCTGGGAAAGAGTTCTTGACCCCGGCGAACACACCGGACAGGCTAATTTCAAATCCGGATATATTTTCGCCGCGGCCAGCCCTGCCTGCTCCGGCAATAGGTCATCACAGTCAAACTCAATGTTCGAGATCAATCCGTGGGAAGCTTATTGGATCGGTACTAACCCGCTCGCTTTCCTTAACGGCCTTCTGCAGTGTCCGGAACAGCGATCAAGTTCATCTGACTGATGAATATTTCCGCAAATTTTCATCTCGATAGGTGGTGCTGCGCCCAGCGGGACTTAGTCCCACGCGGTAGCACATTGCGCGTCTATGTACATAGAATCGAGAACTTAATGCTTTGACATAACGAACGCTTATCCATCTGCCCTGAATAACATTGTTTGTCGGCGGCGCGGCGCATGGGCACTATTGGTTTGTGCGGTGCCACAGGCCTCCAGAGGCTCTTTCCTCAACGTCTATAGCGTTACACCTGTGCATCAACGACCGAAGACGTATCGAAGCCGTAACAGCCTAAACTAATTGAGAGGACAGGTCATGTCTGCAAATAAGTTCTATAAAAAAGACCAAGACAAACCGTTTATTGAAGATCCGAGCAAGTCGCACACACTGCCGGCACGCTACTTCTACGACCAAGACATATTTGAACAGGAAAAAGCAGCGATTTTCTATAAGAACTGGGTCTATGTCTGTCACAAAAGCCGCGTCGCTAAGCCGGGCGACTATGTCACAGAGTTAGTTCATGATCAGAATGTGATCATAGTAAAGGGCAGAGATGAGAAAATTCGGGCATTTCACAATGTGTGTCAACACCGCGGACATGAACTGCTCAAAGGGTGTGGCAAGGCGCAAATGATTGTCTGCCCCTACCACGCCTGGACGTATGACCTCGATGGTACTTTGCGCGCAGCACGCGAAACGGGATCCATCGAAGACTTCGACAAAAGCGAGTTCTCGCTCAAAGAGGTTGCGCTGGAAGAATTCTGTGGCATGGTCTTTGTCAACTTGGATGGCCAAGCAGTGCCTCTGCGTGAGCAGGCTCCAGAGTTGGAAAAGGAAATTCGCAGCTACGTGCCTAATGCCGATGACCTTGTGTATGCCGACTGCCAAGAATTCCAGCCGCAGGCGAACTGGAAGATTTTGGTCGAGAATTTCCAAGAATGCTACCACTGCGCTGTTGCGCACAAAGACTTTTCGGTACTGGTCGATTTCGGCGATGAAGCCTACAACCCCTATTCCAATGGAATATTCACCAGTCACTGTTCCACTCGGACAACTCGTGACAGCGCGGCCTATCAGGTGAGCGGAAACGACATCGACGGTTACGGTGGGTGGTTCCTGTGGCCCAATCTCACGATCTGGGTTTATCCGGGCGAAGAACAACTCTCGGTTATGCGTGTCGACCCGCTCACTCCAACGACATCCTATGAGCGCCACGACTGGTTCACGAAGGACGGAACCGTTAGCGAGGAGTTGGAAGGCACTATCAAATTCCAGCGCGATACGCTGCAGTACGCGGAAGATATCCCTATTTGTGAGAACGTGCAGAGAGGGCTGAAATCCATTGGATACAATCAAGGACGCTTCGTCGTTGGAGGTGATCGTGTCCAGGTGACCGAAGCGCCGGTACACCACTTCCAGAGCCTGGTGGTCAATGCTCTTGGACTCAAAATTGGAATCCAGTAACTAGGCCGATACAGCGGGCGTGGATATGTAATATGTTTTTATCCATTTGCTCGCTGTGTGCGCAACCCTTTACCAACCCAGACAAGCGGTATTTAACAAAAATTCATCTCCTCTATTGGTAGCAGTGGGAGACCATCTGACTTGAATGCTCCTGCTGTTGGAACTGCTCCTCTTGAATAGCATTATCTGCTTGAGCGTCTGGCTGTTTATTCCCGAGGGGGCATTTTATCTTGCTTTTTAACTCTGAGAAAATCGTGCTCATCGGAGCTGTAATGATTCAACACGGAAAGGGGTGCCTGAGCAGGCGAACTGACTAACGAGCGCAGGGTTTTAGACACTTTATAGTCACAGTGACGTCTATGGAGAGTATCGAATGAGCGCAGTATCTACACGAAAGTTGATTACAGCGCACTCGGTCGCGCTCCTAGTTCCCGTCATGTGGGGCGTATATTGGATACCGGCCCGCTATATAGAAGCATCCATTGGTGCTGGTGTCTGGGGCACCGTGTACGTGGTGATTGTAGCCTGCTTGGCTCTGGCGCCCGCCGCTTGGCGTTACCGGACATCCCTTTACTCATCCAACCGTTACGCTCTCCTATCTACCGGTATCGGCGGGGCATCATTCACGCTTTATTCAGCTGGCCTGTTGTATGGAAATGTCGCAGTAGTGGTGGTCTTATATTACTTGACGCCGGTATGGAGCATTCTAATCGCACGCTTATGGTTCAAACAGGAGACCTCCCTGGCACGTTACGCGGCGATCGCTATCGGTATGGTCGGAATATTCTTGGTTCTACAGGGTGGCAATACCGGCATCCCATTGCCGCGCGAAATCGGCGACTGGCTTGGCCTCGCTGGTGGCGTCCTGTGGTCGGTCGCAAGCACTGGCATGTACACGCACTCACGTCTCGACCCTTCCAGCAGCAACTTCATCTTCAGCATCGGCGCCCTTTTGTCCGCGGTACTTTTGGCTTGTGTGATGGAGGGCCCTAGCCTGGAGGCGAAGCCTTCAATCGACTACGGCACTGGTATTCTGGCTATCATCATCATTGGAATAGGGTGGTGGGCGGTCGCGCTCACCGGGTTCCTGTGGGCTGCGCGCTTCTTGGAGCCAACACGGCTCGGAATTTATATGATGATAGAGGTGGCCGTTGGTGCCGTTTCCGCAGCATTGTTTGCAGACGAACCCTATGGTGTCCTGATGCAAGTGGGCACCTTCTTGGTCGTTATAGCCGGCCTGATGGCGGTAGTCTCGCCGTCGACCCCGCAGCTGGCGGATGATCGCGGGTGTTGAAAACCATTGCGGGACATCGTTGATTGACTGCCTAATTTCGTGCGTCAGTACGTGAAACCGCTCACGCAGGCTCTTCGGGAAACAATGGGCAATGCTGTTAGCAGGTATTTTAAGACGATCAAGGCTTGCGTGTGGTTGTGTGAGGCAATTAGTGGTGTACACGTATCCCCGTGGCAATCTCGCCGCACGAAAAGCGTCCACCCTCGGATGTAGGCAGAAGGCTACTGTGTGGTTATGCCAAGAACTGTGCGTGGAAAATGGTAGTGAGCGAAGTACTGCGTCGCACCTGCCGGTTATCGGGATGGCTGTCGACTCAGTGATGTTTTGTGAATGAGCGTTAAATTATCGCACAGGGGCGAATTTACTATAGCGTTCTAGTGTGCAGTCTCCTGAATTGAGCGCGCGCAATAATATAAATTATACTTGACCCGATTTGTTGCAGGCGTCTAGCCATCGACAGGATAGGAGTTATACCGATGCAGCCGAAAATAAGAATAACCTCGCCCGCCAATTCGTCGAATCTGAAATTATTGGCAGGGTCTTCTACCTCTATAGTATCCCCGATCTTAAGCTTTCATGTATCCAATGCGAACCGCCACGTCCTTCCTGCCCCCTGAGAACCGAGTTTAAGTAATGATCCGATGAGCCAGGGGTATTTGCTAACGAGTACTGCCTACTTATGGTCTCGGGGGCGCGCACCGTGATATGCGCCCCCGCCGAGAACTCCGGCAGCGGCATATCTGCCAAAGGATTTACGAGCGAAAAGCTTCGAATAGACGCCGTTTCTTCACTTATTTTCGAGATTTTAAAATACCTCATAATCAGTTCCTCAGTCGCTGAGGGAGCGCTCCACACTATCGCGATGAATTCTCATCTAAAGCTGTTCGATTCTGCGCCGCCGCACACTATTTCTCCTGCTCGAGTTGATCAAGTTCGAGTGGTTTCAGTTGATTTGAATACCTCTTTCGGACAATATAATTTAATACTTCCGGCCTGCCCAACAGCCATTATTTAGGCAATTGGATAAATAAAACTTATGAAGAATTATCGACAAAAGCTTCCTCCGCTGGATCCGTTGATCGCGTTCGAAGCATCGGCTCGGAACCTAAGTTTTACGAAAGCTGGGCTGGAGCTACATCTCACTCAAGCTGCTATCAGTCAGCAGATTCGATCCCTCGAGAACTACTTGGGGGTGCAGCTATTCATCAGAGACAATCGTTCGGTGAGCCTTACCCCACAAGGGCGCAACTTCCAGCATGTGGTCGCGACAACGCTCGCAAACCTCGCCAGCGCGACCACTGATCTGCGGGCTAAGGGAGATGGAAGCGTCCTGACAATAGGATGCGACCAAGCAATCGGCAATATGCTTCTAATGCCGAAGCTCCCCGAATTAACCGCCGCCTTCCCGCAAATCACGCCGCGCTTGATGATTTCGGACGTCGAGAAGATCTGTTTGACGACCGATGTCGATGCGGCGATCATTTTTGGCGACGGCATGTGGCACGGATTCCATGCGGAGAAACTCTTTCTCGAGCGTATCTTTCCGGTTTGCAGTCCGAAATATTTTAAGAACAGTCCCGAACTTCAAAAGGCCAGCGATCTCTCAGAACACAAGCTCATCGAACTCGAGGATGAGCACTGGAACTGGATGAGCTGGCGGCAATGGCTCGACCGGAATGGCGTCAACACGGCCATTGTCACAAAGGGTCTAACCGTCAACAGTTATCCCCTAGTGATCGAAGCCGCAACACAGGGGCACGGCATTGCGTTGGGTTGGGATCATCTCGTGAGTCGCGAGATAGCGAACGGGACGCTGATCAACCCACTTCCAGACACGACGATCGAATCAGAACTTGGCTATTATGTCCTGTGGCCAGCTGGTGCTAATAGCCATCCTAATATACGCGGGTTTATTGACTGGTGCCTCCACTCGCTTATTCGAAATTGACGATTGTCGAGGACTGCCGGGGCTGAGCGGCATGATGCGTCAAACGCGAACCACTGGTTGCGGTAGGGATGACAGTTACCTGTCCCCCGCACAGATCCGTACGTGCGGAATACCCAAATGGCTTCTGCATCAGTACGTGACGCGAGGCGTCCTACTGGGTAGGGATGAGCGGTTCTGGGCCTGGGATATAGAGGTCGGCAAGGCGCCCATATCGCGACGACTGAAGCCGGTTCCTCTGGCATCAAAGAATTACGTGATATCCGCATCTGATATCCAGTTCACCATCTGGCCCTTCAGAACGACCATTAACGCATCCAGCGCATCGTGCTGGCTACGTCCCGGCAGAAACCCGCACGAGAATCCCGGAAGCCCTCTTGTTAGATCGCATTCAGAACGGTAACGACTGCCTGCTATCCGAATCACAAAGATATTTGGCGCAGTCTGCGAGTGGTTTGGCGCATTGTGCATATCCTGACTTAGGAGCGCAGCGTAGGTTAGAGCGACTCTTCTCACCACTTCAAAGAGGTCTGAAATGTCCAATCAAGTCGCTCTCATCACCGGCGGTGCTACCGGCATCGGAAAAGCTGTTGCCCTGAAGCTCGCCTCTCAAGGCACCAGCGTAATCATCAGCGGGCGTCGCGAGGAAGCAGGTGATATCGCAGTAAATGAGATCGCCACAATTGCCCAGCATGGCGCTAAGGTGCGCTTTGTACGCAACGATGTGTCTGACGAGAAGGCCGTCCAAGCTATGATCTCAGGTATCGTGGCTGAGTTCGGACGTCTGGATATGGCCGTCAACAACGCAGGTATCTTCAAGGAATACTGCACATTGGATCAGTCCAAAACTGACAACTTCCGCGACATGCTCGATATCAACGTGATGGGCCTGTACTTCTGCATGAAATTTGAGATTGCACAAATGCTCAGGCAGGGAGGCGGTTCCATTGTCAACTTGGCGTCCATCGCTGGATTGAATGGCATCCCATGGGGCGGCACCTACGCTGCTACTAAACATGCCGTCGTTGGACTGACCAAGTCGTCTGCTCTGGATCACGCAGCTCAAGGCATTCGTGTCAACGCGGTAGCACCTGGGGCGATCCGAACGGACATCATTGCGGAGCAACTGAACAGCAATCTGGCTGAGTTGGAAGCAATGCATCCGATGCAGCGAGTCGGAAATCCTGCCGAGGTGGCCAATGCCATCTGCTGGCTACTGGGCAACGAGTCAAGTTTTGTGACCGGCCATGTGCTCAATGTCGATGGTGGCTTCCAGGCTAAGTGATCAGATGAAAAATACTGTGCCGGACAAAATTAGGATTCCCGATGCGTTGTGGGCGGGATTGAGCGGCGTCGGAATCAGTCGTGCAGATGTCGAGCGAGCTGCTCAGCTACCGATTGCTTCCGTCCGCGATGGAGCGCCGATTTCAACGGCACAGTTCTGCGGTCTCTGGCGTTCGTTGGTGGACATTAGCAATGACCCTGCTATTGGCTTGCGTCTCGCCACGGGACTAGAGGGCGGTGCGATGCCGACCGCATTTCTAGCGGCCTACCATGCTCGGGACTTCCGCGATGCTTTGCAGCGCGTGGCGCGCTTCAAACGCCTATGTGCACCTGAGGAGCTGATACTGCAGGAGCGAAACCAGAACTGCGAAATTGTGGTGAATTGGTTGCATGCCGATGAGCGTGAGGTGCCATCTGCACTGGTGGATGCAACGCTGGCCTCGCTATTCGAATTAGGCAAGCGTGGCACCGCACAAGGTCTGACCGCTGCGGCAGTCGAGCTGATGCGCCCGGAGGGTTCGCGTGCACTTTACGAGAGCTATTACGGTTGCAAAGTGCGCTTCGCCGCAAAGCGTAACTGTCTTACACTGCGGTGCTCCGATCTGGACAAGCCCTTCGTGAGCTACAACGCAGAGCTGCTCGATATTCTTCTTCCTGAGCTGGATCGACGCCTACAACAACAGGCGCTCAGTCTCAGCCTGGCCGAGCAGATCAAGTGGGTGCTGCGTTGTAGGCTGACCGCTGGCCGGCCCGATGTTCGCTCGGTCGCCGCTGAGCTGGCCATGAGCGAGCGCTCATTGCAGCGCAAACTGACCGACGAGGGGCTTACGTTCCAAGGCTTGCTCGGCGAGACACGTCACCAACTAGCGCTTGAGTATCTGACCGATCCGACACTGAGCCTCATGGAAGTGGCCTACATGCTGGGTTATGAGGATCAGAACTCGTTCTTTCGTGCCTTCCGGCAATGGGAGAGTAACACGCCTGCAATCTGGCGTGAGCGCAATCAGGAGTTGATTTCTGAATGAAGCTATTGATCTTCGGTGCCACAGGCATGGTGGGCCAGGGCGCACTGCGCGAAAGTCTTGTCGCGCCTGATGTTAGCCATGTCACTGCAGTGGGGCGCTCGCTCGTTGAACTTGCTCATCCTAAACTGAAACAGCTGGTACAGGCCGATCTCATGGGGCTGGAGAGTCTTAGTGATGAGTTGCAGGGTTTTGACGCCTGCTTCTTCTGCCTAGGTGTTTCGTCTTCCGGCATGCGCGAAGAAGCGTATAGCCAAATCACCTACGGGGTGACGGTGCATGCTGCCCGGCTGCTCTCACGCTGGAATCCGCAAATGACCTTTGTTTACGTATCGGGAGCGGGTACGGATAGCAGTGAAAAAGGGAGCAGCATGTGGGCGCGGGTGAAAGGCAAGACTGAAAACGCCCTGAAGAAACTGCCCTTCAAAGGCGTGTACCTCTTTCGCCCGGGAATCATTCAGCCTCTCCAGAGGCTCCGCTCAAAAACACCGTCTTACCGTTATTTCTATTACCTGGCCAGCCCCTTGCTGTCGCTGATCCGCTGGATAGCGCCTAGCGCTATCGTGACAACGGAGAGTATCGGCAAGGCCATGCTAAATGCAGCCCGCCAAGAAGGTGGTCGTACAATCGTAGAAGCCAGAGACATCTTTCCGCTAGCAAGCCTATCGGTACATTGAGGCGTTCGCCAGCCGCTGCTTATAGAGACGACATACCTCAGTCTTTGCCAGGTGCCGAAGCGCTGGGGCTGGCCCACAGCACATGCTTGAAGCTTCTGGAAAGAGCAGAAGACACACTTGACTTACTGACCTCCACCCCGGCCTACCTGATCCATGTTGAGAGTCTGCATACGCTGCCAAATGCTGCCCCCCGTTTATGGCCGAATATATGCCTCGCACGTACTCTGAGCTAATGATCGCTGTCTGGTGTCTTCAGCAAAAACGTGAACTGCAAACACTCGTTCACCCGAGCGGTTTCACGTCCCTCCAAGCCCCCTTCAACGCGCGCCTGATTTGGCTCTGTCTGCTGCAGGCGCCAACCATCAAGCCGGTTAATGAACAAGTCATTCTGATGGAACATTAAAAATCCAAACGCTTGTAAGCATCCTCAACCGGGCTGTTTGATTTGGTAATTCACAGAAAGGTTATGAGCACCTTTGAAAAAGGCCCTCAAAGGGCCTCTTGTACTCAACCGAAATCACTTAGTCAGCCAAGACTCTACGGTCGCAGCGCCGTGCTTTGTTTTCCATTCTTTGAGCGTTTTGTGATTACCGCCTTTGGTCTCTACGACTTCGCCGGTATGCGGATTTTTATAAACCTTCAACTGGCGAGGCTTGCGACTGCCAGCTTTGGACTCGATAGCTGGAGCGCGACGACCTGCTTGCGGATCAAGCAGATTGATCACGTCTTTCAGGCTGTAGCCGTATTTTGCGAGCAAATCGCGCAGCTTCGTTTCGAATTCTATTTCTTTCTTGAGACCAGCATCACCCTTCAAGGCTTCGAGCGCTTGGAGCTGTTCGGCGAGGTGTTTTTCAAGCTGGCGGAATTCGGCAAGTTTTGACATAAATGATTCTCGATGGGAGTGATACTAGAAGGTTACACCATAAATCATGGCCCGCACTTACAGGTAGTTGCGCCTGAGGTATTTCACCCGGCCAACCGATATAAATATCGGTTTCCAAGCGACAATAGATCTTGGGTTGATGACTTGTAAATGGCCGATGCTCCTTTTCTTATTGATGAGTATCCGCCTCCTCTGCCGGATAAAACTCGCCCTCCTTCCCCATCCTTTTTAGCTGCTCGCGCACGATCAACTCAACGCTGGCAACTGCGGCTTGATCTTCAGGGTTGACCAATTGCAGGCACAAGCGTCTGACATTCTGATCGTGGGTGCCCTCGCTCATCATCTCGTGGGTGAAGACTTGTTCGCCACGCCAAAGGCATAGCTGGGTATGAGTCTCGCCGAGCCATATCTCGTTGATTGATCTGAGGTCGGTGGTAGCCAGTTGATCGACTGTGATTGTCTTATCCATTGCTCTGTACCTTACCTATAAACAGTTACAGGTAGACTTCAGGGTACATGGGGTCGTTCCAACTGCTGGCAGGTCACCCGGCTAGATGCTGGTGGAATCCGTCCCTGATTGAGATCGGACAATCAACGATTGAAGCGGTAACGTACGAATAAACGACGGGAATTCCATGACTAATCTGGCTGCTTTTACATTCAGATGGCCGCACATGGAAGAACCTTATTCCCCTCCTCATCCCCATACCCCCAGTTCGCTGGCGCGCAGCTGCCGATACGCCGGCTCTCAGACTGTTGCTGAAATCAGTCATCGACGTCTTCGACCAGCGAGAGGGGCTGAATTAAATGCGGGCCTTGGTTACGAACGTTGCCTAAATCCTTGCCAACCTTGTACCAGTGAAAATCGGTAGCAGGCCTGCAGTGCTCCATCGCGATTTCCTTCGCTCGTTCAACTGAAGTTTCAGGATCAATCCATTCGCGAGCGTGCTCAGGTGCCAGAACCAGAGGTTTACGGTCGTGGATATCGACCATGCCCTCATCGCTCGTGGCAGTGATGATGACGAAACCGTTCCGCTCGTCCGGTTCCAGCCCTTCATGCACCTCAGCTAAACCCGCAAAGAACATCGGAATCTGCTCTTTCAGTGTTATGAAATAGGGCTGTTTTTTCTTTGGATCATCTTCGTCCTTGACCCATTCGAACCACCCGTTCGCCGGCGCGAGTACGCGACCATTTGGCCAGAGCTGATTGAAAAATTTCCCGGTCATGACAGTCTCGACTCTCGCGTTTATTGAGTCAGGCCGCTTTCCTTTCGCCCAGAACGGCGCCCATCCCCATTTAACCTTATCGACACTCAAGCCCTCTCCCGCTGGCCGGATAATTTCCACCCGCGTAGACGGCGCGACGTTGTAACGCTCGACAGGCCAGAGGTCATAGCCATTGATCACCAGCTGCTTTAGCGCAAGCTCCTTGAGGTAGTGATCCATCGATTCGTAGATCGAATAGCGTCCGCACATGATGTCACCCGTCGAATTGTCGTACCTAAGAGATTGACCGCAAGTGAACCAAATCGTTAACTGTATATACGTACAGTCAACCCCTAAGGCTTGCATCATGAGCATCACCATTCTCGGCCCTCTCGCGTCTGGCGGCAGGAAACTGCCCCTCTATTCATCCAGGGTGCCGGCGGGCTTCCCCTCACCAGCGGCTGATCACATCGAAAAGCACATTTCCCTCGATGAGCTGTTCGATATCCGCGCGCCGCATGTGTACCTGGTGAGAATTGATGGAGACAGCATGCAGGGCGCCGGCATCTATTCAGGGGATCTGGTGGTCGTCGATCGCAGCGTTGATGCGGTCAGTGGCGATATCGTCATCGCGGCGCTGAACTCAGAGCCATTCTGCAAGCGCCTGCTTCTGCGTGAGAACGCCGTGATGCTTTTATCGGAGAACCCAAAATATCCGGCAAGGCATGTAATGGAGGGCGATGAGCTCGTGATCTGGGGTGTCGTGAAATACAGCGTTCGCAATCATGACAACACCTGAACCTGTCTTCGCTCTGATTGACTGCAATTCGTTTTACGCGAGTTGCGAGCGGGTTTTCCGGCCCGACCTGGCGCGAACGCCCATCGTGGTGCTGTCCAACAACGATGGCTGCGTGATTGCACGCAGCTACGACGCCAAACCGTTTGTGAAGATGGGGCAGCCGTACTTCCAGATCAAAGACCATCTACGCCGGCATGGAATCGTGGCCTTCAGCAGTAATTACGCTCTGTACGGCGACATGAGCGAACGCGTCATGACCATTATCGAATCGATGGTGCCAGCGCTCGAGGTCTACAGCATCGATGAGGCGTTCGCCGATCTCACTGGCATACCTGGCGATCTACCTGCTTTTGGGCGACACGTGCGCTCCACTCTTCTCAAGCGCACGGGAATTCCAGTCGGGGTGGGTATTGCCCGCACCAAGACCCTAGCGAAGCTGGCAAATCATACCGCTAAGCGCCTGTTAGATATCACTGGTGGTGTGGTGGATCTGTGCGACCCGTTCAAACGTGACTGGACGCTGCGCAACACCGATGTCGGCGAGGTCTGGGGCATCGGCAGGCGCATGAAGGCGCACCTGGAAGTGATGGGCATCAAGACGGCCATGGATTTAGCGAAAGCCGACCCGACGATGCTTCGCCAGAAATTCAGTGTGGTGATCGAGAAGACTGGTCGCGAGCTTGCCGGCACCTCATGCCTGGAGTTGGGTCAGGCTGATCCTCCCAAGCAGGAGATTTGCTGTAGCAGGATGTTCGGTACGCGGCTCACCGAAATTGAGCCGATTAGGGAAGCGGTCGCTACCTATACACAACGCGCGGCGGAAAAGCTCCGAGCACAAAACTCGCTATGCAAGAAGATCCGTGTGAGCGTTAGAACCGGGATGTTCAATCCCCAAGAAGCGAAATATGCAAATGGCGCTCTGGTGGAATTGCCGTACCCGACCAACGACGTGCGACTCATGACGAAGGCCGCAACCGAGGCGGTCAATCGCCTCTTCCGACCGGGCTACAAATACAGTAAGGCGGAGGTTCTGCTGATGGATCTACGGCAGCCTGGTGAGTTCACTGATGACCTGTTCGCTCATTCGCAACCTGTAATGGCAGACAAGGTCATGAGCGTTCTGGATGAGATCAATGGCCGCTGGGGAAAGGGAATCCTTCGGGTAGCGAGTGTGCCAGCAGCGCCTGGTTGGGCGATGCGTCGGGAGCTGATGAGTCAGAGCTACACGACCAAAATGGATCAGTTGTGGACGGTCAAGGCTAGGTAGCGCTCCGGCCTAAGCGGACGCTACTTTACAAAGTCAGATTATCGCGACGGAGTGATAGCGGCCAAAGCGCTCATCCGCGATTCATCGAAGTGCGCATTAAGCCGAACGTTTCGAAGTAGAAAGATACCCCGTCTTTAAGATCCGGCCCGATGTGATAATGAAGTACGACGTTTGCCGAATTGGCATAGTACGAGGGCCATCTCTGCGCCTGGCTTAGCAGCGGCCAAACCTCTGCTGCACGCAAACCCGCGACGATGACTTCGTTAGAGACAAGGTACGCGATTCCAGAAATAAGGACGATGCTCTCCACCTAGCTCAATCTAAGGAGAATTTTGTTGCGGTACGTCGGCGAGATAAACCTACATCAACTGCCATGCTTGGCGCCAATCGAAAAAATGCAGATACTGCCAATAAGCCAGCCGAACTTCATGGAGCGCCTGATGGCACGGAAGCAAAAAAGCAGCCTAGGCATGTCGAGCGCGGTGATCTTGATACTGATATTGGTCGTGGCCATCGCCGCTGCACCATCAAAGCTGCGGCTCACAGTCGCAGTTTTGGCAGGAATCGTTGCCGTCATTTGGCTAATAATGAAGTACTCCGCAGCGCTACCGAAGCGCCCTCCTCGCCTTAAAACGAATATCCTAGCCGACTCATTAGGTCAGACCGCCTCCTTGTCAAATCACGAGCAAAAATCTGAAATCAGCGTTGATGTGAACAGCGGAGACCGCGCTGGCTCAGATTTCCATACGATCAGGGTGAGCTCGCCTGAGCAGCAATTCACGATTCCCAAGCCTAAAAACCTAACCCCGAAAGCGCGATGGATTGGAAAAGATGAAACCATCACCGTCGGTGGACAGGCCCTTAAGGTTGCCTTTGTGTATTTCACTGAGAGAGCAGATCGGGCGTTTGACCAAGAGCCCTCGCTGATTGACGGCCAGTTGACTGTGCACGCTGCGCATGTGGATCTCACTGAGAAGCTAACCGGGTATTGGCCGAGTTACAGCGGCATTTCTCCTGCAGCACGACGTGGGTACCTGCAATGGCTGTCCGAGGGCCGCTGTGCACCCAGTGTGGATATAGGATATGTCTTCATCTTTTTTTACGGTCTCGAGCGTCGGGCCATCATTGATTCAATTACAGATGAGGCCGCGCGTTCGGAACTCCCGACCATCGCAGCGGAGATTGAGCGTCTTAAAACCCTCTACGGGGACAATTCATCGTTTCGAAACTACGCGTCGAATCTGCTCAACCACATACAACTCATGGATGTGGAACCGCAGATGTACTTGAATGCACCGCCTCGATTTGAGTCGAATGGCTTTGAATTGCCGATTGCGCTACGACTGGCATTAGGCCAAATGGCTTTGGACAAACATCCCCTGAACGCGGCGTGGGCAATAGCATGGGTACAGTCAGACCCTAACATCAGCCGCCGCACTGCTGTGAGCAGATGCGCGGATCAGTTTGCGCAGCTGTTCCTGGCCCGATATTCCGCCCTTTATCCGAAGGGCCTTGTGCTTACCCAAAATAAGACCCTGCTCAAAATCGCCTATCGATCCGCCTCTTCGCGCTTGAGCGCTCCCGAAATTGCGTTGGGTGATATACCGGATGTTTCCGCTACGTCGGCAACGCGTAACAAGCTGCAGGCTATAGTGGATGAGTGCACGATAGTCCTCGACCCATACAGCAGATACCTAGGTCGTAACCCTGAAGGAGCCGCACATCTGGAGGGTATTCTGCAACTGCCCGTGGCCTTATGGCCGGCAGCGGCGAAGGATGCAATCGCTGAACTGCAAATCCAAGTCGGGGATGAGCAGTTGGTGATGACTTTGGGGGATCTGGCAGATCGCTTTGGATCTTCAGGAGCTTTGCCTCGTGGAACAATTGTAGCCTTGGCAAGAGCCCTCGAGTCTTTGAATATCGGCTTTGAGCCAGATGTACTATCCGGTAGCCGTACTCCCAAAAATTCGGACACGATCGTATTGTTTGCGACGAGTGAAGATGATGGAAGCCTTCGGACAACTTCGGACTATCACGCTGCTCTAGTAACACTGGATTTGGCAAGCGCGGTTGCGGCCGTCGATGGTGAAAGCTCAAGCGATGAGATGACCCAGCTAGGGCGGCATATCGATTCCTGGAGTCATCTCCGCGTATCTCATCAGAAACGGCTCAAAGCCCACCTGCAAATCCAAATTCTTCAGCCGCCTACACTGGCGAGCCTAAAGAAAAAGTTAAGCCCTCTGAATGCCGACGCCAAACGCAGCATAGCTGGGTTCCTAGCTCATCTCGCTCAAGCTGACGGAAACGTTTCGCCCCAGGAAGTCCGGCTGCTGGAGCGCGTGTATAAAACACTTGAGCTGGATCCACAGCTGCTTTACGGGGATTTACACGGCGCGGCCATCACCCCTTCTAGGAATTCTTCCATTGCGTCCGCACTTGGTGCCGAGCCTAGTGCCAAACAGGCCGGTGGTACGCCAAGCGTTAATGACGCCTCCCAAGCCTTCAATTTGGACATGGACAAAATTGCGCAGCTCCAACGCGAGACGGCAGCGGTTTCAGCATTGCTGGCAGAGGTATTCAATGATGAATCTCCAGAACCGCCTATCGTGAAAGTCAGTATCAGGGATCAGCCAACTGATCATACGGCGACTGTGCATGGGCTCGACACAGAACACTCAGCGTTTCTGCGAATGATCGTGTCACGCCGAGAATGGAGCCGCCAAGAGCTGGAAGATGTTGCCACTGATATGGAACTCATGCTGGACGGTGCTCTCGAGCACATCAACGACATGGCGTTTGAACGGTTCGACATGCCAGTCTCCGAGGGGGATGACCCCATCGAGATCAACCCGGATATCCTGGAAGAATTAGCCTTATGAGCACGATACGCCCCAAAGATCGCGATGCGGTCATCCAGTCATTGCGAGCCGGTGTAGTTCCCCGTGCGGGCCAACATCTAATTCAGGTGGGTCGAGCGGGAGAGCTGGACGCTCTTCTGAAAGACATAGATCGACTAGCTGATGGCGGCTCCGCCTTTAGGATCGTTGTAGGCGAATATGGTGCGGGGAAAACCTTTTTTCTCAACCTTGTCAGAGGCATTGCGATGGAGCGAAAGCTGGTCACAATGCACGCCGACTTGAATCCCGACCGCAGACTTCATGCATCCGGAGGACAAGCACGCTCCCTGTATGCCGAGCTCGCTAAAAACATGTCCACCCGGACGAAACCGGACGGTGGCGCGCTGCAAGGTATTGTTGAGAAATTCATTTCTCAAGCCAAATCTGAAGCCAAAACTCGAGGTGTCGAGAGCGAAGCCGTTATTCGCGAATTTCTGGCCGAGCTCACTGAGATGGTAAACGGCTACGATTTCGCCGACGTAATTGCCAAATACTGCCAAGGGTTTGAACAAGGCAACGAGCAGCTGAAGGCAGATGCCATTCGATGGCTACGAGGAGAATTTACTACCAGGACAGATGCTCGTTCGGCGCTTGGTGTCCGAACCATTATTGATGACGCATCGGTCTACGATCAGCTGAAGTTGCTGTCGCGATTCGTCCGGCTTGCAGGGTTTGGCGGCCTCATGATTTGCCTGGACGAGCTAGTGAACCTGTACAAGCTTGCGAACACCCAGGCACGCAACGCCAACTACGAGCAGATCTTGCGGATTTTGAATGATTCCTTACAAGGCTCGACTGAGGGTCTAGGTTTCGTGCTTGGCGGTACGCCAGAGTTTTTGATGGATACGCGTCGCGGGCTCTACAGTTACCCCGCCTTGCAGTCACGGCTTGCTGAAAACACGTTTGCCAAATCTGGATTGATCGACCTTTCCGGGCCAGTAATCCGCCTAAGCAGCCTGACTCCGGAAGACTTCTACGTACTGTTTCAAAAGCTGCGCACCGTTTATGCTTACGGCGACCCGGACAAGTATTTGATGCCGGATGAGGCAATTCCTGCCTTCATGTCGCACTGCAACCAACGATTGGGGGAAGCCTACTTCCGGACGCCACGTACGACTATTACGGCGTTCATCAACTTGCTCGCCGTACTGGAGCAGAACC
Source organism: Pseudomonas sp. EA_65y_Pfl2_P74 (assembly GCF_963970575.1). Lineage (NCBI taxonomy): Bacteria > Pseudomonadati > Pseudomonadota > Gammaproteobacteria > Pseudomonadales > Pseudomonadaceae > Pseudomonas > Pseudomonas sp. EA_65y_Pfl2_P74. The sequence continues at coordinate 75,434 of NZ_CAXAOQ010000013.1, forward strand.
CTGGAGCGGACTGGCGTACATTAGTAGGCGCTGTCCAGATTGCTCAGGACGACGGCGCCATGCAGGATCTAAGCATCGAGGCAGACGATGAGCTCACCAGTTTCAAACTCTGAATCCTCGTCTTTCGAGCGCCTGCATCCAGACGTCCAACAGTGGGTTTGGGCCCAAGGATGGACAGCATTGCGGGACGCCCAGGAATGGGCGATTTCCGCGCTGGTCGATGCTGACCGTGATGTGATCATCGCGGCCTCAACAGCTGCGGGTAAAACTGAGGCTGCGTTCTTGCCCATCCTCACGAACCTGATGAATCACCCCGCCCCTGCAGGTGCTGTCCTCTATATCAGCCCACTAAAGGCACTCATCAACGATCAGTGGGACAGACTGAGTCGACTGTGTGAACAACTGGATCTCCCTGTTGTGGCGTGGCACGGCGATGTGTCAGCAAGCAAAAAACACAAGTTTCTCAAGTCTCCCAGCGGCGTCCTGCTGATTACACCTGAGTCTCTGGAAGCATTGTTCGTAAACAGGGGCTCGAGTTTGGCCGGGCTGTTCCAGAACCTGCGTTACATCGTGGTTGACGAGCTGCATGCTTTCATAGGCAGCGAGCGTGGTAAGCAGCTCCAGTCATTGATGCAGCGTGTAGAGCTTGTAGCGGGGAGAACCCTACCGAGGGTCGGTTTGTCCGCCACGCTGGGAGACATGTCGCTAGCGAGTGAGTTTCTCAGGCCTGGGCACCCTCAACGGGTTCAGGTGGTTGAATCGAAATCATCTGGCCAGAATCTTCAGGTGCAAGTGCGCGGTTACATGATGCCGCCCATGCAAAAGCTCCGTCAGGTAGAACTACCAACCGCCGACAGCGACCAAGACATAGATGGAGACGAAGAGGAAGAGGAAGAGGAAGACAAATCTGGCTCGAGGCATGCCATCGCGGCGCACATGTACAAAGTGCTGCGCGGCAGTAACAACCTGATATTCCCCAACAGCCGGCAAGAGGTGGAGTGGTACGCGGATCGGTTGCGGCGGCTCTGTGAGATCAGCGGGATGCCCAATGAGTTTCTTCCCCATCACGGCAGCCTCTCGAAAGATCTGCGAGAAGACACGGAGCGCGCACTCAAGGCCGGTACACCTCCAGCATCCGCTGTATGCACCACGACCTTGGAGTTAGGGATAGATATCGGCAACATCAAGACTGTCGTCCAGATAGGCTCTCCGCCATCAGTCGCAAGCCTTCGCCAACGTCTAGGTCGGTCAGGTCGCCGGAACGGTGAACCTGCTACGCTGCGGGCGTACTGTCAGGAACGTGAGCTTACAGATCAATCGTTGTTATCAGACCTACTTCGCCAGAACCTCGTCCAAACCATCGCGATGATCAGGCTGCTTATTGGTAACTGGTTCGAGCCACCAAGAGCTGAAGGTTTGCACGCCTCTACTCTGGTGCAACAGATTCTGTCAGTGATCGCACAGCAAGGAGGCGCCAGCGCGGCGCAGCTATGGGGTGGTCTCGTTGAAAGCGGGACATTCAAAAGCATTTCCAAGCCCGACTTCTTTGCTCTACTGAAGGGACTCGGCGAGAAGAAACTGATCGTGCAAGACAGCTCAGGTCACCTGCTGCCAGGAGAAGTCGGCGAACGATTAATTAACCATTACGAATTCTATAGCGCCTTCACAAGCGATGAAGAGTTCAGGCTTATCCGCGAGGGCAAGCCGCTTGGGTCAATACCTGTAAGTCGGCCTCTGATGAAGGGTCAGCGAATCATCTTTGGTGGCCGGCGTTGGCGGGTACTGGATGTAGATATTGAAAAAAAGGTGATCGTCGTAACAGCCGCTCGGGGCGGTCAGCCCCCACAATTCGACGGGCTCGGTGCGATGGTGCACGATCATGTCCGCGAGGAAATGAGGGCTGTGCTGACCGAGGACACCCCCTGTCCCTTCATTGATAGCAAGGCGCAGGAACTACTCACCGAAGCCCGTAAATCCTTCAGATCTCTCGGGCTGGTAGATGAATTTACCTACGGGTCTGACTCGAAAACTCATCTACTGACCTGGCGTGGTGACCAAACCAATGACGCTCTGGTACTCATGTTCAATCATGTAGGAATGAGTTGTGAGAGCTCAGGCCTTGCGTTGTCCATCGGAGGGTCACAAAAAAATGTCGCTGACGCCCTCGCTAAGATCGCTGAGCTAGACCCTGACGACATCGAAGCCTTACTAGAAGGAGTCGAGAATCTCATCAGGGAAAAATGGGATTGGACGCTCCCCCGCTCACTACTCATGAAATCCTATGCGTCATCTCAGTTGAATTTCAAAGGAGCGGTAGAGTTTGCAAAGTTCTTCACTACTCGGTGGCTGCCCAGTGGAGGCGCCTTTGAAAGCACTACCGTCCATTGATACTGAGTTCACGTAGCCGAGTTCGTGTCCGCGCGTGAATTCAGAATACTGTCGTCAGCAAGGGCGAAACCTGTCGATCAGGCCAATGAGGTTCAGCCGTCTGATCAAAATGCACTCCGCTTCATGGAGCATTGACCGGAGCGTGGCTCATCTACCCGCAAGCGGAGCGCGTAGGCCTTCGGCCGAAGACGTGAGGATGGAAGCCCGGCAGGGCCGAGACGCGTAGTGGCTCGGTTTACAACAGCCGTCCGCGAAAGCGGCACGCCACGCCAGTTATATCAGTCGGATCCTTCGGCTTTATTCAGTACTGCTACCGTCGTGGGTCGAACACAGAGTGTTTACCCACTGCCCTCCGACAAGGCTGCCAGGAGCCCCGCACCTCTCACAAGTTTTTAAAGAGAGCCTTTCCGCCAGATCTACCGCTCCACGACAGTACGAATCACCACCGTCGTAAAAGAAATGGAGCTCGCCAAACTTAGATTTGATCTGCCCGATAGTCACCGGCGCAACACCAGGATGCCGCGTTAAATGTGCCTGCAGCGTATCGCAGAGAGTAAAGAGAAGACCGCGCCAGCCTAAATTGCAGTAGATCTCATCCACTCTAGGATCCGAGAAAAGCTGCGGATAACGCGCTCTGAACTCTTCAATCTCGATTTCAGGTAGAGCCTAGCCGTTCGTGGGAATATCGTTCATGTTCAGCTCAGCAAGGTAGCTCTGGTTGCGGTTCTGCCGTTCTTAGGTAATTCAGCAGACTCTCGCTTCCACCATCCGGTCGAAATGTAACAAGCACGTACCTGCTGCCCGCCTCATCTGATAAGACCCAATAACCCCCTTCCTTCTGAGCCATCACCACAACACCGGTTTGGATAACCCGGCCGTCTTCGAACCTGCCGTGAGGGTCGTCCCCTTGATGTCCGAATACCACTCCAACACATGTCCGAGACTTGATGAAGGCTTCAGTGATGTATGCAGTCACCGGCTGATCGAAGCCTTGAGAAACGGCTCCGGCTATGCACTGAAGATCAAAGTCAGAATGCTGTTTGCTGTGAAAATCTACATCGATGGAGCCGGGCATTAAGTGTCCTTACCAGATGGACTGACCACTGCTATACGCGATCAGAAAAAAGAGAAAATCGTCTTGAGACTCGCCGTTTGACGTCGACCTGGGCCAACCAATACATACAACGTGTTCTTCGTCTCAGCCAGGATGCTACCGTCGAATGATGTGCATATACTCGACCGCACCCAATCACCAAGCTGAAAGCGACCTCGGCTATCTTCTATCACTCGGTGGGCAAAGACCACCAATGGAAGATGCCCAGCGGCGTGAATCTTGGCCAGATCATCTGCGGATACGTCTGCTTGGAAAAGAGTCCACTGCTCGACCATGCAATAAGCCTTCCTGGGAAAGCGCTCAGACACAAGTGCACGTGCCTCGTCCAAACTCAGTGATGCGCCTTCAATAAAAGTACGGTCATCATTCAACAGCTCGTTACCATCCGCGCTAGCCATTCCCGCTACTCCTCAGACGAGTCAGTGCACGCCTTTCCCAGCGCGGCGATCGTAAAGAGGTCGCATATGGGTCAACGTCGTCACATCCAGGCTGGAACGATACGAGTCGTGGTAATTCGCGCCACCCTCAACTGTCACTACACAGACGGCGTCACCATCCGAATCGTGTCCTAGAGCCAAGCTCTCGACCTTCTCCATCCGCCAAGCGTCGCCACCATTCATGTTGGCTGGGGTGACAATCTGAATCTCTTTGACGAAGACTTCATCGTCTTGTGACTGGAGCACTTGCTGAAGCTTTGGCTCGTCATTGACCATCAATTCAAACTCTTGCGCCCTACCCTTCACGATCATTTTTACGGTGAGGTGGAACCAGTGCTTCCTGAGCATCCTGGAAACTGCATGCCAGTGCGCAAGGCCCTCCCCGAAAACTCCTGGAACGCCTGCCAAATCATTATCGTCTGTTCTAAACATCGGTTTCTCGTTGAATCCATCGCGAAGGCGATGCACTGGGGTTTGTAGTGAATGGTCTGCCGCTTCAGGCGGTGAGCATTACAGCAGCCTCATCCAACGAGAGGCTGCCGCTAGGGAGATCAGTCGGCAAACAGATTTCGAAAATTCGAGCCGCTGCGACTGCCTCCCCCTTAAGGATCGGCTTCCCCGCCCTAAACATTTTCATAAATTGGCGGAGTGCCCTTTCAGTGCGCACTGCATCGATGGATGAGCGTCGTGCACCAGAAATTGCATTTGCAGGGAATATATTCCATGGATTGAAATTAATCAATGTGGCTCTATCCTCAGCTTTGGGGAGCTTCCATGCCACTGAAACAGTCATTAGCGGCCGTGGTGCGGCTCGTGAGAAGGTCGCGAGGCCTGAATAAGGATGACCTCCAGGGTGTGCTTGATCAAAAGCATATCTACAACTTAGAGAATGCTCGTAGCAGCGTGACTCTCGATACCCTAGAGGAATTGGCCTCGGCGCTTGGGATTGACCTTCTCACCCTGCTCACTGTGGCGGCGAGCCTTGACCGTGGACAGTCGCATGAGCAGCTGCTCAAGCATCTCGGTGAGGAAGGAAGTGAGCTCGATGCACTGGGCATCATGAAGCAATGGCCTGGCGAGTTTCAGGAGGGCCTCCTAGTCGGGATGCCGGCAGGTAGAAGGACTCCCCTACCCAAAATACAGGCGATTAGAGCGTGTCGACAGCGCGGCATGAATCAGAAAGAAACGGCAAAGGAACTCGGTATTTCAACAGCGACCGTGAGCCGGAATTGGCACAGCAGCGTCTGATAACAAAATTGACGCAAGCATTTCATAATCTGATTAGAATCTTTGTCACGTACACGCTTATCCTTACTAAGAGGCACTAGACCTCATCCGATAATCATCAAAGAATATAGAAAATTAGAAATAGAAAAAAGCATCCACCAAAACTTAAAAAATCTCAATTAGCACGCAACTGAGAGCGCAGAGTTCTCAAACTTAACTAAGGATAAGTGCTGAATTTTTTGCAACTGTGTCACGTTGGATATCTCGGAGAATCTACAGTTACAAAAAATGTATCCCGAGATACGCCACCCCCAAGATACAACTTGTACGCCACAGCTGTGTTGGTGTTAAAGCCTTCTTCGGGTTGAAACGCCTCCACTAACGAAACGGAAAGATTATTACCCCTTACCTTTTTGCATCTAAAAAGATTGCATGAATTAACATACGTCGGCTCAACAAGATAATGAGAAACACTGCATTCGTCATCGCTTGCATTAGAGGGGGGTTGGCTGCAAAAATATGAATAATTATAGACCCCACGAAACCCTCCCCCAATGCAATGAATTTCTAGCTTGGAAAATGGAATTTCGCGCTCCGAAAATTCAATTGCAGCCCAAGCACTGTGAAACTTTACCATGCAATTAATTAAGTCTATTTTAAAGAAAGACTTAGGGTAGCCTTTCACATGTCTAGGACTACGATATTTCCGCTTTTTTTTTGCAAAAACGGAAGAGAATTTATCAACCTCTAGAAGCTGAAATAGCCAACAAGAATACGCAATCGAACAGCTGCACCTACAATCAAAGTCGAGTCTTAACCGTTGATCATGCGTAAGTTTTCTTAACCGTTTGAAACATTTTTTATGCTTGTTTAAAAAATTCTTCGTTATGAATCGCCGAAGCGACTTCGCACTAGCGATCATGTCTTTATCGCAAATAATAGACGATGCTTCACATTCCGACCGTAGGAAGCTAGATCGAGCTTTTTTCCTTCTTATTTGCCTGATTTGAAGCCATCTAACAGCGTCGGTAGAAGTCGCAACACGTATAACTGGGAACTCTGTATTTGAGAATTGCGAAAATGGCGATCCGATTCTTGGTTTTAAATAACAGAATAATAAATCCACCTGCCGCCGAAGGCTAGCGGACGCCGTTAGCGCGAGGAGAACATCGTGAGCAACAATTTTATCTGCTGAAGATAACCAGTTGACAAATTCACTACACCAATGATTAACAACTGAAAGCTCGTTATCGCTGAATTTATGGTAAGGCTGCAAACTCAAAGATTGTGCATGTTTGCAGATTAGATTAGAACTATCGCCGGAACTCACTAAATCGATACCCGCCCATTGGACAGATATTCCACAACTAGCGCAATCGAACAGCTCATCAAAATGCCACGGACAGTTTGTAAAATAAGGCAGAGTGAACAGGGACGAATGGTAGTTGCACGCTATACATTGAGGACAGTGCCTGATCTTAAGATTTAAACCAGAGGACGCTAAAGGAACCGCATTTTCAATGAATGAGTTGTGTAACTTTCCCCGTTCCAGCTGTAGCAAAGATTCTAACTTATGCAATGAGACACAATCAGTAGACCACCACGATCGACAAGATCTTTCACTCGAATATCCATCTCGCTCGATAAGTTTAAGAAAGTCAATGTAGGGCATTTTATTTAGGGTTAAAGTCTTGATAAGGATAAGCCAAATCGACTCAAATGGTACAAGCTTTCTAACGAACGAAAGAACTTTTTTCATGCCTTTTACTCCATGAGCTTTGCAAAGTTCGCCATTCCCGATTTCGAGATCGCCGCATCAATCATTGGAGCGGTCAATTCAAAATCGCTTTTATCTAGAACTCGTACGGCAATCATCATATAGCCCAGCGCCGCGAACAAATGCGCTGTGGGTAACTCTGGTTTAACTGAGTTCCGTATGCAATATTTCGCTCTTTCGAATATCAAATCGGCGAAATTATTAAGTCTAAAGCCGTTAGAGTAAGCCAAGGGAAGAAAAAAATTCGTGTAGCTACATCCGCTGCCTGACGGATATATTAAGTTCTCATCAAAACCTTTCAGCGTTTCTGCCAGCCACTTCGAATTTTGACATCCAGAAAATTCAACGCGTTCGCTCAGAAAACGAGCAACGACAGCAGCATTTTGACCCAATATTAAAGACGAGCGCACGCTATTAATCTCCGTCTGAGCAAATCCTACATTGGTCATGTTTACACCTGCGAGGCTTAGGCGATTCTGCAACACTTGCAGTTGTAGATAATCCTGAATCTTAAGACACTGCATTTCGTCTACAACTAACACAAAATGCGAACCATTTATCGAGGATAATTCACAAGAAATGTGTGTCAAAACTTTCTCGCGAATGGATATTAGGTTTTCTCTCGCCTTCATAATGAGGCCAATACTCATGGCAATTGTTTTGATTATTCCTTCTAAGCCAGCGACATCTGCGGTAACCAAAACCACATAACGATCTGGAAATTCTGAACGGATAACGTCTACTAAAGCTTTAGCACAGAGAGTTTTTCCCATGCGCGGAACAGAATTAAAATACATACTGGGCGCGCTCAACCATATCAAGTCCCTGATCTGTTGATAGGCCCATTCGATAGATGGAGTAAATGCAATAAAACTTTTCTTGACCATCGGATGATCAGGAAGAAGTTGCTCTCTTAACGCGGAATCTTTGGGGTCGAAATCCACAGAATTGCGCTCCAGGTTATGAGCGATTTAATAATTTTTTTAGATCAGGCATCAACGTGGGAATTAATGTCTGCAATGGTACGCTGACTTTTTCCGTTTCGCCTGCAAACACGACCACTTCGTCATCATTGGTTAACTCTGGGGCAACGTCCACCGTAAGCGAAGATTTACCTTTTTCTACTTCTATTTGTACACGCTTTAGTTCAGATGCTACTGCGGATTTTTTCCCGCTTTTGGACGCAGCTATTTCCTGATTCTTATACTCTAAATACTTTAAAACTGGGTCATCGGAATCTAGTAGCTGCAATAATCTTTCAGAGCGTAGCTTGTTAATGGCCTTGCGCGTTTTTGCGCTATGCCTGGTAACACCCCACTTACCAGCCGCACGCAACGGGCCAATGGGGGAGCCATCTGGGAAATACGCTTGAACAATACGAAGATCTTGCTCGTCGATATGGACAAATATTTTCTTGCCGTTTAACCAAGCAGAGTCACGGAGTACCGGATTACTATAGCGGACACGGTCGATAGTAATGAAAGGTCGAACACCCTTGTCTATATAACACCTTACCGTGACTTCCCGAACTAAACGATAATGAGTAACCTTATCGACTTTATGAATAGGCAGGACTCTATTTATCAAATGCCCCTCGTTTGCCAAAAGCTTTTGTCTCAAATAATCCATGGGACTTAGAAAATTCAGCCCTTCAGTTTTAAGCGCGTTATGACGACCAAAATGATAGTGAACCATTTCCTCCAACTCGTCAGCGACCATTTTGAGCCTGATCGCTATTTTAACGCTATCGCGTCCTTCTTTAGGTTTTGACCCCGTTGTATTGGGAAACCGTTGAAAAATTGATAATGCCATGTTTCGGAAAGTACGCTCTACGTTTGGACGAATTTCAAAATGACCTGGTGCGCCATAGCACAACGAAAAACCTAGTTCCTTCCTTAGATCTTGGGAAATTGCGCCAGCAAGGTTTGACAATGCATTGTCTGGCATTATCACTGTTGGGAGAGCATGTCGCATTTCTGGTATTTTTTCCGCTGGAAAGCCTCCACCATCTGGCATAATCAATCCGAGTGTATGGTTTACCGGTGCGGGCAGCACTTCCCTTAGACTTTCAGTAATTAGCCGAACAACGTCAGCAGCGCACACTTCAGAGCTGTAAACAACCAGATACCATAAAACAGCGGTTGAAGCGCGCTCAACAAGAGCTAGCACGTTGATTCTCTTCATCGGGACATAAACCACAAGATCTTCGAGGCTTCTCACGCCAATAACAAAATGCGCATCAATCTTATAACTGTCAACTTCTACGACGGAAAGAATTTGATTTATAAGCAATATAGGGTCTACACCATTACTTACACTAAGATGTGCTTTCGCATGTTCATCCCCACGCACGATGACAGCTGAGTCAAAATTTGTAGCAATGTAATCACTCAGATACTTGGCTATAGAACGATATCCCAGATAAGTGGTATTGAACGGCCAAGCATCTCGGGGATAATCACAACGCTTCAGATAGTCGATGAAGCTACGATGCAGCGCTTGAGCCTTAATCGCGTGTTCGTGAATGCCTTGCCGTTTGCCTCTCTTTAGAATCTTGTCGTTCAGATGATCTTCTAATCCAGGGCAGCGGCGAAAGAGCTGATGCAATGCGCCCGCATATCCGGACTTGGATTCGGGAAGTTTAGATTCTACGGGTGCAGTTCTGACATACCCTAAAATTGATAGGTTGGGGATAAGCGCCCTGTATCCAAAAACTATTCCTTCTGGCGACAGTTTCATACACCTCGTTATTAAACGATGGATACCTTGCGAAGTAATTCCGGTTAGCTGATAAATAGTCGCAAGTGGCTCTCCTTCGACATATAAATCTAATGCTTTTTTTCGGCTCAAATATTTCTCACGGGTCTTGGGTTCCATTGCTTCTAGCAGAACCTCTGCCCATGGTTGAGTTGCTAGAAGATATTGAACAATGTCAGATCTAGACTTTCGCTGTCTCACGGCAATCTCCACTTGCTTTTCCGACCAAACTCATTCAGCTCAAGATCGAGAATTAACTGCCCAGACAGAACCATCCTGCAACAGATGCCGATTATTATCATGACATCAATACCATGGCACAGCTCAATTAAGTCCTGCACTGTTCCATTCTTGAAAGATCTAACTACATTGGAAATATTCTCGGTCTCAGCCTTCCAAGTACCATCGCGAATCTGCGCAACAAATGAAACAACCTTGAGCAAGCGTACACAAAATGTAGCTTGAGCAGCCAGATAACCTTCATGTACTTGGACATAAGTCACCTCAACTTCCTCTCCCACCTCACTTAGGAAAGGAATACGAAAGCATTTCGTTTCGCTCGCGCCGGAAGATAAATGGTGAAATTCAAATGGCCGATCACTGTAGTCGACTTTGATGACTTCTACGGATGAATACTTATCTTGAGCACCGTCTAACTTCAATGAGGCTTGATACCCAAAGCTGAAACACTCAATCAAAGGATCGACCTCTAACTTAGCCAGCCAATATATCAGCTCGCGATTACTCGCAAGCGACACGTCAGTGTTTAATTTATTGCTATAAACCAACCATAGATTATTCCTAGTGTTGGCTCTAAAGCCGCGCGAGGACATCAAACCTTTACGCAACTTACTTTTCAACGACGCCATGTGGCCTTCCATCTTTTCGTACAGTGCACATGCATAAAAAGTAGACCACGAGAACAGATGGGTTATATTTTTGCGAAATAACAAAATCAAGATTAATATTTAATCATATATATCAAAACTGATATATATCCGATTTTAATTATGTCAATTAACGCCTAAATGTTATATTGCGGGATCGGCATAAGATACTGACAAGCTTGTAATTCGTATTGCGCATCAGAAGGCGGGCAAGGCGCCTTGAATTATAACTTTGTTTCTTCGCCGATAAACCCCATGCCGCTACCTGAATATTGGCAACTCAACATTAAACACGCGATAGATGGAAAACACGTATTCGCCATCGATGCAGATGCCGGGCCGACGCTTTAAAGTATGAGATGGGACTGAACAGGAAGTTCTCCGTCGCGTTAAATTTTGTACGAAAAGTCGGTGGAGGGAGAATTGTCGCCATGATTGGCGGGAGTCTCAGATGGCGAAGCGTTACGAACTCTCCGACGCATCGTGGGAGTTGATCAAGGATCTGGATTCTCCCGAGCAGAAATGAGTCGCCGACGTGATGAGGATCGTCTGGTACTCCACGAAATCCTTTGGATGTACTCGGGCGCTGCCTAGCGCGATCTGGCGGAACGCTTTTGGGCCCTAGTCGACATGTCAGCGTTTTCGTGACTGGCACAACAACGGTACGTTCGACCGGAAACTGGAACGCTTTTTCATTCGACTCAGCTAGGAAGGACTGATCGAACTGGACACCTGGATGATAAGCCCACGGCGATATGAGCACTCCGAGCCTCTTAAGGCGCCGGAAGAAAGGAAGGGCCTGAAGAACCGCTAGGCCATGCTGTGGGGCGCAGTCGAGGCGGCCTGATAATCAAAATTCATATGGTTGCGACGCCAGTGGCGTGCCATTGCGCTGCACGCTTTCACCGGAACAAGTCAGCGATATAGCCCGCCCCCCAGGCGTTGCTGAATCAGATACGAATTCCCGGACAGCCGTGGCGACCACGCAAACGCGATACATGGTTGATAGCTGACAAGGGCTACCACGCACAACACCTGCGCAACTATACGATCGTTACCTAAACCTGTGATGCCGCTAAGGGCAATGCCTCACAAACTCCGATTTGGCTCGTGTCGACTCTTTGATCGTCCAAAGTAACGGCAGCGCAACATCATTGAGGGGATAAAAGTGGCTGCGATCGGTGACGCTGCGTTAAAAACAGGCTCAGGATACTCTTTTCAACACTTGGAATCGAAAGCGCCCCCGGCCCTTCCTCGCCGTTTTTGGTTGTCTGACCTTCGCTCGCCGACTTTCGTAGATAACCTATTCGCTGCGTTCCTTCACGTATCGGATTCCAGGTCATACACCTATTCATCGATTTCCTTCAAGCTGACTCGTTGTCATGTCGTTGCTTCAATTTTGATGAAGGAATAGCGATCCTAAAACTTGAAAAATCTTCTAAAACTAGCCTCTAACTTACTGAAAATTAAGCCAGTTGCCTGAGGCGGGTTGGGAGTCGTATTTGCTTCAACGTACTCCTCGATCATGAAGTGCCGCTAGGCTCGACAAAACGCTTTTCGATGAAGTCGGCCAACGTCAAGCCACTGCTCTTGAAATCTCCGGTGTATACGACCCGGCCACCATTGATAGCTGCATCATGGATTGGACCTTTCTTTCCTAGCTTTGCACCTTTCTTCTGGTCAACGGTGATCAGAACTGAACTCAGTGAGGCCACAGCCTGAGAAACGTCCGCTTCATTTTTTCTCAGGACCGAGGATTTACTCTTCGAAGCGCCGATCACATAACGCTTAGTATTCTCGCGCTGACGCCAATCTCGCTCGATATCAGATTCAAAGGTGCCTTGGCCAAAGCCGCCATAACGAGCAGGATCATCGGGGCTTTCTCCACAATAAAAACCAAACACGCAGGTGGTCTCAACCTGACGGCGCTCGATGCTATTGCGGATGAACTCCTTCAAGGGCCGCTTATCAACACCTTGCTTGGACTCGTCAGGGATCTGAAGCAGCTCTAATTCAACCTCGCGAGTGATGAACAAAGAAAATCTCTCAGCAGGTAACTCGACGCAAAGGTCGTAGTTATTGTCGAAAAAAAAGTCCCATGCACAACAATCAATCGTTACAGGTATGGTCATCTGATCCTCGTTATTCTTCGTTGCTGAAGCAAATTGTAGCCTTCCTAATAGTGGAAACTAATAACCTGAAGATATAACTACACTAAATAGCAATTTAGTTTAGTTATAAACAAGGAGCTTGCCTAAGTCCTTGCTGACGCGACCTGCCGCTTCACCGCCCTTGCCTTTCAGTTCGCTCCTGTCGTTGAGCTTGGGCAATAACACGAGTCGAGCGCAGCGTGCGCTGGCGCACAGAACAAAGCGCTGTTCAAGCGCATCGTCGAGCCTTATTGATGAGCCTTGCGGGATGGTTTTCATGACGATGCTTGACCCAGCACAAGCGGTTCATCCGCCCAATGTCGATCCTGTGTCGCTCCAGAAGTACCGGCAGCCGCTGATCGCCGGCAACTGGAAGATGAATGGCATGGTGGCCCAGCTCAGTGAAGTTGAAGCGGTGGCGACTTCGGTGCAAACGAAGCAGCCACCGGTCGAGGTTTTGATGTGCCTGCCCGCGACGCTGATTGCGCAAGCGGTGTTGACGGCCGCTGGCCGCATCGCCATTGGCGGTGAGGATTGCAGTGGCGATATTTCGGGGGCTTTTACCGGCGACCTCAGCGCAGAGATGCTTAAGGGGGCCGGCGCCAGCGCGGTCATCGTTGGGCATTCGGAACGCCGCCAACATCACGCGGAGACCGATGCAATCGTGGCGAGGAAGGCAAAAGCGGCGCGGCGCGCAGGTCTTCTGGCAATCATCTGCATCGGTGAAACGAGTGAACAGCGGCTGGCAGGGAACGCCATGTCCGTCTGTGGTGATCAGATCGCCGGGAGCGTGCCTGAAGGCATGACGGCGTCCAACGCGGTGATCGCCTACGAGCCTCTCTGGGCGATCGGATCGGGCCACATACCAACGTGCGAACAAATCATTGAAATGCATGCGCACATCCGGGCCTGTCTGACCCAGAGTCTGGGGGCTGAGGGTAAAAACCTGCGCATCCTGTATGGCGGGTCGGTCAAACCGGCCAGTGCCCACTCCATCCTCACGCTGCCGGAAGTCGGTGGTGTCCTCGTCGGCGGCGCCAGCCAGAAGTCTGCGGATTTTCTTGCGATCTGCCAAGCAAGCACGGCCACGTCTGCTCATTCCGCCAATTTCCCAAAGGAACAGTGACCATGAATGATGCGATCACGTTGACGCAAGAGAGTGAAAACGTAGAACTCCCCGGCCTTTCAGCCGCTGATGTCCCAACATTGGGTGCAGAAGAACTGCAGCGGATGAACGCCTACTGGCGCGCCGCCAATTACCTCTCGGTCGGCCAGATGTACCTCTACGACAACCCGCTGCTGCGCGAGCCGCTGACAATGGCGCACGTCAAGCCGCTTGTTGTCAGTCACTGGGGCACGACACCGGGACAAAACTTCATCTACGTCCATTTGAACCGAGTCATCAAGAACCACGATCTGGACATGATCTACGTTGCCGGTCCCGGCCACGGCGGCCCGGCAATCGTGGGCAACGTTTACCTCGAAGGCACCTGGAGCGAGGTCTATCCGGATGTGGGTGAGGATGAAGCCGGGCTGAAGAAGTTGTTCAAGCAGTTCTCCTTTCCGGGCGGTATTTCCAGTCATGTCGCACCGACGACGCCAGGCTCGATTCATGAGGGGGGTGAACTCGGCTATTCGCTCAGCCACGCCTTCGGTGCCGCATTTGATAACCCTAATCTGATCGTCGCCTGTGTCATCGGCGATGGCGAAGCCGAAACCGGCCCCTTGGCTACGGCGTGGCAGTCCAACAAGTTTCTCGATCCGGTCACCGACGGTGCGGTGCTTCCGATCCTGCATTTGAACGGCTACAAGATCAGTAATCCGACGGTACTTGCGCGCATCGGTCATGACGATCTGGAGCAGTTCCTTCGAGGCTCCGGCTGGGAACCGTACTTTGTTGAAGGCGACGACCCAATGACGATGCACGAGTTGATGGCCCGTGCCACTGACAAAGCCATCGCGCAAATCCAGCAATTGCAAACGCACGCCCGAACGACCGATACGCCCACACTCCCCCTCTGGCCGATGATTGTTCTCAGATCGCCCAAGGGCTGGACCGGGCCGAAAGTTGTCGACGGGCTGCCTGTCGAAGGGACCTTCCGCTCGCACCAGGTGCCGTTGCTGGTCGATGCCAATCACCCTGAGCACGTGGCCGAGCTTGAGCGCTGGATGAAGCGTTACAAGGCCGAAGAACTGTTCGATACCAACGGCCGATTGATCGAAGAACTGGCTGAAATGGCGCCCAAAGGCCTGCGGCGCATGGGTGCCAATCCAAATGCCAACGGCGGTCTGTTGCTACGCGATCTGCACATGCCCGACTTCCGTGTGCACGCGGTGCGTGTCCCCTCCCCCGGCGCCGTCTTCGCCCAGGACACTCTGGTACTCGGTGAGTTCTTCAAGGACATCATCCAGCTGAACCCCGACAACTTTCGTATCTTTGGCCCGGACGAGACCATGTCGAACCTGCTTGGCGCCGTCTTCAAGGTCACCAACCGCCAATGGGATGCGGCGACCGTTTCAAACGACGAGTTTCTTGCACCGGCCGGCCGCGTGCTCGATTCGATGCTCAGCGAGCATCAGTGCGAAGGTTGGCTGGAGGGCTACCTGCTGACCGGTCGGCATGGGCTTTTCAATAGCTACGAAGCCTTTATCCGTATCATCGATTCGATGTTCAGCCAGCATGCCAAATGGCTCAAGGTCACCAAAGAGCTGGCGTGGCGGCGGCCGATCGCCTCGCTGAACTATCTGCTCGCCTCGCACGTCTGGCAGCAGGACCATAATGGTTTCACGCACCAGGATCCCGGCTTCCTCGATCATGTGATCAACAAGAAAGCCGACATCGTTCGCGTCTATCTGCCGCCCGATGCGAACTGCCTGTTATCGACATTCGATCACTGCCTGCGCACCCGCAATTACGTCAATGTCGTCGTCGCTGGCAAGCATGCGTTGCCGCAATGGCTGACCATGGATGAGGCAATCGTGCACTGCGCTCAGGGCGTTGGCATCTGGCAGTGGGCGAGCAACGATCAGGACAGCGAACCGGATGTCGTCATGGCTTGCTGCGGCGATACGCCGACACTGGAGATTCTGGCGGCGGTGTCCATCCTGCGCGAGTTTTTGCCCGAACTGAAAATCCGCGTGGTCAACGTCGTTGATCTGATGAAGTTGCAGTCCGCCAGCGAACATCCGCACGGGTTGAGCGATGCGGACTACGACTCACTGTTCACCAAGGACAAGCACATCATCTTTGGCTTCCACGGCTACCCCAGCCTGGTGCACCGGCTTACCTATCGCCGAAACAACCGCAACCTGCACGTACGTGGCTACAAGGAAGAAGGCACGATTACCACGGCGTTCGATATGCGCGTTCAGAACGACCTGGACCGGTTCCATTTGGTACAGGACGTTGTCGACCGCCTCCCTCATCTCGGCAGCCGGGGGGCTTATCTGAAGCAGATGGCACGGGACAAGCTGGTCGAACACAAACTCTACATTAATGAGCACGGCGAGGATCTGCCGCAGATTCGTAACTGGAAATGGGGGGCGCCCGCATGAACGCTGTGCAACTTGTCGACACGGCGCGCCAAATGCTGGCTAACGGCAAGGGCCTGCTGGCGATGGACGAAAGTTCACCGACTTGCAACGACCGCTTCGCTGCACTCGGCATTACGCCGTCTGAAGCGTCGCGCCGTGCCTGGCGTGAACTGCTCATCACGGCGCCGGGGCTGTGCGAGAGTATCGGCGGCGCCATTCTCTACGACGAAACAATCCACCAGAAGTGTACCGACGGCACGCCGTTCGTGAAGGCGCTGACTGACGCCGGCATCCTGGTCGGGATTAAGGTTGATGCCGGTGCGAAAGCACTGGCGGGGCATCCCGGCGAAAGGATTACCGAAGGGTTGGACGGTTTGCGTGAGCGTTTGCAAGGCTATGCGGCCATCGGTGCGCGCTTTGCTAAATGGCGCGCAGTGATCTCAATGGGCGCCGATCTTCCCAGTGCGGCGTGCATCGTGGCCAACGCCCATGCACTGGCGCGCTACGCGGCCCTTTGCCAAGAGGCCGGGCTTGTCCCCGTGGTCGAACCTGAAGTGTTGATGGCGGGTGATCACTCGCTACGACATTGTGCCGACGTCAGCGCAAAACTGCTGCACGAGGTCTTCGAGCAGCTACAGGCACAGGGCGTGCTGCTCGAAGGCATGGTGTTGAAACCGAACATGCTCCTGCCGGGCCTGAGCTGCCGCCATCAGGACAGTGTCGACGAGGTCGCCGACGCCACCGTGACGACCCTGCTACGTGCCGTGCCAGCCGCCGTGGCGGGCATTGCGTTCCTGTCTGGCGGGCAGAGTCCCGAGTTGGCTTCTGCGCGGCTGAACGCGATGAACCGACGCTTCAAGTCGCGATTGCCTTGGGCGTTGACGTTTTCTTTCGCGCGCGCAATCCAGCAGCCAGCCCTCGAGATCTGGGGCGGCGACCCCGGTAAAGTCGCGCAAGCTCAACGTGCGTTACTGCACCGCGCCGCCTGCAACCGGGCGGCGCGGCAAGGTGATTACTCGGTCGACATGGAAAACCCGGTAAACCTGATCATCGGCGCATAGCCGGCGGACACAGGTGCGAGAGATCAAGCGTGGCGAGATCGCCGATGCACTCAATCGTTAAATCGGCTTGCGGGTGGGCGGCGATGATTCGCGGATCCATCGCGTAATGGCCCTGTCGCACAAAAACGCTGGTCAACCGTTCACCCCATATGGCCTTCATGGCCGCCAGAATCGCCAGCTTGTCGTCGACCATCACGTAATGCCGGGCGGGATAGTGGCGTTCTACGGCCTGTAGCATCTTTTCCTTGTGAACATAGACCAATGCACGGCCCTCCATGGCCTGCCACAGACCTGAGCGCTGTAACTTGCGCGGCTGTAAAACCACATCGCCGTCGGACAGGATTACGGTCAGGCCGTACAGGCCCAAATGCGTGATGACGTCCATTGCGTGGGGATAGAGTCGATCGGCAAACGGGTAGTCGATGAGGAAGGATGACATCAACAACAGTCTTTGTTCATCCGCACTGCCCTGCCCAATCTCCAGCCGAAAGCGCTGCAAGGCACCCAGGTAATCGACATAGCCGAGCTCTTTGCGCAACGCGTTGAAGACCGCCCAGTATCGCTGTGCAAGGACGTCACCCAATTGCGCCTTCAAGTGCCGGTGAAAATCGGCGACAACGCGGTCGCCGTCCAGCAACGTGTTGTCGACGTCCAGCAGGAACACCACGTCAGCCATCATCGGCAGGCTCGTTGGGCTTGACCGACCTGTAGCAGTGCATCTGGGGCAGTGCCGTGAGGATTCAAGGCGCGACGCTCCTTTGTGGTGTTGGCAGACGATCAGGCAGCGTGCGCGAGGTCGTTGCAGCACGTCTGTGTGCTGACGCACAGACGGCTGTTTTTCTTGAGGTCACTGTGGCTTCGGGCAAGCGCCAAAAGGATTGATGATGAATGACCTGACGTTACGCAGAACCATTCTGGACGAGCTGGAGTTTTTGCCGCACATCGATGCTGCGGCTATCGGTGTCACCCTCGAAAACGGTGTTGTCGTGCTCCGCGGGCATGTGCGGACTTACGCTGAAAAAATCGCCGCTGAGCGCGCCGTCCAGAGCGTTAAAGGCGTCGTCGCCGTGGCCGAGGAACTCGAAGTGCGGGTGTCCGGCGCTCACACTATCGATGATGGCGTGATCGCCTCGCGTTGCCTGGATCTGATCCGCTGGGACACGGCGATTTCCAAGGAACCCATTCACATCAAAGTGCAGCACGGGTGGGTAACGATTGAGGGAAACGTGGAGTGGCAATACCAGAAAGACGCCGTGAAAGCGCTCATACAACAATTGCAAGGGATTGTGGGCATCGACAATTGCCTAGCGATAAAGCCTAAAGACAGCATTCAAGACATCAAAACACTTATCGAAGAAGCCTTGGCACGAAGTGCCGAACTGGATGCCGGCAAGATTCACGTCACGGTTCATGGCAATCAAGTAACGCTCGAAGGCACTGTTAACAGATGGCTCGAACGTAAAGCGGTGGAACACACAGCCTGGGCAGTACCCGGTGTCTATCGTGTAGAAAATCACCTGCTCATCAGTTGACCCAGCACCGCGCGCGGTTATCCGGGTGTGCGCGCGCATGTCTCAGATCAGGAGAAATATGACCAGCATAGGGACACGCATCAGGCTGTTGTTACCTCGTTTGGCTGCCTTTTGTCGAACCGGCAAGTTCCCCAGTCTCAAGTTCGCCTATGAGCCGATTCTGCGCGCCGAACTGTTCAATGCTGACCAAATGGCCAGTCACGGCATCGCTCTGGCCAACCAGCATCAGGTCAGTGCCGTGTCTTCCCGCGACGCTCTACTGGGCAGGCTGGACGACAATGAGGTGGTGCTCAACCGCAGTTGCACCGCGCTGACACAGGCGCAGTCTTCCAGTCGGCCTGTCACCCCGGCCGCCGAGTGGTTACTGGACAACTACTTCCTCGTTGAAGATCACATTCGTACCGCCAGAAAGCATCTGCCCAAAGGCTATAGCCGAGAGTTGCCACGCTTGACCAACGGCCCTTCCGCGGGCCTTCCAAGGGTCTACGACATTGCGCTGGAAACGATCTCCCATGGCGACGGCCGATTCGATGAGTTGAGCCTCAGGCGCTTCATCGTTGCGTATCAGACCGTCATGCCACTGGCACTGGGGGAACTGTGGGCGATCCCGATCATGGTGCGCCTTGCATTGATCGAAAACCTGCGCCGAGTGGCGTCACGGGTAATGGCAAATTCGGACGACCGAAACAGGGCGGACGACTGGGCCGAACGTCTGATCGAGGTCTCCGGTCGCGATGTAAAAAATGTCGTACTGACCGTCGCCGACATGGCCCATTCGGGACCCCGTTTGAGCGCAGCGTTCGTCGCCGAGTTCGCCCGCCGCTTGCAGGGCCAGAGTGTGGCCCTCGCCCTGCCCCTCAACTGGATCGAACAAATACTGGGTGAAACGGGCTCCAGCACAGAGCGTCAGGTGCACCTCGACGCGCAGCAACAGTCTGCCGACCAAGTGTCTATCAGCAATAGCATCGCAAGCCTGCGCCTGCTGACGGCCACCAATTGGCGCGAGTTCGTCGAATCGATGAGTCATGTCGAACAGACCCTGAAGAACGACCCCGCCGCCGTTTACCCATTCATGGATTTCGCCACCCGCGACAGTTATCGACACATGATCGAACGGCTCGCCAGGCGTAGCCATCGCTCAGAGATCCAGGTGGCTCAGATCGTCGTGGATCTATCGGGACAGCAGCACGCCGCGGCACTCGACAGTGCGCTGCACAACCACATCGGGTATTACCTGATCGGCGCCGGCATCGGTGCTCTTGAGCAAAGGCTTGTCGCCAAAGTGCCTCTGCATGAGCGTTGGAAACGCCTTCTGCAGTTTTCTCCTTTGGTGTTTTACCTGACACCGGTTGGCGTTCTCACGCTGATTTTTGCCTTGCCATTGCTCGCATCTGCAAGTCGCGACGGACTGCCCGACGTTGCCTTGCTGGCGCTGGCAGTGCCCTGCCTGATCATGACCAGTCGCCTGGCCATCAGCCTGATCAACTGGCTGGTGACCTTCAGCCTGTTGCCCACGATATTGCCGAAGATGGACTACGCCGGCGGTATTCCTGAGGAAGCTCGCACGCTGGTAGCCATTCCTTCACTCATCGCCACGCGTGCCGATGTCGAGGAGTTGGTAGAAGGCCTTGAGGTCAGGTACCTGGCCAATCGTGACGGCAATCTGTTTTTCGCCTTGCTCACTGATTTTCTCGATGCGCCAGAAGAGGTCGAGGTTCACGACGCACAATTGCTGGCACTCGCCGCTCAGGCGATCAACCAGCTCAATCGTAAATATGCTGAAGGCACGGTCGACCGGTTCTTCCTGTTTCATCGATCGCGTTGCTGGAATCCCGGCCAACAGGTGTGGATGGGGCATGAACGCAAGCGCGGCAAACTCAATGACCTCAATGCGTTGCTGCGTGGCACGGGCGAGACGCGTTTCACGACGATTGTCGGCGACATACGCCCCCTTCTGTCCGTGCGTTACGTGCTGACCCTGGATACCGATACATTGCTGCCGCAGGATGTTGCTCGCCAATGTGTGGCCGCCATAATGCACCCACTCAGCCGGCCCTTGTTCGACACTGGCAAGGAAAAAATCGTATCCGGTTACGCGTTGTTGCAGCCGCGTGTCGGCATCAGCCTGGCGAGCACACCACGCACCCTGTATTCCCGGCTGTTTGGTTGTGACGGGGGTGTCGACCCCTACACCCGTGCGGTGTCGGACATCTATCAGGATCTGTTCCAGCAAGGGTCTTTCATTGGCAAGGGCATCTATGACGTGGATGCCTTTACCTGTGCGCTGGAAGGCTGCCTGCCCGATAACCAGATACTCAGCCACGACTTGATCGAAGGCTGCTACGCACGCTCGGGTTTGCTCAGCGATGTGCAGTTGTATGAGCAATACCCCTCGCGTTACAGCGCCGACATTAAACGCAGGCATCGCTGGATCCGTGGTGACTGGCAGTTAGTCCCATGGCTGCTCCCTTGGGCGCAATACACGAGGTGAATGGACGCGCAATCGCTTGGGTGTCATGGCGCGCTGGAAGATTCTCGACAATCTGCGGCGCAGCCTGGAGCCACTGGCGTTGCTGTCAATGCTGGTCTGGGGCTGGTTTGCCAGCAGTGAGCCCTTGGCCTGGACATTGGCGGTGGTCGGTTTGCTCGTCATCCAGCCGTTGCTCAGAACCCTTACCGATGTCCTGCAACCGCCGCTGAACGTGCCTTATCGGGCGTACCTCAGAGCCCTTCTTGATGGGCTGGCACAAGACCTCGCACAAGTCTGCGCCACCATCGCCTGGCTGCCTTTCGAGATGTACTACAGCGCTGGCGCTATTGCGCGGTCGCTGTGGCGGATGTTTTTCAGCCGGCGTTTGCTGTTGCAATGGCAACCGTCCCGCGAGGTGGAGCGCAGTTCGGCGAATCGGCTGTCCGGACTCTACCGCGAGATGTGGTTTGGGCCAGTGCTTGCGCTGATCGCGCTGGCCGGGTTATTGACTGAACCGCTCAGGCTGGCCATTGCCGCCCCACTGCTACTGGCCTGGTTGGTCGGCCCATGGATCGCCTGGCGCCTGAGCGCCAAACCTGAGCACGCGACATTCACCCCTTCGCCCGAGTCGTTGAACTTTTTGCGGGTGCTGGCCCGTCGAACCTGGGCGTTTTTCGATGAGTACGTAGGCCCGCAGGACAACTGGTTACCGCCGGACAATATTCAAGAAGAACCTAAAGCGGCGATTGCCCACCGCACCTCCCCCACCAATATGGGCATGGCGCTGCTCGCCCACCTGGCGGCCCACGACTTCGGTTATTTAAGTACCGATCGCCTGTTGCAACGCTTGGCCGCCTCATTGGACAGCATGAATGCGCTGGAGCGTCACCGGCAGCATTTCTACAACTGGTACGACACGCAGACCTGCCAGCCACTGAGGCCGCAATACATCTCGACGGTGGACAGCGGCAACCTGGCGGGCTTGTTACTCACTTTGCGGGCGGGCCTGGTGCAACTGCCGGATCAACCACTCTTCGACCTTGGCGTCATTAAGGGCCTGCAAGACACGTTGAACACACTGGCTGAAACCCAAGGTACGAAAGCGCTGTGTGATCAGCTAAGCCCGGTCCTTGAGCGCGCCGCGCAAACCATCGAACCCCATGCCTTGCTGGATCACTTGCAAACGGCTAGGGCCATCGCCGCCGCCGCGCAGGCAAACGCCGATGACGAAAGCGCCTACTGGCAGCGTGTGTTCACCGCTCAATGCGACGACTGGATCGCCACACTTGTTCGCTATCAACTGCCTGCGCCACTCAGCAACCACGAACCGTTCAGCCAAACGCTAAGGCAACTGGCCCGGCTCAACCGTGACGACTGGTCCGCCGAACACCATGATTGTATTGAGGCGGTACGTAAACGCGCCGGCGAGGCCATCAGCGTCCTGGACCGGTTGATCGAGCTGAGCGGCGACCTCGCGCAGATGGATTTCTCGTTGCTCTTTGACAGCAACCGCGATTTGTTCTTCATCGGCTACAACGCTGAAGAACGTCGCCTGGACACCGGCTACTACGACCTGCTGGCCTCCGAGGTGCGCCTGACCAATTTCGTGGTGATTGCTCAGAGCCAAATACCCCAACGGGCCTGGTTTACCCTGGGCCGATTGTTAGGCGTCTATGCCGGCGTACCGACCCTGATGTCCTGGTCCGGATCGATGTTCGAATACCTGATGCCGTTGCTGGTCATGCCCAACTATGACGGCAGTCTGCTCGACCAGACTTGTCGTGCCGCCGTCACTCTACAGATCGAACAAGGCAAAGGCCTGGGCATCCCTTGGGGCGTATCGGAGTCGGGCTACTACATGCTCGATACCCACTTCAATTACCAATACCGAGCGTTTGGCGTGCAGGCGCTGGGCCTAAAGCGCGGCTTGAGCGAAGACGTGGTGATAGCGCCCTACGCCAGTGCCCTGGCGCTGATGGTAAATCCCGAGGCGGCCTGCAAAAACCTGCAACGCCTGGCGAGTCAGGGGGCGGCGGGACGTTTCGGACTTTACGAAGCCGTTGACTACACCGAAGCCCGATTGCCGCGAGGCCAGCGGTTCGCCTTAGTGCAATCGTTCATGGCTCACCATCAAGGCATGAGCCTGCTCGCCTTGACGAGCGTACTGCTCAACCAGCCGATGCAACGTCGTTTCGAGTCCGACCCGGCATTGCGATCGGCCCTGCTGTTGTTGCAAGAGCGCGTCCCCAAGACCGCAGAGCCTTATCTGCAAACCGAACAACCGACAGCCGTGGGTGACAAAGGTCTCAACCAGGACAACACACTGCGTTTTTTTGCCCATCCAGGGCATAAGCGCACCGCCGTTCAATTGCTCTCGAACGGCAACTACCATGTGATGCTCAGCAGTGTCGGCGGCGGCTACAGTCGCCGTAGCGACATGGCCGTGACGCGTTGGCGCGAGGACATCACGCAAGATAATGGGGGCACGTTCTGTTATTTGCGGGACATCGCCAGCGGCGAGAATTCGCGCCGTGTTACTGCTTGATCCGCCGTTTGACAAAGGCGAACAAGACCCCGGTTATATCAAGGGCTATGTGCCAGGTGTGCGAGAGAACGGCGGACAATACACCCACGCCGCAATCTGGGCGGCAATGGCATTTGCTCAATTGGGCGATACCGAAAAAGCCTGGGAATTGCTGAACCTGATCAACCCCGCCGACCCGCTCAACAACGCCAGGATCGAGACCTACAAAGTCGAGCCCTACGTGATGGCCGCCGATGTTTACGCCAAAGCCCCCCACGCCGGACGGGGCGGCTGGACGTGGTATACCGGCTCGGCGGGCTGGATGTACCGCTTGGGGGTGGAGTCACTGCTCGGCCTGCAACGCAGTGGCAACACGCTCAGGATCGAGCCGTTGATCCCGCAGGATTGGCCCGGGTTTACGCTGACCTACCGCTTCGGTGCAACCCAGTACCATTTCCAAATCAATCAAGGCACGACAGACACCACCTCAATGACGCTTGACGACCAGCGCGTTGAAGAAGATGCACTGTTACTGATCGATGATGGCATCGAACACCGGGTTCACATCGAGTGCCGCGTTCGCTCGCCTGGCCGGCAGCAGCGCGAGTATGCGAAAGCGAACGATGAGTAGATATATCTGTCGACGTATAGGTGTCTGGACAAATCTATTCATTTCTACGTCGATATTGATTGGAGATTTCGATGGATTTTCGGGATTTGTGTCAAAACTTGTTAGGATAGAGCGGCAAATTTCTCGTTTAAACATAGGAACAGCGGGGCTACAGACCATCGCACGCACAAGCGTGCCACTACCAAGGAGGCTCTCATGGGGAAAAACCCTATGGATGATCTACCAGCTAATTCTCAATCTGCCAGTGAGGATGGCATCCCGGCTCCAAGCGGAGCAGCCAATCTGATCGATACCGACTACGTCATCGGTCAAGACAATATCAAAGGTGAGTTTTCGTTCTCGCTCGATATCCACGGCAAAGTTTTCATCATCTCGGCAGCCACGATCGTGCTCTTCGTCATCTTGACGCTGGCACTGCAAAACGAAGTAGAGCCACTCTTCAGTTCGATCCGTAACTGGTTGACCAGCCATTTGGCCTGGTTCTTCATGAGCGTCGCCAACATCTTTGTAGTGCTGTGTCTGGCGTTGATCGTTTCGCCACTGGGAAAGGTTCGGTTGGGCGGCCGCGACGCCAAGCCTGATCACACGTATCTGGGCTGGTTTTCAATGCTCTTCGCTGCCGGCATGGGCATCGGTCTGATGTTCTACGGCGTTGCCGAACCCATGTCGCACTACGCGGCCTCGATGGGGGGCGTCACGCTCGACGCCAACGGGGTTCGTACTGACTGGGCACCTCTGAGTGGTGCCGCAGGCGATATGAAAGGCTCAGCCGAACTGGCCATGGCCACGACGATCTTCCACTGGGGCCTGCACCCTTGGGCGATTTACGCGATTGTTGCTCTGTCGCTCGCGCTGTTCTCCTATAACAAAGGCTTGCCACTGTCGATCCGTTCGATCTTTTACCCATTGCTGGGTGAACGGGTCTGGGGCTGGCCGGGGCATATCATCGATATCCTCGCGGTATTCGCGACACTGTTCGGGTTGGCGACGTCCCTGGGCATCGGCGCGGAACAGGCCGCAGCGGGGATCGAATATCTCTTTGGCATCAAGTCGACGAATCTCAGCAAAGTACTGCTGATCATCGGCATTACCATGGTCGCGTTGTGGTCGGTGCTTGCCGGCCTGGACAAGGGCGTCAAGGTGCTGTCCCAGATCAACATGGGCCTGGCCTTGCTTCTGCTCGGGTTCATCATTGTCGTGGGCCCTACCCTGGCCATCTTCACGGGTTTTTTCAAAAACCTGGTGAGTTATGCCGAGTATCTGCCCGCCCTTTCCAATCCTTTTGGACGAACCGACACTGAGTTCACCGAAGGCTGGACGGCGTTCTACTGGGCGTGGTGGATCAGTTGGTCGCCTTTTGTCGGGATGTTCATTGCCCGGGTGAGCCGTGGTCGTACCGTACGAGAGTTCCTGATCTCCGTTCTGCTGGTGCCTACTGTGGTTTCGGTACTGTGGATGACGACGTTCGGCGGAACGGCGATTGATCAAGCGACCGTTCAAGGTTTTGTGGGCGTTAAAGATGCCGTCCTCGAACTGAAGCTGTTCGCCATGCTGGGGCATTTGCCGCTCAAGGAAATCACTTCATTCCTGGGCATTGTTCTTGTCATCGTGTTTTTCATTACCTCCTCGGACTCCGGCTCGCTGGTGATCGACACCATTACCGCGGGTGGCAAGGTCGACGCACCTGTTCCGCAGCGTGTTTTCTGGGCTGTGATCGAAGGTGTGATTGCTATCGCGTTGCTGCTCGGCGGTGGTTTGGTGGCGCTACAGGCCATGGCGGTCTCCACCGGTCTGCCTTTCGCTATTGTGCTGATGGTGGGATGTATCTCTCTGGTCAAAGGACTGCTGTCTGAACCCCGATCCTGATGCGTCATTGCTTTCAAATGGATAGGTAAGTTCGATTTACCTGCGAGACTGTGATTTGGTTGTTCGATTACATGTCTCGCAGGGCTTTACTGGAGACCTGCATGCTACAAAACACAATTGACCTCTTTGTAAATTACAGTTTTCTGGGGATCGCTTTAGGGCATTGGCTACTGGCGCTCCTGGCAACAGTCCTCAGCTTCATTCTGGCCAGAACGGCCATTCGATTTGCCCTCAAGAAAATCCGAAAGAGATCCTCGCTACCCGACGCTGACCTCAGTCACATCGCGCTCGAAGTGCTTTCGGTTACCAGCAACACCCTTTTGTTTTTAGCCTCGGTCCTTATCGGCATCGGCTTTCTTGATTTGCCTGAGCGCTGGCTGGGGCGTGTCAGCAGCCTGTGGTTCGTGGTTGCCGCCTTGCAAGCGGGCCTTTGGGCGAACCGTGCGATTGCACTGGCGCTAGCACGCTACTTTCGACGCCATGGCTCTGCCGAGACTTTCCAGGCCAGTGCCTTGGCAACGCTCAGCCTATGGGGTGCGAAAGTATTTCTGTGGGTCGTCGTGGTCATGGCAATGCTGTCAAACGTCGGGGTGAACATCACCGCCTTCGTTGCCAGCCTTGGCGTGGGCGGTATTGCGATTGCGTTAGCGGTGCAGAACATCCTTGGAGACGTATTCGCCTCTCTCTCCATCGCGGTCGACAAGCCTTTTGAAGTGGGCGACTTTATTGTCGTCGGCTCGCTGTCCGGTACGGTCGAACATGTCGGTCTGAAAACCACACGGATCCGCAGCCTCGGTGGCGAGCAGATCGTGATGGCGAATGCGCAAATGATCGGCAGCACCATACAAAACTATAAACGTCTGCAAGAGCGCCGCATTGTGTTTGAGGTTGGCCTGACCTACGACTGCTCTGCCCAACAGGTCAAGGAAGTACCGCAGCGGATCGAGAAAATCATCAAAGCGCAAAAGCTGGCGCGGTTCGACCGCTCGCACTTCCGCAGTTTCGGCGATAGCGCCCTGGAGTTCGAAACGGTGTATATCGTGCTTGATCCCAGCTACAACGTTTACATGGATGTTCAGCAAGACATAAACCTGGGGATGATGGACGCTTTTGCCGAACTGGGTGTGAGTTTTGCGTTCCCTTCGCGCACTGTTTATGTCGCTTCATTACCGGATGCCAAGGCGCCCGAGACGGCCAACATGGCCGCTGAACAGCACCGTTGATGCAGTGATCGAGCAAAAACCGGCCCGCCTCCCTGCTGCGGTCCAACTCTGCTGCACGCAATTTTTGCCGTAGCAAACCCACAACCAACTGGATACAGCCACGCCTGCATGGCTCAGCGCTCTGAGCTACGGGTCATGACGTGCCTGATATGGGTAAATGAATGCTTGAGAATATCAAAGCCGCTTGGCTATCAAACATCCGGGCGGATGTACTGGCGGGTCTCGTCGTTGCGCTAGCGCTCATTCCCGAGGCTATCGCCTTCTCCATCATTGCCGGAGTCGACCCCAAGGTTGGCCTCTATGCTTCTTTCTGTATCTGTACCGTCATCGCCTTTGTCGGCGGTCGCCCGGCGATGATCTCTGCGGCCACCGGCGCCATGGCATTGCTGATGGTCAATCTGGTCAAGGATCACGGTCTGCAATATTTGCTGGTTGCCACGCTCCTCTGCGGCGTCTTGCAGGTCATTGCCGGTTACCTGCGACTAGGCGAGCTGATGCGCTTCGTTTCGCGCTCGGTCGTGACCGGATTCGTCAATGCACTGGCGATCCTCATTTTCATGGCGCAACTACCGGAACTCACCGGCGTCACCTGGCCTGTCTATGCAATGACGGCTGCAGGTTTGGCGATCATTTACCTGTTCCCACTATTACCGGTCGTGGGTAAGGTGCTGCCCTCGCCTTTGGTGTGCATCCTGGTGCTTACCGCGATTTCCGTGTCGATGGGGCTCAATATCCATACTGTCGGCGACATGGGGTCGCTGCCGGACAGCCTGCCGATCTTCATGTGGCCTGAGGTGCCGCTGAATCTGAACACCCTACTCATCGTGCTGCCTTATTCCGCCGCGCTGGCGGTGGTGGGTCTGCTGGAATCGATGATGACCGCCACGATCGTCGATGATCTGACCGATACGTCCAGCGACAAGAGCCGCGAATGCAAAGGTCAGGGCGTTGCCAATATCGTGAGTGGGCTGATTGGCGGTATGGCCGGTTGCGCCATGATTGGCCAGTCGATGATCAACGTGAAGTCCGGCGGCCGCACTCGCCTGTCGACGCTCAGCGCGGGCGTGTTGTTGCTGATCATGATGCTCTTCCTGGGTGACTGGCTGGCGCGCATTCCGATGGCCGCACTGGTGGCGGTGATGATCATGGTGTCGATCAGCACGTTCAGTTGGGGCTCCATTCGCAACCTCAAGCAATACCCGCTGTCCACGAACGTGGTAATGGTTGTGACCGTGATCGTCGTCGTTGCCACCCACAACCTGGCCTTTGGTGTGATCGCCGGGACATTGCTGGCCGCGATGTTCTTCGCCAACAAGATTGCCCACTACCTGGACATCTCCTCAAAACGTGATCCCGAGCATCGTCACCGTACGTACTATGTGACGGGGCAAGTTTTCTTCGGCTCGGCAGATCGCTTTGCCAACGCGTTCGACCTCAATGAACAGCTCGAAACGCTCACCATCGATCTGCGCGAAGCGCATTTGTGGGACATCACCGCCGTCGCGGCCTTGGACAAAGTGGTACTCAAGCTTCGTCGCGAAGGCATTGAAGTCGATGTGATTGGCATGAACCGGGCGACAGCCACGCTCGTGGATCGATTCGGCGTGCACGACAAGCCGGATGGCATTGACACGCTGATAGGCCATTAATCGACAGCTCAAAGATTGAGAGGCGACCTCAGTTCCACAGCGCCTCAATCGGCGTCGACGGTGAATAGTGGTTGGCGATTTGTGCCTGCAACAGTTCGGCGGCCGCCAGGGCATCGGTCAAGGCATGGTGCGCGTGGTAAGCCGGCAGGTGGTAGCGCGCGCGACTGTCGGCCAGCCTTATTGAACGCCTGGGGCGGCGCAGCAGCCGGTCGAGCCAGGTTCGCTTTTGTCGATGCATGCGTGCTTCCAGCTGCATCGTGTCGATCACCGGAAATTGCACGCCCTCCCCCAACAGAAGGCGAAGCGCCTGATCGAGGAAGCCCCGCTCGATGTTTCGGTAATGCACGACCATGACTTTACCGGCCATGGCTTCCAGCAACGCCCCGACGATCTCGGAAAGTCGCGGGGCGTCCACAATATCGGTGTGGGTAATGTGGTGGAACGTCACCGACTGGTCGTTAAGCTCTGACGGCGGTTGTATGACCCAATACAACGCCTGACCGCAATGTATCCGCTGCAGCGTGAACGGGATCAGGCCAATGCTGACGATGCTGTGGGCCTGGGCATCAAGACCGGTCGTTTCAATGTCCATCGCCAGCAGTTGCACCTGCTCTATTGAGGTCTGTGCCGGCACAGCCCCGGCCTGATAGAACGTTTTCAGATGGGGATGGCAAGCGCCCTCTGCCAATACCTGAAACCTTGCAGCCCAGTCTATTTTCTCGAACTGTCGATCGACTTTTACGGTGTTCATTACGATTGACGCCCCTTGAGTGGGTAGCGGAATCGCAAGAAATTCTGCGCGTTGCTCAAGACCTGAAATGCATCTTTGAGGTTATGCCGTTCGCTGGTGGAAAACCGCTCCGGCTCGATGTAGTTGTCGGGCAGGGTTCCTTGCTCCAGCGCATCGGCCTGGTGCCGGATCCGGACCATGGACAGGAACTCCAGAGCGTAACGCAGGTGCATCAATGCGTCCGGTGGCATGAGCTGGGTATTGCTGATGGCATCGAGGCGATCAAAGGAGTTTTGCGCCGTGCTTGCGCAAGCAAGGGCGTGGATGCGAATAAGGTCAGTCAGCGGCGCAGTGCCTCGGCCCTTGAGGTTGATGATGCCCTTCTGCCGGCCGTCTGTTTCCACCACGAACGTGCGGAAGAACCCCAGCGGCGGCGTCCGATTAAGTGCGATCCGGGCCAGGGCATGGAGAAACCCTGGGTTGCGACTGGATTTACTGGCGCACAAATTCTTGAGCTCCTGCACTAACTCAAGTTGACCGTAGACCCCGTCCAGATCGAAAAAAATACAGCTGTTAAGCAAAGTGGCCGGATTGGGCTTTTCGATCCATTGCTCAAAGTACGTGCGCCAAACCCGCAGCGGTTGCCGCCATTGATCGTTGGTGGCCATGATTCCACCCTTGCAATAGCTATAACCGCAGGCGGCCAGGCCATCGCTGACAAATGTGGCCAGGCGCTTGAAGTATTCATCATGCTGAACGGGGTCGAATCGATCATCGAGTACCAGGGCGTTGTCCTGGTCGGTCACCAGCAACTGCTCGTCTCGGGCCATCGACCCCAGCACCATGAAGCAATACGGCACCGGTGGCGGCCCCAGTTGTTTCTCCGCCAACTCGATCAAACGCTGAGTGAAGGCACGGCCAACACCTGCAATCGCGCTGCCGATCATGTGCGCTGTAGCGCCGTCACGCACCATGCGGATGTAGGTCGCGCGCAGATCACGCAACAGTGATCGCAGGCCCTCGACTGAAGTTTGATTGGAGATTCGGTTGACCAGGTACAAGCTGCTTTGGGATTCGTACCGGATGATGTCCGACAGGTTGATCAGACCTAAAGTCCTGCCTTTATAGACGACCGGGAGGTGATGGATATTGCGTCGCAACATGACCAGCATGGCTTCGAATACCGAGTCATCGCCCTGGATCGCCGCCGGATCGGTCGACATGATTTCACTGATGCAGGTAGCACTGTCACTTCGTCCTTCAGCGACCACACGGGTACGCAAGTCGCGGTCGGTGACAATGCCGACCATTTCCGCTTGCCGCCCCGCGGGTCCCATGACCACGACACAAGAAACGCTTTGCTCGGTCATCACTTTCGCCGCTTCATGAACTGAAGTGTCGCTGCTCACCCATACCAGTTCACGCGATATCAAGGCGCGGCATTTCAACTGGATGA
Source organism: Pseudomonas sp. EA_65y_Pfl2_P74 (assembly GCF_963970575.1). Classification (NCBI taxonomy): domain Bacteria; kingdom Pseudomonadati; phylum Pseudomonadota; class Gammaproteobacteria; order Pseudomonadales; family Pseudomonadaceae; genus Pseudomonas; species Pseudomonas sp. EA_65y_Pfl2_P74. The sequence continues at coordinate 106,847 of NZ_CAXAOQ010000013.1, forward strand.
GTTCACTCGCGCGGCCCTGTGCCTCGACGGCGGTCTGTAGCCTTGAGTGACCTTCAGCCTCGACGAAGTCAGCGAACGCATCATGCTGCGCGCACAAGTCTGCGAACATATCGGCGGGAATAAAGTAGATCAGGCTGTCTTCGAGAGCCCTGGCGGGAAAACGAACTTTGTTGCTGCGTAATAAACCCGCCTGCCCGAAGATATCGCCCTCGACGAGGCGGTTATAGAGATCGCCGTTGCGCCGATAAATCTCCACGGCGCCGCTGCGCACGTAGTGCAAATCCTGAATGACGGCGCCGGCCACAAGAATTTCGCTGCCGGCCTTGAAATAACTGACGTCGATACGCCGGGCGATTGCGTCCAGCGACTCCTGAGGCAACTGATCAAAGGGAGGGAAACGATGAAGGTGGTCGCGAATCTCCTGTAACTCGATTTGCATGGAACCTCGGAGATGATCAAGAAAAAGATGACTGAGCCTGGCACCTGCCTATGGGGTCTGGCGCACTGAAGACAGCGCTTACCAGACCATATCCAGTCACGTTGTTCAACCTTTGGCAGTGATCACGTCGCGTCCCACCTTCGTGAGCCATGACATCGACGGTCAATATCTCCAGAACACCGGCGTTATGAGCACCAGCACCGTCAGGATTTCCAGCCGTCCGAGGAGCATTCCGATGGTCAATAGCCATTTGGCAGCGTCAGGCAAAGATTCGAAATTACCCGCCGGCCCAATGATCGTGCCAAGCCCAGGCCCGACGTTACACACTGCCGTCGCTGCGCCGCTCAGGGCTGTTGTCCAGTCAAGCCCGATAAGGGCCAGGCCCAAAGCGATGGCGGCAATGGTAATGGTGAAAAAAAACGAGAAGGTCAAAAGCGAACGCAAGATCTCCTCATCGATGGGGTGACCGTTGTACTTCTTTTGAATCACGGCACGAGGGTGAATCAGTTGTTTCAAGCTGCTGACCAGCAACGTGGCAGCCACTTGAAAACGGAAAATCTTCAGCCCGCCCGCCGTGGAGCCTGAACATCCGCCGACGAAGGTCAGGTAGAAAAAGAGCAGAACGGCGAAGCTGCCCCATAGGGTGTAATCACCCAATGCAACACCCGTGGTGGTGACGACCGAGGTCACATTGACAGCCACGATACGCAGGGCATTCCACCATCCGTAGTCGCTGTTAAAGCACAGCCAGGTCCCCACCGCCAGCCAGGTGACGATCAAGAATCCGATAAAACCGCGTACCTGATGATCCTTGAGCAGCGCACGTCGATGACCACGCAAGGTCGCGACATACAAGGTAAAGGGCAGACTGCCCAGAATCATGATCACCACCGCCACCCAGTGAATCGCGGGCTGCGTCCAATGCCCAAGTGAGGCGTCCGAGGTTGAGAATCCCCCGGTGGAGATCATCGACATGGCGTGGTTGATCGCTTCAAACGGCGTCATCCCGGCGATCCAGAGCGCAAGTGCGCCGGCCCCGGTAAGCCCCAGGTAAAGGAAGAGGATGTACTTGGCAGCCACATGAGAGCGCGGAGTGACCTTCTCCGACCAGTCCGAGGATTCAGTCTGGAAAAGACGCATGCCCCCCACTCGCAGCAGCGGAAGGATCGCCACGGCCATACCGATAAAGCCGATGCCGCCCAGCCACTGCAGCATCGAACGCCAGATCAACAAACCCGGCGAGGCCGTATCCAAGCCACTCAGAACGGTTGAGCCGGTGGTTGTGATACCGGACATGGTTTCAAAAAAAGCGTCGGTGTAACTGATGTGGCTGATAAAGACCATTGGCAACGCGGCGAAGGTACACACCACCACCCAACTGCCGGTCGTGAGCAAGTACATATCCCGGGGACGAAGTTGTGCCGTCTCCGGGCGCCCGCGCACGATCAGCAAAAGACCGCAGATGAAGGTAATCAGACTGGACCAGAGAAAGGCTGACAGATCGTCGCTGCGGTCATAGAGCACTAACGTCAGCATGGGGATGGCCATACTGACAGCCAGCGTGATAAGAAAAATACCCAAAATGAAGCCAATAAGCCGTATTGCCGCTATGGACATAGAACTAACCTGAAATATGAGTGCCGCGCGGTATCGGAGGCTCAGCCTCCGGGACCCGCCATTCTAAGTGCGATCAGCAGGATCACAATGCGTTGGCGTGATTCTCGCCGATTAAGGGGGGCGTCCACCTCAAAACTTTATTATCTCCCCGGTTTTATCCCAATATTGTGTGCTCAGGGCGACTGTTGGATGAACCATCCGTACCCATGGGAACTCAATCATGGGGCGTGATCTTGCGGTCTTTACTGACCGGAACCTGAAGATTGATCACACCACTATTCAAAGGTATGAAAAATGATCGCTCGCTGGCGCTGGCTGTTACAACAACTGACCAAACGGCTGTGGTTCAGAGCTAGCCTGTTTTCCTTACTGGGCGTGGCAACGGCGTTGCTCGCCGTTGTCTTCAAGGACTACATTCCCGCCTCACTGCCTGCACGTATTGGCGCCGACGCCGTCGACAAGATACTGGGCATCATCGCCTCAAGCATGCTGGCAGTGACCACCTTTTCTCTAAGCACGATGGTCACCGCATACGGTGCGGCCAGCAGCGGCGTCACGCCCCGCGCCACCACGCTGGTGATGGAAGACACCACAACACAAAATGCCCTCGCAACCTTCATCGGCTCATTTCTGTTCAGCCTCGTGGGGATCATCGCCTTGAGTACAGGGGCTTACGGCAGGCAAGGAAGGGTCTTGCTGTTTGCAGTGACGATTGCCGTCGTGATTCTGATTGTCTACACCCTGCTGCGCTGGATCGATCATCTTTCCAAGCTTGGACGGGTGGGCGAAACCATCGATCGTGTCGAACAGGCGACTATCGACGCAATAGACAATCGCGTGCAATGGCCTCACTTGGGCGGTGCGCCCTACCCTGACGTCACGAGCATTCCCTCCAGCGCCTATGCGCTGCAAAGTCAGCAAACCGGGTATGTGCAGCACATCGATGTGAACGCGTTGGGCGCCGTCGCCAAGGCTTGCGAGATACAGCTTTTTCTGGAGGTGCTTCCGGGGAGTTTTGTTCACCTTGGCATGCCGCTCGCCCGGATCGTGAGTTTGAACACTGAGCGCGTCGATGAGCAGCATGCCTGCAACGAGAAGATCCTCGCGGCCCTTACCATAGGCGTGCGGCGCACCTTTGAACACGACCCCCGGTTTGGGCTGTCGGTGCTGTCAGAGATCGCCTCACGGGCCCTGTCGCCAGCGGTCAACGATCCCGGCACGGCGATTGACGTGATTGGCCGCGGACTCAGAAGCTTTACTTGCTGGGGCACACCACAAGACCCCGTGGCCAAGGTCCATTCAGATTGCGAGCAGGTTTACCTGCGCGGTCTGGTGGTCGACGATCTGTTCGATGACTTTTTCGCGCCGATTGCCCGGGATGGGGCGGCCCTGCTTGAGGTCGATCTTCGGATGATGAAGACCCTTGTCAGCCTCGCGCAGATCAACCCGGTGTTGTTCAAAAGCGCCTGTACCCGGCACGCGATCCTATTACTCCAGCGGGCAGACCATGCACTCACGCTCAAGGAGGACAAAGAACGGCTGCGAGCATCGGCCGGGGAGCTATTGCACGAGAACGTTCCTGACTACTGATTGGCTTTGTCGACCGGCGGTTTCACCGTTGATGATTGCAGAAAGCCCCGTGCCAACTGCTGATACAACTCGGGGCCCATCCTTGTACTGACCGCTTTGGCAATCAGCGCGACCGCCATGAGACTGATCACCATCCCATGGCTGTCAATCATCTCCATAACGATGATGGCGGACGTGATGGGTGATTGCGTGACCGCCGCCAGGAAACCGACCATGCACAGCGCAATGATCGGCTGCGCAGCCAAGTGGAAGAATTCGGCAGCATTGGCCCCCACCGCTGCCCCTACCGCCAGGGATGGGGCAAAAATGCCGCCCGGGATACCGGAAAAATAAGTCACCACGGTCGCAAGAAAACGCGTGATCGGCGCGTGCCAGGGCAGGCCGACATCCGACGCAATGATCTGCGACGTCACCCCGTAACCACTGCCAAATGACATCCCGCCGCTGAGCCAGCCCAGTATTGCCACGATCAATCCACACGCACCGGCGAACCAGACCGGATGCATGCGGCGCCACTCCCAGACCACAAATCGATGATGCCGTTGCGGCCACAGGAGCATCCGGCTGAACAGCCCACCCAGTAGACCGCAGCCGATTCCGCTTGCCAGCACCGGCACCACAATACCCAGATTGATGCCCTGAACGTCGAAATGGCCGAAGTAGTTGTAATTGCCCTGCAAGGCGATAGCGACCATCCCTGACAGGATGATCGTGCTGAGCAATACCCCGCTGGTACGGGTTTCCAGCTTGCGCCCCAACTCCTCGACCGCAAAGGCGACACCGGCCAGAGGCGTATTGAACGCCGCCGCGATGCCTGCAGCGCCACCGGCCAGGATGAGATCCTCGGGACGGATGATTCGTGCATTGGGCAGGTAACGGTGAAAGAAGTGCATGATCGAGGCGGCAACCTGAACCGAAGGCCCCTCGCGCCCGGCAGAAAAACCACCGGTCAGTGCCAGGGTGCCGAGGCCTATCTTGGCGAACGCAATACGCAGCGATATCAGCTTGCCAAGGGGTTTGCCTTGATGAGCAAGACGTGTGGCCGCGATGACCTGGGGAATGCCGCTGCCTTGGGCGCCTTCAAAGAACCGCGTGGTCATCCATACCACGAGCATGCCGACCAGAGGCGTGTAAATGAACGGCAGCCAAGGGCGTTCGGCGGTCTGTTGGGCAAATTGCGTCAATGCCAGGTCGGCCAGTCGAGCAAACATCACCACCAGCAGGCCCGCGAGGGTGGCGGCGGCCCAGAGCGTCACTCGAGTGCGCCAACGGATCGAGGTAAAACGACGTCGTATCAGCAATAGCGGTTTGATCACCCGAGCGGATTCCCGTGGAAGTTCAAGAATGTGAAGCACCAAGATTAACCGGTTAGGGGGTGACCTCCAACCGCGGCGGCCCTGATCCACCAAAAAACCGCCAAACACGGCTAAGTCACGCCTCTCGCTCGCCAGGCGATTGCGATATTGACGATCAGTTGCCACTTCTGCGGCGCGATCAACTACAGTTGAGTCACTCTGCATAAAGCCATAAAAAGACGGAGAGTTTCCCATGCCAGTAAAAAACCGCCTCACCCTCCTGGTCGCCGCTGCAACCTTGGCAATAACGACCGCGACGCATGCTGCGCCGGTGTTCATCAACATACTGACGGGGGGAACCAGCGGGGTGTATTACCCGATTGGTGTCGGTCTGTCGCAGATCTACAGTGACGGCATTCCAGATGTAAAGACGTCGGTGCAGGCCACCAAGGCGTCAGTGGAGAACCTGAACTTGCTGCAGGCCGGTCGAGGCGAGTTGGCCTTGGCACTGGGTGACTCCGTGGCCGATGCAAAAAACGGCGTTGAAGATGCAGGCTTCAAAGCGCCGCTGAGCAAATTGCGCGCAATTGCCGGGGCATACCCCAACTACATTCAAATCGTGGCCAGCAAAGAGTCCGGAATCAAGACGCTTGCAGACCTCAAAGGCAAGTCCATCTCGGTCGGGGCGCCGAAGTCGGGCACCGAACTCAACGCCCGGGCGATCTTCAAGGCGGCGGGTCTGACCTACGAAGACATGGGCAAGGTGCAATACCTGCCCTTTGCCGAATCGGTCGAACTGATCAAGAACCGGCAACTGGATGCCACGTTGCAGTCCTCCGGTTTGGGCATGGCGGCCATTCGCGACCTGTCCTCGGTAATGCCATTGAACTATGTTGCGATCCCTACTGACGTTGTCGCCAAAATCGGCAATCCGGCGTATCAGAGTGCAATGATCCCGGCCAATACCTATGACGGGCAGCCTGAGGCGGTGCCCACTGTTGCGATCACCAATATCCTCGTCACCCGCGCGGATGTACCCGACGAACTGGCCTATCAGATGACAAAGCTGCTGTTCGAAAACCTCACCCGTCTGGGGAACTCTCATTCGGCGGCCAAAGACATCACGCTTGAAAGCGCCGCCAAGAACCTGCCCATTGCCCTGCATCCAGGCGCCGAGCGCTACTACAAGGAAAAAGGCGCGTTGTAACGGCTTAGAGGCGCAGCGTCCGCCCATTGTCGCTGCGCCCATTGTTCGCCCTTGTTCAATGCAGTCATGAGGCAGGCAACTAATGAGTGATGATCATCACGGCATCTCCACGAATCCGCGAGAGTGGCCGAAAACCCTGTTTTACGTAGCCTTGCTGTTCTCGATCTTTCAGATCGTCACCGCCGCATTTGCACCGATCTCAAGCCAGGTCTTGCGCGCCGTACACGTAGGTTTCCTGCTGTGGGTGGTTTTTCTGAGCTACCCCGCTTATGGCAAGGACCGTCCATGGCAGCCGCTGGCCTGGATACTCAGCCTGGCCGCCATTGCTACGGCCATCTATCAGTGGGTGTTTGAGGCTGACCTGATTCAGCGCTCCGGGGATCTGACGCTCACTGACACGGTGACGGGCATTGTGTTGATCGTGCTGGTGTTCGAAGCCGCACGGCGAGTGATGGGGATTGCCCTGCCGATCATTTGCGGCCTGTTCCTGGCCTACGGTCTGTTCGGCGAATATCTACCGGGAGAGTTGGCGCATCGCGGCTACGGTTTCGATCAGATCATCAACCAGCTCTCTTTCGGCACCGAAGGGCTGTACGGCACTCCGACCTATGTCTCGGCAACCTACATCTTTCTGTTCATCCTGTTCGGCGCGTTCCTTGAACAGGCGGGCATGATCAAACTGTTCACCGACTTCGCCATGGGCCTGTTCGGCCACAAGGTGGGCGGCCCGGCCAAAGTTGCGGTCGCGTCGTCGGCGCTGATGGGCACCATCACGGGCTCAGGGATTGCCAACGTCGTGACCACGGGGCAATTCACCATTCCGTTGATGAAACGCTTTGGATACCGGCCCGCGTTTGCTGCCGGCGTTGAAGCGACCTCCAGCATGGGTAGCCAACTGATGCCGCCGGTGATGGGCGCTGTCGCCTTCATCATGGCCGAAACCATCAACGTGCCGTTCGTGGAAATAGCCAAGGCGGCGTTGATTCCTGCCACCCTCTACTTCGGCTCGGTGTTCTGGATGGTTCATCTGGAGGCCAAACGCTCCAATCTCATGGGCCTGCCCAAGGATCAATGTCCCAGCGCACTGGGCGCCGTCAAGGAGAAATGGTACCTGCTGATCCCGCTGCTGGTTCTGGTCTATCTGCTGTTTTCCGGGCGCACGCCGTTGTTCTCCGGCATGGTCGGACTGGCCCTGACCGCCATCGTGATTCTCGGCTCGGCCATCATTCTCAGGGTGCAGAGTTTCGGCCTGCGCTGCGCCTTCTGGATCGCGCTCGGGATTCTGTGTACCGGTTTCTTCCAGTTGGGGATTGGTGTGATCTTTGCGGTCGTTGCGGTGCTGGTGTTGATTTGTGCGTTCATCAAAGGGGGGCACGACACACTGACCATCTGCCTGCACGCGCTGGTCGAAGGCGCGCGCCATGCCGTTCCGGTGGGCATTGCCTGTGCACTGGTGGGCATCATTATCGGTGTGGTGTCACTGACCGGTGTGGCCTCTACGTTTGCAGGCTACATATTGGCCATTGGCCGAGACAACCTGCTGCTGTCGCTGATACTGACAATGATCACCTGCCTGGTGCTGGGCATGGGCATTCCGACCATTCCCAACTACATCATCACCAGCTCGATCGCGGCCCCTGCCCTGCTGGAATTGGGTGTGCCGCTGATCGTGTCGCATATGTTCGTGTTCTATTTCGGCATCCTCGCCGACCTGACACCCCCTGTCGCCCTTGCCTGCTTTGCTGCGGCACCGATTGCCAAAGAGTCCGGTTTCAAGATCAGCCTCTGGGCGGTGCGAATCGCGTTGGCCGGATTTGTCATTCCATTCATGGCGGTCTACAACCCGGCGCTCATGCTGCAAGGCGATAATTTGTGGATGACCGCCTACATGGTGATCAAATCGGTATTGGCGGTCGGACTCTGGGGAATGGCCTCCACCGGTTATCTACAACGAAAAATGCCCGCATGGGAGCGCTTATTGTGCGTGGCGGCTGGAGGCTTGCTGGTGGTGGCATTGCCGTTGACCGATGAACTGGGCTTCGCCCTTGGGGCCGCCGTGATCCTTCAGCACATCTGGCGTTCCCGCCAGGCCAGGATAGCCCGCGCATGATCGGTTTGTGTCTGGGCCTCACAGGGGCGGTGTGGGCTCAGCTACCGATTTCGCACTTCACGCTGGCGTGGAATCACACCATCGAAAAGATTCGCTGGGAGGAAGATTACCGCGTCACTGCCCAAGGCCTTGTGCTGGAAGAGGCTCGGGTGCGCGGTAACGGCGCGGGCATGGAAATTCCCGAGGGTGCCCGACTGGACAATGGCAGTTGGCACTACCGCCGCACACTGGCGCCTATGCAGCCACTGAGTCTGGGGCGCACCCCCGAGGCTGGCGACTACCAGTTGTGCTTCAACGGCCAGTGCCAGCCAATGAGCCAATGGGTTGGTATGCCGACTTCCAGCCAGCCGTCCATTGAGATGTGGGCCTGCGAGGCGGGCTGAATGAATTCCCGTTCCGGTTGACAGTCCAGCCAGAGGCTCCGGACCTGTCAGCGTGTCAGCGCCCCCATTCAGGACCTCAACGGGCCACCGCCATCAGTGCTTTTCGCAAGGGCCACTTGAGTGCCCGCATGGCCGGCGATCATTTCTTCGATCTGCTCGAGCGAACCGATGACAGCGCGATGCCCCGTGGCGAGTACAAAGCTTCGCGCCGCCTCGACCTTCGGCCCCATCGAACCCTCAGGGAACGGGTACTGGGCAAGTTCCTGCGGTGTGACGTTGCCGAGCGCGCGCTGCGTGGGCAAACCCCAGTCGAGATAGACCGCCGACACGTCAGTGGCGATGACCAGCAAGTCGGCTTCAAGGTCGCGGGCGAGCAGGCTGGTGCACTGATCCTTGTCGATCACCGCTGACACGCCGTGCAGTTTCTTGTCGCCCTTCTCCCCCGTGGCCGCCACCGGAATGCCGCCACCACCGGCGGCAATGACCAGTGCGCCATGTTCCAGCAGCCAGCGGATCGATTGCAGCCCGAGCACTCGCAAGGGCGCTGGTGATGCAACGACGCGCCGAAACGCATCACCGTCCCTGGCCATCACCCAGCCCTTTTGCGAGGCGATACGCGCAGACTCGGCCTGGTTGTACATCGGTCCTATCGGCTTGCTGGGATGGCTGAACGCAGGATCGTGCGGATCGACCTCTACGCGTGTGATCAGTGTGGTTACCGTGCGCGTTTGCGGCAGCAGGTTGGCCAATTCCTGCTCCAGTAGATAGCCCAGCATGCCGTCGGTCTGCGCGCCCAACACATCCAGCGGATAGGCTTGCACTTTTTCATAGGCCGCCGCCTGAAGCGCCAGCAACCCCACCTGAGGACCATTGCCATGCGTCAGCACCAGATCGTGATGCGCGGCCACGCGCGCCAGTTGTGCGGCTGCACCGCGAATGTTCTCCAACTGATTTTCTGCCGTCGGCGGTTGGTCGCGCCGCAACAGTGCATTTCCGCCCAAGGCGACCACGACTTTCATGATTCGGTTTCCTGTTCACAGTTGTCTGTTCAGTGCTGAGGGCCAGAATCTGCACTCGGCAGCAAGGCGTCGAAGCCAGAAATCACGTCGAACAGCTCTTCGTCGATGCCGGCCTGGCGTAAACGGTGGTAGTTGGCGTTCAGCGCTTGCAGAAGTTCGCCGATGTTGCGATCGGCGCGCTGCATGGCGGCGAGACGACTGGCGTTCTCGCTGGCCAACGACTCGGCGCTGGCTCGAAACAAAGACACGAACAGGTGCTCGCGAATGAACGCGCGCAGCGTCTGCGCATTGGCGCTCAGCACTTCGGGCCGTTGCGCCGTGGGCCAGGGCTGGTGTGCCAAGTCCCGCTGCCAATGTCCGTCCAGAGGCAGCAATCGCTGGCTCACGGGCGTGTAGCCAGCGCCATTGGGTCGGTTATAGAAAAGAATCAGCGTGGTGTTGTGCGGTTCAACTTCGCTGCCGGCCATGGGGATTCTTTGCAGAATCTGGCCGACCAGTCGCGTGATTTGCTCGACCGATCCCGGAACGACAAAGGTGCCTTCGAGTTCTCGGCCCGCATCAAGCAATCGCTCATGCACGCGTTCGCCCACGGCCCAGAGCTTTGTCGCCGGGGATGCCGACTGGCCCAAGGCATAGTCGACCACCGCCTCGTTGAACCGCCCCACCAATCCCTGATCCGACCCGAATACCAACGCGTGCACCACGATGTCTTCGGCGCGCGCTGCCGATAACCGTGGAGGCGGCCCACTGGAATCGACCGAGCGCAAACACACCCCCAATCCCAGTTCGACCGTGCGCGCGTAATCGGCCAAGGCCGCCACTGAGCGCTCGTACTGCCCGATCGCCGAGGCTGCCGACGCTTTCATGACACGGACCACGGACTTCAGGTCCCCTGCGCTGCTGATCTGGCGACGCAGTGCGGTGATGGTGGCAGCCATCAGGCTTGGCCGGTGTCGGTCACGACACCATCCTTGGGTGCAACCGTGTTTGGCTGCGCTGGCGCCAGGAACGCGGCAAGGACCTGGCGCGCCACCTCGGTGACCTGCTCGCGATCGGCGTCGGTCAGTTTACCGGCGGCTGTCAGTCGTTGGCTCACGTCTTCGGGCAGCCCATCAGCGGCTTTCTCCACGGCTTGCTGCGCGGCAAGCATGCTGTCGAGGGGCACCGGGTCGAACAGCGCGGCATTTAACGCCAGCAAAATGGCAATCTGTGCAGGCACCGTCACCGGCGAGAATTCGGCCTGAGCCAGACAGGCGCGGATACGCTTGCCGTGGACGATGGACTGTCGCGTGTCTTCGTCCAGTCGGGCGCCGAAGCGCGCAAAGGTTTCCAGTTCTTCGAACTGCGCGTAGGCAAGCTTGAGGTCGCCCGCCACCGCACGATACGCCGCGCGCTGCGCCTTGCCGCCCACCCGCGAGACAGACTGCCCGACATCGATGGCCGGCAGCACGCCCAGTTCGAACAGCGATGGCGACAGCACAATCTGCCCGTCGGTGATGGAAATCAGATTGGTCGGGATATAAGCCGAAATATTCTGTGCTTCGGTTTCAATGATGGGCAGTGCGGTCATCGAACCGCCTCCGCGCTCCTCATTGAGGTGCGTGGCGCGTTCCAGCATGCGCGAATGGATGTAGAAAATATCCCCCGGAAACGCCTCGCGGCCCGGAGGACGACGCAGCAGCAGCGACAGTTCGCGATAGGCGCGGGCGTGGTGGGTGAGGTCATCGTAGACAATCAGCACGTCACGACCAGACTCCATGAAGTACTCGGCGATGCTGGTGGCCGCGTAAGGCGCAATGTAGGCCAGCCCCGGCGCCTCGTTACCTTCGGCCACCACGACAACGGTGTAGGCCAGCGCCCCTTTCTCACGCAGGTTGGCCACCGCTTTGGCCACTGCCGACGCGCGCTGGCCGATGGCGCAGTAAACGCACAAAACGTTTTTGTCACGCTGGTTGAAAATGGTGTCGATCGCGGTCTTGCCGGTCTGGCGGTCGCCCAGAATCAGTTCGCGCTGGCCACGCCCGATGGGGATCAGCGCATCGTCTCCCGTCAAACCTTGCTCCATCATCACTCGCGCGCTCACTGGCCGCTGTGCGGTAGCGAACACAGGAGGCCGTCACAGCATCAGTGGACATGCGCCGTGAGTGCATGACAGACAGGCCTGCGCAAGTGCTCTGGCTGGGCGCAAGGCAGAAGTCGGTCGGTTTCATGCTTAACGACGGCGTAACACTCGCAACTCAATTCCTCGAGTTGGGGGCGGTCGAGCACGGTGATCAGCCCTCGGCAGTACTCGATCACACCAAGCTTCTGCAACTTGCGGGCGGCCTCGGTAATGCCTTCACGCCGCACACCGAGCATGTTGCCAATGAGCTCTTGAGTCATGACGAGTTGGTTACCCGGCAGGCGATCCAGCGACAACAACAGCCAACGGCACAGGCGCTGGTCGATTGAGTGATGACGATTACAGACCGCCGTCTGCGCCATTTGCGTGATCAACGCCTGGGTGTAACGCAGCATCAGACGCAACATTTCGCCGTGACGATTGAACTCGTCCTTGAGCAGTTGCCCTCTGAGCCGGAACGCGTAGCCGGCGCTCTGCACGACCGCCCGGCTTGAGGTGCTCTCGCCGCCCATGAACAAGGCGACACCGATCAGCCCTTCATTACCCACCACCGAAATATCAGCCGCCGCGCCGTTTTCCATGACGTAGAGCAATGAAATGATGGAGTCGGTCGGGAAATAGACGTAGCGCAAAACGTCTCCGGACTCGTAAAGGACTTTGCCCAGCGGGAATGACACCAGCTCCAGTTGAGGCAGCAGGCGATGCCGAATCTCGACCGGCAGCGCGGCAAGCAAATGATTTTGCTGAGGGTTTGGTAACTCGGACATGTCAGTCGCCTTTTGTTCAGAGCCAGATAAGCCTGCCTGTCTGTCTCTATCAAAATGGATGGGGCCATGGCTGCGCCTGTGAGGGCCGGCAACCACTGCCAGGCATTCGGCAAAAACGCCAAAGCGCCCGCCCTGGCTTTGCATTGCGATGACTTCAATCTAGGCGTCTGAAGGGTTGATGAGTAGCCTCGGAAACTACCTATACGCACCGTATCTCGAGTGCCTGGGCAGCCACCAAGGTGATTGGCAAAAGGTTCGGAAACTACTCAGGGGCAATTGCAGGTCTTGGCGCGCGGGGGCCTGACGTTATTCGCATTACGCTCCAGCGAAATCAGCAAATCAGCAAATCAGCCTTCAAACATGATTTTTTGCCTAGACTTGTGGTTGGCCGTATAACGAATGCGCGTCAGAACATTGAACTGTACAAAAACTAAAAGAAGAGGAATTCCCCCAAATGTTCAAATCCCTATGCAAGGCACTCGCCTGCACGCTTGCTTTAGGCAGCATGGGCACGGCCATGGCCGCTGATCCGATCATCATCAAGTTCTCACACGTTGTCGCCGAGCAGACCCCGAAGGGGCAAGGCGCGGTGCTGTTCAAGAAGCTGGTCGAGGAACGTTTGCCCGGCAAGGTCAAAGTTGAGGTCTATCCGAACTCGTCCTTGTTTGGTGACGGTAAGGAAATGGAAGCCCTGCTGTTGGGCGACGTACAGTTGATTGCGCCATCTCTGGCCAAATTCGAGCAGTACACCAAGACCCTCCAGTTGTTCGACCTGCCCTTTCTGTTTGACGACATCACCGCGGTAGACCGTTTTCAAATGAGCCCGCAGGGCCAGGGTCTGCTCAAATCCATGGAGAGCAAGAACATCACGGGCCTGGCCTACTGGCACAACGGGATGAAGCAGCTATCTGCCAACAAGCCGCTGCGTGTTCCTGGCGATGCCCGAGGCCTGAAATTCCGGGTACAGGCCTCGGCCGTACTTGAAGAGCAGTTCAAGGCCTTGCGCGCCAATCCGCGCAAAATGAGCTTTGCCGAGGTGTATCAGGGCTTGCAAACCGGTGTGGTCAACGGTGCGGAAAACCCTTACTCGAACATCTACAGCCAGAAAATGAACGAGGTACAGAAATACATCACCGAGTCCAACCATGGCGTGCTGGATTACATGCTGATCACCAACACCAAGTTCTGGAATGGCTTGCCGCCGGATATTCGCAGTGAACTGGACAAAATCATTGTGGAAGTCACCGCCCAGGTGAACAAAGAGGCCGAGCAACTCAATCAGGACGCCAAGCAAAGCATCGTTGCCGCCAAAACCACCGAAATCATCACCCTGACACCTGAGCAACGCGAGCAATGGCGCGTCGCGATGAAGCCGGTCTGGAAAAAATTCGAAGCCGATATCGGCCCTGAGCTGATCACTGCTGCCGAAGCCGCCAACAAGGCCAAATGACCGGAGGGCAGGTGCTGGCACGCCAGCACCTGCCTGTCATCACGCTACAGGAGATGCCATCCATGAATGCCTTTCGGCGCATATGGGAACACTTCGAGGAGGGTTTCATTGTCTTCCTTTTGGCCGCCATGACCCTGGTGACGTTCGTCTACGTCATCCTCAACAACCTCTATACGCTCTTCTACCGACTTGCCGACAACTGGGAAGGCGCCAGCGAAACACTATTCGCCATGGGCGATCAGGTCATGACAATGGCGCAGGCCATGACCTGGAGTACCTCGCTCACCAAGGCGCTATTTGGCTGGCTGATCTTTTTCGGGTTGTCCTACGGCGTGCGTACCGCCGGGCATATTGGCGTGGACGCCCTGGTAAAACTGGCCAGCAAACCCGTGCAGCGATTGATCGGCATTTTGGCCTGTCTGTGCTGCCTGACCTACGCCGGGCTGCTCAGTGTGGCCAGCTTCGAGTGGATTCATACCTTGATGACAGCAGGAATAGGCGCCGAAGATCTGGGCCATTTCGGCATCATGCAATGGCACATAGGGCTGATTGTTCCCGTGGGTTTTGCGTTGGTATTCATCCGTTTCGCCGAAATTTTCGTGCGCATCCTGTTGCACCGCCAGACCGGGCTGGGCCTGGCCGATGAAGCCGCTGACGTGATGAAACTGACCGAGCACGAGGACGACAAACAATGACCATTGCCTTCCTGTTCGCGACACTCTTTGCACTGATGTTCATCGGTGTACCGATTGCCATATCCCTGGGCCTGGCCGGTTCACTGACCATTGTGTTTTTCAGTCCGGACTCCGTCCGCTCTCTCGCGATCAAGCTGTTTGAGACCTCAGAACACTACACACTGTTGGCCATTCCGTTTTTCTTGCTGGCAGGCGCCTTCATGACCACCGGTGGCGTTGCACGTCGCCTGATCGACTTTGCCAACGCTTGTGTCGGTCATATCCGTGGCGGCCTGGCGATTGCCGCCGTATTGGCCTGCATGCTGTTCGCAGCCCTTTCCGGCTCCAGCCCGGCAACGGTGGCAGCCGTCGGGTCGATTGCCATTGCCGGCATGGTTCGCTCTGGATATCCGCAGGAATTCGGCGCGGGAATCGTCTGTAACGCCGGGACCTTGGGCATTCTGATACCGCCCTCGATCGTGATGGTGGTCTATGCGGCTGCCACCGAGACCTCCGTCGGCAAGTTGTTCATGGCCGGCGTCATACCCGGTTTGTTGCTGGGTGTATCGCTGATGGTGGCCATCTACATCGTCGCGGTGAAGAAAAACCTGCCCGCCATGCCGCGCGCCACACTGCGTGAGTTTCTCAGCACCGCACGCAAGGCGATCTGGGGCCTGCTGTTGATGCTGATCATCCTGGGAGGCATTTACAGCGGGATGTTCACCCCCACCGAGGCTGCTGCCGTTGCTGCGGTGTATTCGGCATTCATCGCCTTGTTCGTCTACAAGGACCTGACGTTTCGCGAAACGCCCAAAGTCCTGCTGGACTCGGCCAAGCTGAGCATCATGCTGATGTTCATCATTGCCAACGCCATGTTGTTTGCTCACGTATTGACCACCGAGCAACTGCCCCAGCAAATCACGGCCTGGGTCATTGAAGCAGGGCTGACGCCAGTGACCTTCCTGCTGGTGGTGAACGTGGTTTTGTTGATCGCCGGTGCCTTCATGGAACCCTCGGCCATTATCCTGATTCTGGCCCCGATCCTTTTCCCCATTGCCATGAAGCTGGGTATCGACCCGATTCACCTTGGCATCATCATGGTGGTCAACCTGGAGATCGGCTTGATCACACCGCCCGTCGGTCTGAACCTGTTCGTGACTTCCGCCGTGACGGGGATGTCAGTGCCCGCGACCATCAAGGCCGCGATGCCTTGGCTGATGCTTTTGCTGCTGTTCCTGATACTGATCACCTATGTCCCATGGATAACCCTGGCGCTCCCCAACTGGCTGGGCATGAATTAATCCCAGGTTCTCCCAATCCTTGACGAGGGCTCCCGACAGATCTTGCGATATTTGCCGCTCGGGAGCTTCAATCAGCCTATCCTCGCGCTGACTGCTTTGGCGGCCAGCGCGACGGCCATCAGATGATCAGGATTGCATCGCGATCAACCTTCACTCCACACGCCCCTGTAAGGAGAGCGTCATGATCGACATGAACCACTTCACGCCGTTGAGCGCCTTGATCGGAGGCTTGCTGATCGGCTCGGGTGCAGTGCTGTTGATACTGTTCAACGGGCGCATCGCAGGCATCAGCGGCATTGTCGGCGGTCTGCTGCGCCCGATAACCGGGGATATCGCCTGGCGTGCGGCGTTTGTTTTGGGCCTGCTAATGGCACCACTGGCTTTTGGTCTGGTCGCCTCTTTGCCCGCGATAGAGATCGATGCCGGGTATCCGCTGTTGATTGTCGCGGGCCTGATCGTCGGCATCGGCACGCGCTATGGCGCTGGCTGCACCAGCGGCCACGGTGTGTGTGGGTTATCGCGATTATCGACGCGCTCTGCGGTCGCGACACTGGTATTCATGGGGGCGGGTTTCGTTACCGTTTTCGTCGTTAAGCACCTTCTGGGAGGCCTTTGACCATGCCACTCTTCTACGCGTGGCTTGCCGGGCTGATTTTCGGTTTCGGTTTGCTGATTTCCGGCATGACAAACCCGGCCAAAGTCATTGGTTTCCTCGATCTGGGCGGGCGCTGGGACCCCTCGCTGGCCTTCGTCATGGCCGGCGCCATCGCGGTGGCGGCGGTAGGCTTCAAGTTCGCCAGAGCACGCACCCGATCACTGCTCGGCCTGCCCATGAACCTGCCCACCGCTCGACACATCGACCGGCGTCTGGTCATCGGCAGCCTCCTGTTCGGGGTGGGCTGGGGCCTGGCAGGCATTTGCCCGGGGCCTTCCCTGGTTCTGCTCGGTGCGGGCATCGGCAAAGGCGCCGTTTTCGTCATCGCCATGCTGGTCGGCATGGGGCTGTTTGAATGGCTTGAGCGACAAAAACGTCGCGGGTCGCCGATCCCGTCCTCCGTGAATAAACCCACCTGATTCCTGCGTCTTCAGCGTGCGCCAGCGAACAGACGTTGACGCCGCTAAAAGCACACCCTGTCCTTGGGCAGGTCGAATAATCGGCCTGCAGCCTTTCCATGTGCCGAGGACATCGATCGGTGCGCTACGAAGGACAGTCCTATGTTACGAAGCATGCGAGATCTCAAGGATTACACCATTGCGGCAACCGATGGTGACATCGGGGAAGTCAAAGACTTCTATTTCGACAATGAGGCGTGGGTGATCCGTTATTTTGTCGTTGAGACCGGCGCCTGGCTTGCCAGCCGCAAGGTCCTGATCACGCCCCTTTCCATCCAGGACGCCGACTGGACGCAACGTCGGCTGCACGTAGCGCTCACCAAGGATCAAGTCAAAAACAGCCCAAGTATCGACGTCGACAAACCGGTCTCTCGACAACATGAAATGCAATACCTGGGTTACTACGGGTATCCGTATTACTGGGGAAACGCAGGCATGTGGAATGCCGGGATGTACCCC
Organism: Pseudomonas sp. EA_65y_Pfl2_P74; assembly: GCF_963970575.1. Lineage (NCBI taxonomy): Bacteria > Pseudomonadati > Pseudomonadota > Gammaproteobacteria > Pseudomonadales > Pseudomonadaceae > Pseudomonas > Pseudomonas sp. EA_65y_Pfl2_P74. The sequence continues at coordinate 124,393 of NZ_CAXAOQ010000013.1, forward strand.
GGTGGCTACGGGCTGCCGGGTGGTCCCGCTCAAGATGAACATGCCCGCGAACAGAGCGCAAAAGCCGAGCGCGCGCGCCATGAAGATGACGACCCGCACTTACGCAGTTGCAAAGCCATCATCGGGTATCACATCAAAGCCACCGATGGCGAGGTCGGGCATGTCGACAGCGTGCTGATCAACGAACAGACCTGGGCGATTCAATACCTTGTGGTCAACACCAGCAACTGGTGGCTCGGGCACAAAGTGTTGATTGCTCCTGAATGGATTGACGATATCCGTTGGCTGGATAAATCCGTGTCGGTCGACCTCGAATGCGCCTCGATCAAGGCATCGCCGCCTTATGAGTCGTCTGAGCAGTTGAACCGGGAACAGGAATCGAATCTGCATCACCACTACGGACGGACCGGCTATTGGCTGGTTGAAACCGTTATCGAGCACAAGCAGTAAGTGCGCGACAAATCAAAGAGAAAACATCGTTTGCCCGTCAGATATCTGAACGGGCAAGTGACTCTGCGCAGTAGAACCCTAGCCACGCAAGCGCAGTGCATTGGTCACGACCGACAATGAACTCAGACTCATGGCAAACGCGGCAACCATCGGTGACAACAACCAACCCGTGAACGGAAACAACAAACCGGCAGCCAACGGCACGCCGAGCGCATTGTAGACAAGCGCAAAGCCAAGGTTCTGGATGACGGGTTCCAGCGTCATGCCACACTCAGGGCGGCATGACCCTGCTCAGAGGTTCACCTTCATCATCGATGCCTTGGAGCACTGCACGCTCAAATAACTCAGGCTTCCAGGCACTGGCATCGCCTACCAGTTTGGGCGCTTGAAGCCCCGTCATTCCCGAGCCGCCCTGACCGCCCATTGTGCCCATCCCATTCATCATGCCCTGCCCGCCGTTTGAACCTCCCATACCGGGTGTCATCGCGCCCATGCCAACCGCCCCACCCATTCCACGTTCGCCATGGCATTGGGCGCAGTTGCTTTGGTACAGGGCCGCGCCATCGAGTGGCGCGGCCAGGCAAAAGGTCGAACTCAAGAGCAACACAATCGCAAGATATGAACTTTTCATCGAAAGCTCCCGGTTGTGAGTGGGCCAAGCCCTGCGGTCTGGCCTATTACGGCCCATACCTTTTACGAAGGCACGAGCCATTTTCGTCTTGCGTGAGTGGGCTGCGCGCGCACAGATGAACACCAGGTTGCCGATTTTGCGGTGGCTGGATAGCGCCCGCTTGCCATGACTTTCCACAAAAAACCGGTAGCGCCGATATAGGCCGGAAATATCATCACGCCCGTGATGGAGATCATCATGTTCCAGGCGTTGTTGGAGAAATACATGAGGATCATCACGGCCTGCATCACTACAGTGGAAACCCATAGCGATACCAACGAAGTACTCGCCCCATTTGCCGGCAATCGACCCCAGGATCGCTGCCATGGACGGCGGCGCGATGACCGACAATTGCGCCTGCGTCATCAGCACGTCGGTAGGAATGTCTTCCCAAAATAGTCTGTCGCCGCCGGTATGAAACGCGGGCACGGGGCTATCGGGCCTCGACGGGTAGCTAGACGTCGAGCAGTCGACACAACACTTTTGGCAACAGGTCGGGCAGGTCCTCGGCCAGTAAGCCGGGACCGAATTCGGCGGCCGCCGCACCGTGTAGCCAGACCCCCGCCGCCGCGCTGGCGAAGACCGGCATTCCTTGCGCAAGCAAACCAAGAATGATCCCGCTCAAGACGTCGCCCGAGCCAGCGGTGGCCAATGTCGGAGGCGCGTTGGCATTGATGATTGCCCTGCCGTCGGGCGCGGCTATCACCGTGTCGCTGCCCTTGAGCACCACGACGGCGCCGCAACGCAGGGCCGCAGCACGGGTGCGTGTGAGCTTGTCGCCGGCGAAGTCGAACACCCGTCGAAACTCCCCCTCATGAGGTGTCAGCACGCAGGGGCCGTGAATCGCGCGATCGAGTACACCGGGTTCGTCCTCAAAAGCGCTGATCGCGTCCGCGTCGATGACGGTCGGGCGTCCACTGGCAAGCATCGCCAGTACGTGCCCAAAGGTTTCCTTGTCCACGCCTGCACCGGGTCCTATCAACCAGGCAGAAAAGCGACTGCCGTTGAGCAGGTGCCCAAAATCTTCCGGAGTCACCCATGGACGCACCATGATGCTGTCCAGCGCTGTCGCATAAATGGCCAACGCCAGTTCCGGCACCGCAATGGTGGTAAGCCCCGCGCCCGCTCTGGCTGCAGCTCTTGCAGCCATTCGAGCCGCACCGGTCATTGGATACCCGCCAAAGATCAGGGCATGCCCACGACTGTGTTTGTCGGTACTCGCCTTGGGGCGGGGCAAACTGGCCAGCCATAACGCCGGGCTGTTCTCAAAGGTGCGGGGGGCGATGGTGTCGATCACCGCGTTGGGAGTGCCAATATCCACAACAATGACTTCGCCGCACAGGTCCCTGCCTGGCAATAGCAAGTGCCCCGCTTTCTTGCACAAGAACGTGACCGTCAGCACCGCCGCGGCTGCCCCCAGCGTTTCACCGGTATCCCCCATGACCCCGCTGGGCATATCGATTGCGATGAGGGGCACACCGCCCTTGCTGGCGGCAGCAAGCGTCGCCAATGCCTGGCCTTCAAGGGGGCGGCTGAGGCCGGCACCGAAAAGCGCATCGACAATCAGTTCAGCCCCCTCAAGCACCGCGGGGCTCATGTCTTCAACGTCCCCTTCCCAGCGCTGGGCGTGTTGCCGGGCTTCGTCCTTCAGGCTGAATCGACTGCCCAGCATCGCCACCCGCACCGGCCAGCCGGCTTGCGCCAACACATGCGCCGTGACGAAACCGTCACCACCGTTGTTGCCCGGCCCGCACAGCACCAGCACCGCCCGTGGTGCCCAGCGCCGCTCGATTTGGTGCGCTACGGCTGCACCAGCGTTGGCCATCAGCTCGAAAGACGACACGCCGGCAACGACCGACAAGCGATCGGCCTCTGCCATCTGCCGAATCGTCAAGACCGAAGTCTGACGACTTTTCAGCGCTGCCTCGCCAATCAAGATGTTCATGCTTTGGCACTCTTCAACCGGCACTGAAATCGATGACCACGCGCGATGGAACATCACCGTGTTCCAGCCGCTCGAAAATCTGGTTGATCGCCGATAACGGCTGCAACTCGATGTCGGCCTTGACCTTGCCCTGAGCGGCGAAGGCCAGTGCTTCGGCCATGTCCTGGCGGTTGCCGACAAAAGAACCGCGAACGGTGATGCAATTGACAACCACATCAAACAGCGGCACCGGAAACTCGCCCGGCGGCAATCCCACGAGTACGCAAACCCCATGTTTACGGGTCATTGCCACACCCTGTTTGAACGCACTGAGCGAGGGGGCCGTGATGAGTACGCCATGGGCGCCACCGTCGGTAGCCTCTTTGACCGCTGCCGCCGGATCCCCATTTTTGGCGTTGACCACGGCATCGGCACCAAGCCGGGTGGCATGGGCCAGTTTGCGCTCATCAATATCCACGGCGCAGACTTGCAGCCCCATCGCTTTGGCGTACTGAACCGCCAGGTGACCGAGGCCACCGACACCGGAAATCGCAATCCACTGTCCTGGTCGGGCTCCGGTCTCCTTGATGCCTTTGTAAGTCGTGACGCCGGCACAGATGATCGGCGCAGCCTCCCGCGGATCAAGACCATGGGGGATGTGCGCCACGTAGTTCGGGTCGGCGAGGATGTATTGGGCAAAGCCGCCGTTCTTCGTATAGCCACCGAACTGTGCTTGGGCGCAGACCGTTTCCCAGGCCGAGAGGCAGTACTCGCAATGCCCACAGGCCGAGTAAAGCCATGGCACACCCACCCGTTCCCCGATTTTTACGTTGCTGACCCCTGCCCCGATCTGCGTTACCACGCCAATCCCCTCATGCCCGGGAATAAAGGGCAGCGTCGGCTTCAATGGCCAGTCACCACGCGCGGCGTGAAGATCGGTATGGCAGACACCACAGGCTTCGGTCTTGACCAGGATCTGCCCAGGGCCCACTGAAGGGACGTCAAACTCTCTGATGACCAGCGGTTGGCCGAACTGCTCGACCACCGCGGCCTGCATTTTCATCGTCATGAAATGTTCCTCTTGAGGTGCCCCGTAAGCCCCCAGAACGATCCGCACAAGGCACCCATGCCACCCCAGGCCATCACCTTGTCACCGAGTTGGTAGAAGCCAATCGGATGCTCTTCAGTCTGGTAGCCCTTGCCCACGAGGGAGAGTTTCTTAACGTCAAAATCTGCCTGATTCAGAGTACGGATTGCTTCTTCAGCGTCGGCGTGGGTCTTGAAAATGTAGAAATTATTACGGCTGATGCTCATGGTCGCAGGCCTGATCGTTGAAACATGTCTGAAAACGCTGCAAGACACGTGTGCTCATCCGTCGCGCACCGCCTGAACGTCAGAAGGAGACGAGGATGCTGACGTGTCGAGCCAACGTCACAAACCTCAACTTAGGCGCCTGACCCGCTAATGAGTAGCCTCGGAAACTACCTACACTCCGTGCTGAAACCATCGCGCAAAAGGCCAAACACAATGATCAGGTTCACACGCCGTCATGCCGAAACCCATAACAGCGACCGTATCGGCTGGCTCAGAGCGGCCGTGCTGGGGGCAAATGACGGGATCGTCTCAACCGCCAGCCTGTTGATAGGCGTCGCCGCCGCCGGCGCCACGCACAACACGCTGATGGTGACCGGCATGGCCGGCCTTGTAGCGGGCGCCATGTCGATGGCCGCAGGCGAGTATGTTTCGGTGCATTCTCAGGCCGACACCGAGCACGCGGATCTGGCAAAAGAGCAAAAAGAGATTGATACCAAACCTGCGGCAGAACACCGGGAGCTGGCGCAGATCTACATCCATCGAGGGGTTGAACCCGAGTTGGCCAGCCAGGTCGCCAGTCAGCTAATGGCTCACGACGCATTGGGCGCACATGCCCGCGACGAGTTGGGTATTTCAGAGACGCTCAGTGCCAAACCCCTTTCTGCCGCTTTCGCGTCGGCGACGAGCTTTGTCGTCGGCGCCGTTTTGCCAGTGGCGGTCACGCTGATCGTGCCGCTTCAGAACGTGATTCTCTGGATATCGATCATGTCGCTGCTTTTCCTGGCCTCCCTGGGCGCAGTCGCCGCGCAGGCCGGAGGCGCCTCTTTGCTCAAAGGCGCCTGGCGTGTGACCTTCTGGGGGGCGTTGGCGATGGTCAGCACCGCTGTGGTTGGGCGCGTGTTCGGTGCGGTTGTCTAGGGCCGGTCAGCTTTTATCAACGCACTGTCGGCGGCGCTTGGCCGGGTTGCGTCAGTGGGCTCGGAAACTACTCAGCGCTAAGCGAAAGTCGTTGCGCAAAGCCTCAAGCGACGACCGCCGGTCGGAGAGAAATGTCTGACGCCGTCCTGCGCCCAATCATTGCGTCCGTTCACGTCGTTGAACCGCCCCTCGCGCGCCAGCGAGCATTGCCTGGTGATTAAAGGGGTGTAGGATCCAAGGACGTGTTCACCCGGAATGCACTCACGCGGAAAGTCACAATGGCAGTTCGTCCGCCACTCGACACTGGAACCGCCACGCCCAGGATGATGACTCCATCTCCTTTGGCTGATGCTGCAACGTTGGGCTCCAAAGCGCGAATGGCCCCCAATGAAACAACAGACGCCCTCGATCAGTTACGTTTGCTCAATGGCCAGTTGGCCGAGATGAATCATGAGCTTCGTAGCAAGCTCGACCAGCAACGGGACGCTGCGCTGGACTGCCAGAATGTGCTGAACGGCATCAACATCGCGGCTGTCTTGCTGGACGAGCAGTTGAACATTCGTCTGTTCACACCGGCCACCCAAACCTTGTTCAGCATGCGTGCCGCCGACATTGGACGTCCGCTGGCCGAGCTATGCTCGTTGGCAACAGACGCCAATCTTCTGGAAGACGCCAGAGCGGTGATGCGTGACACGACGCCGCTGGAGCGAGAAGTCCGATCACAGAGCGGTATGAGTTTTACTCGGCGGATTTCCCCTTACATCAAGCACGACCATTGTGTGGAAGGGGTCATCATCACCTTTACCGACATCTGCGACAAAAAGCAGGTCGCCCAGGCACTTGAAGAAGCGACGCATAACGCGCAGTTGGCAACGGCTGACCGTACACGGTTTCTGGCCTGTGCCAGTCATGATCTGCGCCAGCCTTTACAAACGCTCAAGTTGTTGCAAGGCCTGTTACTGAGCCTGTTGAAAGAGGAACAGCCTCGAAAACTGACCATCAGAATTGGCGAAACAGTGGGCGCCATGTCCGGCATGTTGAATGCGCTACTGGATATCAACCACATTGAAACCTGTGCCGTTCAGGCAAACCCCGTTACTTTTCGAGTGAGTGATCTGCTGGACCGACTCGCCGACGAATTCAATTACAAAGCCTCTGCCCAAGGGTTGAGGCTGAAGGTCGTGCCCTGCCATCTCTCGGTCGAAAGTGATCCGCGCCTATTGGAGCAGATCCTGCGCAATCTGCTGTCCAACGCGCTGCAATACACCCATGAAGGTCGGATACTCCTGGGCTGCCGGCGACATGGCGGGTGGCTGAGTATCGAAGTTTGGGACACAGGTCTGGGTATCGAGCCGTCCCATCTGGAATCCATCCTTGCGGCCGATCCGCCAGGCAAAGAGCCTGTCGCTGGATTTGAAACGGGTTTGCCTGCCGTCAAACGCTTATGTGCCCTGCTCGGGCATCGACTGCGTGCGCAATCGCGCATCCAAAAGGGGTCTGCCTTCGCCATTGATGTCGTCTTGACGCCTGAAAGTGCAGCGTTGCCAGGTGCCATGCATCCAACGGATCAGTCGGCGCAAGGCCGCACGGCAAACGGTGAAATGATCCTGGTTGTCGAGGATGACGTCGAACTGCTCGAGTTGTTGGGGACATTGCTCAAATCCGCAGGCTATCAAGTGGCAATGGCCAAAGACGGGATGACGGCACTGGAAAGTGTCACGCGTGGCGGCGTACAACCCGATCTGATTCTGGCCGACTTCAATCTGCCCGGGGCGATCAACGGCTTACAGATGATCACTCAGTTACGCATGGCACTTCATCGCAGCATGCCTGCCATCATTCTGACGGGAGATATCTCGCGCCTGACCTCCCGCGACGTAGCGTTCGAACACTGCGTTCAACTGAACAAACCGGCGAAGCTAAAAGAGGTCACGTTCGTCATTGCGTCGTTGCTTGCACAGCAACGCGCCGCAAAAAACGACAGTGAGCGACCCGAACAATTCGCCCCCGGCATTGCGCGCTCATCGATCATCTTCGTAGTCGATCGCGACGATCTCTTTCGCCACACGATTCGCGGCGTGCTTGAATCCCACGGCTACGCGGTTCACGACTACGCGACCAGTGAAGCGTTTCTTGCAGACTATGCCCCCGGCCCGCCCGCCTGCCTGCTGATCGATGCCCACCTGCCAGGAATGGAAGGCGTTGAACTGCTGCACCAACTGAGAAAGAACGGCGATGACTTGCCCGCTGTCGTGATCAGCGGCAGCAATGAAGTGTCGATTGCCGTCGATGCCATGAAGGCCGGCGCTTCAGATTTCATTGAAAAGCCATTCGGTCGTAGTGAGATGCTTCAGAGCATTGCGCGAGCCTTGGAACACTCGCAGGACGCCAATAAAAAACTGGCGTGGATGCAGGAAGCGACTCATTGCATCGATAGCCTGACCTTACGGCAGCGACAAGTCATGGACATGGTACTGGCAGGATTTGCGAGCAAACACATTGCAGCGCAACTCGGAATCAGCCAGCGCACGGTGGAAAACCACCGCGCCGCGGTCATGACTCGAACCCACTCCAAGTCCATTCCCGCCCTGGCGCGTGTGGCACTGGCCGCCGATTTGAGAATTTGAATGAGCGACGGGCTCCCGGGTTGCGCACAGTGGTCGTGCACGTTGTTCGCATTCTGGTGTGGGTCACAAAGGACTTTGCTTCGCTACGCCATGGGTGAACGCTTGAGCGTCTCGCTTGGCAGTTCCTTGAACAGCGACCGGTAACTGTTGGAAAACCGCCCCAAGTGCCAGAACGACCAATTCATCGCCACTTCGGCGACCGTCGTTTGCGTCGGTGTGCACTTGAGTAATTCGCGGTGAGCACTGTTCAACCGGCGCAGACGCAACCATTGACTCGGGGTCATCCCGGTGTAGGCCTTGAACGCCTGTCGCAACTGCCGCAATGACACCCCTGCCACTTGGGAAAGCTCCAGCAAATTCAACGTCTCTTCCGGTGAATCGGCAGCCCACTCCCCGATCCGTTTCATGAGCGTTCGCTCTTCGGTACGACGCTGCAATTCACCGTGATCCAGGCCTATACGTGCGTTGTCGAGGATAAACAGACAATCCTCTAAAAGCTGCCGAGTAAGCGCGTCTTTTTCTTTTGAATCAATGGGTTGCGAAAGCTTCGTGAGAATCGAGCTTAACCAGCGACTGAACAGCGCGTTCTGCCCGCCCTTGAGTTGCGTCATGAACAAGCCTTCGAGTTTCGCCAGATCCAGACCTTGCTGACGGACAAACTCCGGGCCGAACACCACGGCGATTTCCTGGTAGTTCTCCGGGGTGATCCAGATGTTGCGACTGTCTTCATTGAGCAGATACAGCGCGTTGTCACTGCGATCAAAACAGAACGCCAAAGCCCCTTGCGGCGCACTGAAATTCTGCTCGACCCGGGTGTTCATCTGCTCTTCGTAGACCTCGACACCCTGCAGATCCAGATAACGAATCTGCCCGGCGAAATGCCCCGGCGACATCTGTTGGTAATGCTGAACCCAGCCCGGTGTGGCGCGGACTTGCTCGGCCACATCGGCGGTGTTGAATGCTTGAACCTGTAGCGGATTGCACGTTGTCATGGGGTGACCTTGCGCACTCTTTTGGTGCGCTTTGGTGCTGCTTAAAGTGGATAGATGGAACCGCAAAGCTCGCCCAAGATAGTCGTCAATGCGCCACAGGGGAAGGGGCGGAAGATGAAACCCGCCCTCCCCGGCGTCTCTAAAACCAATAACGAGGTCTTTATGAATGCCCCTTTCGATCAGCTGTTCACTTGGCTGAAAGATCACAAGATTACCGAAGTTGAATGTGTGGTCAGCGACCTGACCGGCATCGCCCGCGGCAAGATCGCACCGACCAACAAGTTCCTCCAGGAGCGCGGCATGCGCCTGCCGGAGAGTGTGCTGCTGCAAACGGTAACCGGGGATTTTGTCGACGACGACATTTACTACGACCTGCTCGACCCGGCCGACATCGACATGATCTGCAAACCGGTGAGCGATGCGGTCTACGTGATTCCATGGGCCATCGAGCCGACGGCCATCGTCATCCACGACACCTTCGACAAGTTCGGCAACCCGATCGAACTGTCGCCGCGCAACGTGCTGAAGAAAGTCTTGCAGCTGTATACCGACAAAGACTGGAAGCCGATTGTGGCGCCGGAAATGGAGTTCTACCTGACCCAGCGCTGCGAAGACCCGGACTTGCCGCTCAAGGCACCGCTGGGTCGTTCGGGGCGCGCCGAGAGCGGCCGGCAGTCGTTCTCCATCGATGCGGCCAATGAATTCGATCCGCTGTTCGAAGACGTCTATGACTGGTGCGAACTGCAAGGTCTGGACCTCGACACGCTGATCCACGAAGACGGCCCGGCGCAGATGGAAATCAACTTCCGTCACGGCGACGCCCTGGATCTGGCCGACCAGATCACCGTGTTCAAACGAACCATGCGTGAGGCGGCGCTCAAGCACAACGTCGCGGCGACGTTCATGGCCAAGCCCATTGGTGACGAACCGGGCAGCGCCATGCACATCCACCAAAGTGTGGTGGACATCGCCACCGGCCAGCCGATCTTCGCCACCGCCGATGGGCAAATGAGCGAGTTGTTCCTGCATTACATCGGCGGTTTGCAGAAGTACATCCCTAAAGTGCTGCCGATGTTCGCGCCCAATGTGAACTCGTTCCGCCGTTTCCTGCCGGACACCTCGGCACCGGTCAACGTCGAATGGGGCGAAGAGAACCGCACCGTTGGTTTGCGTGTGCCGACCTCCAGCCCGCAAGCCATGCGCGTTGAAAACCGCCTGCCGGGTGCCGATGCCAACCCGTACCTGGCAATTGCCGCGAGTCTGCTCTGCGGTTACATCGGCATGGTCGAGGGCATCGAGCCAAGTGCGGCAGTACAAGGCCGCGCCTACGAACGCCGCAACCTGCGTTTGCCGATCACCATCGAAGAAGCCCTGACGCAAATGGAAGAGTGCGACACCGTTGCGCACTACCTGGGCGACAAATTCGTACGCGGCTACGTCGCGGTGAAACGTGCCGAGCATGAAAACTTCAAGCGCGTGATCAGCTCGTGGGAACGCGAGTTCCTGATGCTGAGCGTTTAAGCCAATTCCACAAATCCTCTGTGGGAGGGGGCAAGCCCCCTCCCATAAGGGGAATAGCGAACCACCTGAAAAATCCAATAATTCGAAGAGGTGTCGATATGCGTCTATTGAAATCCGTACTTCCGGTTGCTCTGAGCGTGCTGTTCAGCGCCGTGGCCCACGCCGAACCCCAGGTCAGCGTCTACAACTGGACCGACTACATCGGTGAAACCACCCTCGCCGACTTCCAGGCCAAGACCGGAATCAAGGTGATCTACGATGTTTTCGACTCCAACGAAACCCTCGAAGGCAAGCTGCTCGCCGGTCGCACCGGTTATGACGTCGTGGTGCCGTCCAACCATTTCCTCGCCCGTCAGGTGAAGGCCGGCGCCTTTCTCAAACTGGATCGTTCGCAGTTGCCGAACTGGAAGAACATCGACCCGAAATTGCTCACACTGCTGGAAAAGAACGATCCCGGTAACTTGCACTCAGTGCCTTACCTGTGGGGCACCAACGGCATCGGTTACAACGTCGACAAGGTCAAGCAAGTGTTGGGCATCGATCACATCGACTCCTGGGCCGTGCTGTTCGAGCCTGAGAACATGAAAAAACTCAGCCAGTGCGGCGTCTCGATGATGGACTCGGCCGACGAAGTTTTCCCCGCCGTACTCAACTACATGGGCATGGACCCTCGTAGTGAAAACCCGAAAGACTTTAAAAAGGCTGAAGCGAAGCTGCTGAGCGTTCGCCCTTACATCACCTATTTCCACTCATCGAAATACGTCTCGGACCTGGCCAACGGCGACATCTGTGTAGCCTTCGGTTACTCCGGCGACGTGTTCCAGGCTGCCAACCGCGCCAAAGAAGCCAAGAACGGCGTGAACATCGCCTACGCCATTCCCAAAGAAGGCGCCAACCTGTGGTTCGACCTGCTAGCCATCCCGGCAGACGCCAGCAACCCGAAAGAAGCCCACGCCTTCATCAATTACCTGCTCGATCCGCAAGTGATCGCCAAAGTCAGCACTTCGGTCGGTTACGCCAATCCGAACCCGGCCGCCAAGCAATACATGGATCAGGACCTGGTCAACAACCCTGAGGTTTATCCCTCGCAGGCCGTGCTCGACAAACTCTACATCTCCTCTACCCCGCCCCAAGCGATCATGCGTCTGATGACCCGCTCCTGGAGCAAAGTGAAGTCCAACAAATGAATCAGTACAGCCAAGAACACGCCCGCTCCTATTACGCTGCTTCAGCGCGGGCGACCACGCCCTACCCGATACTGGACAGCGATCTGAGTGCCGATGTCTGCGTGATCGGCGGCGGGTTCACCGGGGTCAATACCGCCATCGAACTGGCGCAGCGCGGACTCTCGGTGATCCTGATCGAAGCCCGGCGCATTGGCTGGGGCGCCAGCGGGCGCAATGGCGGTCAGTTGATTCGCGGGATCGGCCACGAGGTCGAAGGTTTCGCCCGTTATGTCGGTCAGGAAGGCGTGCGCTACTTGCAGCGCTCCGGCATCGATTCGGTGGAGCTGGTGCGCCAGCGCATCGGCGACAACAGCATCGATTGCGATCTGCACTGGGGCTTCTGTGAGCTGGCCAACACGGCCGCGCAATTTGCTGCCTTCAGGGACGAACACGTTGGCCTCGCCGAACTCGGTTACGCCCATGAAACCCGGTTGGTCGGCCCCGAGCAGATCCGCCAGCAAGTGGTCAACGCCGAAGGCTATGCGGGCGGTCTGATCGACATGGGCTCAGGTCACCTGCATCCGCTTGATCTTGTACAGGGCGAAGCGCGGTTGGCCGCGTCCCTGGGTGTGCGCATCTTCGAGCAGAGTCCGGTGCTGGAAATCATCCACGGCACAACCGTGCAAGTGCGTTGCGCCACCGGCACCGTACGTGCCGGCAGCCTGGTACTCGGTTGCAACGCGCACCTGGATGAGCTCGAAAAACAGCTCAGCGGCAAAGTGCTGCCGGCGGGCAGTTACATCATCGCCACCGAACCATTGTCCGACGAACGTGCCGCGCAACTGATCCCGAACAATTTTGCGCTGTGCGATCAGAAGGTCGGGCTTGATTATTACCGGCTCTCGGCGGACCGGCGCCTGCTGTTCGGCGGTGCTTGCCATTATTCCGGACGCGATCCGGCGGACATCGCCGCCTACATGCGGCCGAAGATGCTCAAGGTCTTCCCGCAACTGGCGGACGTGCGCGTCGAATATCAGTGGGGCGGCAAAATCGGCATCACCGCCAACCGCTTCCCGCAGGTCGGCCGACTCAAGCAGCACCCGAACGTGTTCTACGCCCAGGGGTATTCCGGCCATGGCCTGAACGTCACACACTGGTGCGCGAAACTGCTCGGCGAGGCGATTGATGCCGGTCACAGCCAAGGCATGGACGTGTTCAGCGGCGTGCCGCACATGACCTTCCCCGGCGGCCCGGCCTTGCGTTCGCCGCTGCTGGCACTGGGAATGTTCTGGTATCGGTTACGCGAGATGCTCGGCTGAGGTCTTTCCCTTCCGCACATTTGCTCTATCGCCCAGCACTTCTATATTGATGAAGTGCTTTTGCGTTCCTGACGCTCAGAGCCCAATTATTGAAGGAGGACACGGATGAAGTCGTCAGCCACCGACGAGCCGCGAGCACCAGGCCAGGCGCCGATAAAGACCCGACGCTTCAGTGTGTCATTGGTCTGGATCGTGCCAATCGTTGCGGTGCTGGTGGGGATTTCGCTGGTGGTGCACAACCTTCTGCAGGAAGGGCCGACCATCGCCGTCAACTTCAAGACCGGCAGCGGCCTGGTGGCCAACAAGACCGAGGTCAAATACCGCAACGTGGTAATCGGTCAGGTGACCGATGTCGAACTGAGCGATGACCAGAAAAGCGTCAACGCCACCATCAAACTGGCCAAGCGTGCCGAATCCTTCACCCGCGAAGACTCTCAGTTCTGGGTGGTGCGCCCGCGTATTGGGGCCGGCGGTGTGTCGGGTATCGATACCCTGCTTTCCGGCGACTACATTGGTGCCGATATCGGCCAGTCCAACACCCGAGCCAAACACTTCAAAGGTCTGGAAAACCCACCACCGATCACCTATGGCGAACCCGGCAAGCGCTTCATGTTGCACGCCCCGGATCTCGGTTCGCTGGACATCGGCTCGCCGATCTACTACCGCAAGATCCCGGTCGGTCAGGTCGTCAGCTACGCACTGGCATCTGACGGCAAGGGCGTGGACATTGAAGTGTTCATTCATGCGCCCAACGATGCTTTTGTCACCGAAAACACCCGTTTCTGGAACGCGAGCGGTATTGACGTCAGCGTCGGCGCCAACGGCTTTCAGTTAAAGACCGAATCGTTGTCGTCGATGCTGGTCGGTGGTATTGCCTTTCGGGCGCCGGACTACAGCCCCAATGACGTTGCTGCGGCCGATGACAAACACTTCGAACTGTTCGAAGACCAGCAAACCGCCCTCGCCCCACCCAGCGGCAAAGCGCAATACCTGAGCTTGCGTTTCGACCAGTCCTTGCGCGGGCTCAAGGTCGGCGCTCCGGTGGAGTTCCTCGGCATAGAGATCGGCCGGGTGGTGGCGATCAATCTGGATTTCGACGCGAACAAAAGCAGCTTCCCGCTGAATGTCGGCATTGTCATATACCCGCAGCGCCTCGGTCTGGCCTACGGAAAAATGCTCAAGACCTTCAAGCACAACCCCGACGACGAAGCTGCCGGCATACGCCTGATCGGCACCTTCATCGACAAGGGCTTGCGTGCGCAAGCCCGCAGCGGCAACCTGCTGACCGGACAGTTGTACATCGCCCTGGACTTCTTCCCGAAAGCCGAAAAAGTCGCGTTTGACCCGACGCAGCGCCCAGTGGTGATTCCGACGGTTCCCGGCAGCCTCGAACAGCTACAGGTCAAACTCGAAGCCATGATCGACAAGCTCAACAAACTCCCGGTCGGCAGCATCGCCAGCAACCTGGACAGCAATCTGGTCGAACTGCGCAAAGGTCTGACCCAGTTCAACGCCAAGACCCTGCCGGGCGTGCAGACCACCCTCGCCGACGTCAGTAAAACCTTGCAGTCCGCCAACTCGACCCTGGCCGAAGATTCGCCGCAGCGCGAAAAACTCAACCAGACCCTCGATGAACTCGCACGCATGTCGCGCTCCTTGCGTGAGCTGTCGGATTATCTGGGCCGTCACCCGGAATCGCTGATTCGCGGGCGCCCCGACAACGCCGCGCCACTGGACCTGAAAGGACCGCCACGCAATTGAGCACAGGAGCTAACCCATGGCTTTACCGCTGAAGATCACCGTGCTCGCTGCGTTCATGTTGCTGGGTGCTTGCCGCAGCGACCCGATCAGCTTTCACACCCTGACGCCGGTGCAACCCGGTAGTCACCGGGCGGGCACACAAATCCCGATTGAAGGGATCACCGTGCCGCCCCAGGTGGATCGTCCGCAAATTGTCGTCCGCGAGGGCAGCAGCGGCCTGGCGATTCTGGAAACCCACTGGTGGGGCGCGAGTCTGGCGGATGAGTTGCGCAGTGCCTTGACCGACCAACTGAGCAACACCAGCGGGCGGGGCACTGTCTCGGTGCGTATCGATGTACAACGCTTCGACTCGATTCCCGGCCAGTACGCGTTGATCGATGCAACATGGCGACTGCGGCCGCTCGGCGATACCGACAACGGCCTGTTGACCTGCCGTTCCACGCTGCAAACGCCGTCAGGCCCGAGTATCGATGAACTGGTCTCGGCCCAGCAGAACAACGTCAAACGTCTGGCTGCCCTGATCAGTCAGACCGCCGGCGATCTGCACAGGTGCCCAGCGTCTTCCTGAGTCAGCGTCACGGTAAAACGACAACCGTTGGGCTCACGGCTGGTGAGTTGCACCTGCCAATGCTGCTGGTTACAGATTCTCTGCACCAGTGAAAGCCCCAAGCCGAGGCCCTCCCCGCGTTGCTCATCGCCGCGCACGAATGGCTGGAACATCGCATGGTGTTGCTCCTCGGGGATACCGATGCCGCTATCCTCGACCACAAAGCTGTTTTCGTGGAGGGTCAGGCGGACAAACCCTTGATCGGTGTAGTGCCAGGCGTTGCGCAACAGATTGCCCATGACCGACTGCACAAAGGTCAGATTGTAGAGCGCCGTTCCTGCGTGTTGCGCGTCGTAGATAAATTCCAGGCCCTTTTCACGAATCAACCGCCCCCAGACTTCAACCAAAGCATCGGCGACCTCCCTGAGCGAGCAGGCAGATTCAGTGCCGGCTTCCTGTTGCTTGCGGGCCAGCAGCAAGAATGTCTCGACCAACTGGCGCATTTCGTCGCTGGCCCGGGCGATGCGGTTGACTTGCGCCGAGGAGCGCGCGTCCAGTGAAGGGTTGGCCAGCAACAGTTCGCAGGAACTGGCGAGCACCATCAGCGGTGTGCGCAATTCGTGGCTGACGTCGCTGGTGAAGAGTTTCTCCCGGCTCAGCGTTTGCCTTAACCGGCCCAGCGTCTGATCGAACGACAACGCCAGTTCGCCGACTTCGTCGGCGGCATAGTCCGGATGCAGAGGCGGAGCCAGTTCAATGAGTTGGTCGCGATGCCTGACCTGGTTCGCCAGGCGGATCACCGGGGCCATGACCCGCCGCGCCAGTAGACGGCCCAGCCCAATGGCCAGCAACACGCTGAGCATGAAACCGACAATCACCACGATGAACAGCAAGCGCTCACGCTGCTCAAGGTTTTCCTGGTCCCGCAACAGTACGTATTTTCGTCCGCCAACAGCTTCCACCATCGCGTAGAAGTCATCGCCGTCAAACTGGATCTCCTGAAAGCCCAAAGGCAATGCTGCCAGTTGCGCGGTGAGCGCCATGGCCCCTCGTCCGCCCTCAAAAAAAAACAGCTCACTTTTTTCAGGTTTATGGTTCCAGTGGCTGATGTCATCCATCGCCAGTAACCGGTGCAACCCTCCGCCGAGCGTGGTACGGGTCAAATTGCGCTCGACCACGTGCACGGTGGCGACAATCCCTAGCGCAAACACACCGGCGACCAGGGCGCTCATCGAGGCGAAGACGACCACAATCCGTTTGGTGAGGCTTTGCTTAAAGTCCATTGGCTAGAAATGACTCCACGACTGCTCAGTTCAATCGCAAAAAAAAGGGCGCTGCACGGTTGTGTTCATGCTTGCAGCTTTACCGGCACTGGCAACTTTTGTTAAGGGGGCTTCACGAATAAAACAGCAATTGAGTCTGGTTATCAAATAGCCGTTTTAGTTTGTTTGCTGATGCGCTCGCAAATTTTTCACATGTTCTTCACCACACCGCCATGATCATCAGCGCAATGTTCAGCCTCCATTCAAGTAAACAATCGTGAAGCTGGTTTAATCGTCATCCCTCCATTGCACCAGCGAGACTTCAAGTATCTACACAAGGGGCAGTAACTTGATTGAATCATTACAATTAAAAAGACCTGCCAAACAATGGCGTTATTCCCGTCTGCGTCTCTTGCTAACGGCTTTTGGCCTGGTGCTGGTCACCGCATTGGTCAGCGGTTTTGTCTGGTCACAGCGTTCCCCAAAGGATTTGGGCAACGCTGCGAGCACCGTCACCGCCCAATGGATGAAAGCCTGGCAGGCTGGAGAAGTTGTCGCACTGGTGCGACATACCGAACGGTGTGACCGGTCAACCAACCTTTGCCTGGGGCCGGCAGATGGCATTACTCAGGTAGGACGTGACGCGGCTGTTGCCGTCGGACAAGGGTTCGTGCGGCTGGGCATGAAGCGGGCCGAAGTGTTCAGTAGTCCGCTCACCCGTACCGCACAAACCGCCCACTCCATGTTCGGCCAGGACGCCATCACACAGGACTGGCTGGAGGTGTGTGGGCCGACGATGCGCAATGACGTCGTGGCGCACAAGACGGCAGGTCATAACCTGGTGCTGATCACCCACAGCGGCTGCATCAGCGATTTTGAAAAGCAGACCGGTTACCCCCACGCGGTGACAGCTCAATACGGCAGTGCATTGTTGGTACGCATAGCCCCCCAAGGCGAACTTAAAGTCCTGGGCATTTTGAATGAAAACGCGTGGTCGAAAATCGCCCAGCAATAAACCGGTCAATGAATGCAGCGAACATAAAAGTCTCTCCGACTTGCCCCTGACTTTGTAATAATTGATTTTGTACATATTTGAACGCTGGACATTCGCGTTTTTTTAGCTTGTCTTAGCAAGGCGAACTTTGTACTGGAAGCAGAAAAGTTCGCTGAATACAGGAAATGTCTGTCGGACTTAACTTACTTGCATTCATCCACCAATAACACGCTCGCCTCGGATTGTGCCAAGTGCGTTATTGAAACAAACACCCTGCTCTGCCCCAAGGTCCAGTCATGACGTCTGAGAATAATCCACTGCGCCACACTGCCCGCAACTCACCGCTACACAATGCACCCTCCCTCGCCGAACGCCTGGCGATCCCGGGCCTGATACTCGCCTTCGTGGTGTTTTACCTGCTGCCGCTGATGAGTCACGGCTTGTGGATCCCCGATGAAACCCGTTACGGCCAGATCAGCCAGGAAATGCTGCTGAGCGGCAACTGGGTTGCACCACATTTCATGGGCATTCGATATTTTGAAAAACCGATTGCCGGTTACTGGATGATCGCCATAGGTCAGGCGATTTTCGGCGACAACCTGTTCGGCGTGCGGATCGCCTCGGCACTGAGTACCGGCGCAAGCGTCTGGTTGGCCTATCTCATAGCGCGCCGTTTGTGGAATAACCCGCGAATCAGCGCAGCCGTCGCTCTGCTGTACATGAGCTTCGGCCTGATCGCCGGGCAAGCCGGTTATGCCAATCTCGATCCGCAATTCACGCTATGGGTCAACCTGAGTCTGGTCGCGGTGTGGTTTGCCATCGACAGTTCCACTCCCCGCGCCCGCCTCGGCAGTTGGGCCCTGTTGGGGATCGCGTGTGGCATGGGCCTGATGACCAAGGGCTTTCTCGCGTTGCTATTGCCGGTGCTGGTCGCCCTGCCCTACATGATCTGGCAACGCCGGTTTGGCGAACTGTTGCGTTACGGCCCGGTGGCGGTGCTGGTCGCAGCCATCGTCAGCGTACCTTGGGCATTAGCCGTTTATTACCGTGAACCGGACTTCTGGCGGTTCTTCTTCTGGCATGAGCACATCCGCCGTTTTGCCGCCGGCGCCGCCGCGCAGCATGCACGTCCGTGGTGGTTCTACCTGCCGCTGCTTTTCGCTTGCAGCCTGCCGTGGGCCGTGCTCCTGCCCTCGACCATCATCCGCACCTGGCGCGAGAGGCACGACCCGAAAATCGCCTTCGTTGCCCTGTGGTTTCTACTGCCCCTGGCATTTTTCAGCCTGAGCAGCGGCAAACTGCCGACGTACATCATGCCGTGCCTGTTGCCTTTGGCTCTGGTGATGGGGCGCACGGTGATCAACTGGCTGGACGAGCGAAAGGCGCGGGTACTGCGCCTGAACGGCGTGATCAATACCGTGCTGGCGAGTGTTGCGCTGATTGCGCTGCTCTACCTGCAGGCCACCAAAGAGATTTACCAGAATACCGAGATGTTCAGCCTGTCGTTGGCCTACATCGTGCTGATCGGCTGGATCATCGCCAACGCGCTGCAGGTGCTGCGGCCATTGACGTTGTGGGCAATGCCGGCGTTGGGGATAGGCTTGTTGATCGCGCTGCTGCCGGCGGCGATGCCCGCGCAGATCGTCGACAGCAAGATGCCGGATCAGTTTATTGCCGAGCATCAGCAGGCGCTGAGCGAAACCACCTCGCTGCTGAGTAACGACCTCGGTGCGGCGTCAGCCCTGGCGTGGCGCTTGAAACGACCGCAGGTGGATCTGTTCAACACGGTCGGCGAACTCAAGTACGGCCTCGACGACCCGGCCATGGCCTCACGCAAGGTCAGTCTCGACGGCGTCGGCCAGTGGATGACCGAAGCGCGCAAGAAAGGCTCGGTGGGGGTGGTGATGCGGGTCAACAGCGCCCAGGAGTTCCAGGAAATTGAGTTGTTGCCGGTGGACGGCAAGCACTTTCAGCGGGGCAACCTGCAAATTTTCATCTTTGCGCAGAGCCAGCCATGACATCGAGTGCCAATGATCGGCGTGCCTTGCTGATCCTTCTCGCCGCCACCGCGCTGATGTTGCTGCTGGGGCTGGGCAGCCGTGAACTCTGGGGCGCGGAGACCCGCTGGGCCAACATCGCCTTGCAGATGCTGCAAAGCGGTGACTATTTCGACCCGTATCTCAAAGGCGATCCGTACTACGACAAGCCGCTGCTGTCGTATTGGCTGATCACCGCTTCAGCCTGGCTGATGGGCGGTTTGGGCCACTGGTCGTTACGGCTGTCTTCGGTCATCGCGGCATGGCTGAGTGTTTGGCTGGTGTATCTGATCGGCGAGCAGCTATTTCGCAAAGGCACGGGATTGATCGCCGGGTGGATGCTCGCCACGACCTTCTATTTTGTTTTCTGGGCGCGGGTCGCCACCGCCGACATCCTGACGGTGTGCGGCGTACTGGCTGCGTTCTGGTGGTATTGGCGCGGGCCGGAGGACACAAGGCTCTGGCGTTACGTCGTCTTCTTCGGGCTGCTGTCGCTGACGTCGCTGTTCAAGGGGCTGATCGGATTCATCCTTCCGGGCCTGCTGCTGTTGCCGCACCTGCTCAGCGAAGGCCGCTGGAAACGTCATTTGAATGGACGTCTGGCGGTAGCGCTGGTGATCGCCGGGGCGTTTTACATGCTGCCGTTCCTGCTGTCCCACCTCTATGGCGCGCCGAATTACAGCCAAAGCGGTCTGGGCCTGGTACTGCGTGAAAACGTCGTGCGGTTCTTCGAGCCGTTCGACAACATGGGCCCGATTTACACTTATCTGCTCTATCTGCCGGTTTATACCTTGCCATGGGCGCCATGCTGGATCATTGCGCTGTGGGTCGCGGCGCGGCGCTGGCGCCACATCGAACCCGACGCCCGCTGGCTGATCCAGGGCCTGGCCCTGCTGATGCTGTTTTTCACCGCCAGTGGCAGTCGGCGCAGTTACTACGTACTGCCGCTGGTACCTTTCGCGCAACTGCTCGGTGCGTGGTGGATCACCCGGCGCATGGCGGCGCGCAATACCCAGGGGCGCGGATGGATGAGAGGATTCGCTGCGGCCACCGTCGTGCTGGTCGCCGTGCTCGGCGTCATCTATCCATGGACCAATAGCGGTGGCGGTGCGATTCGCTTTGGCGAAACCGTGCGCGAGCAGGCCAGCCTGCAGGCGCCACTCAATCAGTGGCGCATGGTGATGGTCGAGGTCGACAACAAAGTGCCGATGTACCTGCAAACCGGTGGCGCGCCCTTCTACTATGTGCCGCAAAGCCGTGATTTTCCGCGCACCGGCAGTTCGGCGCAGATGATGGCGTGGCTGGAACGCACCAGCGGCGAGCACTGGAAGCCGCAACGCACAATCATCGTTGCCCAGTACCGCAAAGGCGACCCACTGCCGCTCCAATACCTGAGCGCCGATCACCAGATCGTCACCACCACCCCCACGCGTGGCGAGCAGTTTTTCCACGGGCGCACAGACCAAAGCATCGCGTACATCCCCAATCCCTCCTGAATAACCTGACGTTGAATGACGCACGGCAATCGTGCGTCTGCGACGCCGCTGGCAATCTGAATAGAAATGACATGTATTAACGGTGCGTTTGACGTTTTTTTCTCATTTGTTTCTCTACATTGCCGACGGCCCAACATATGCAAATCATTCGCATTGAAGTCTGCGCGCGAGTGCTTGCCCATAACGTCTGAAAATCAGGAGCGTTCTCGTCATGAATCCACAGTTTCCGTCCTTTCTGAAACGCGCGTTGCTCGCCACCGCCCTGCTCGGTGCGGGCCAGACGTTCGCCGCTGATAGCGTTGGCCTGCTGGTCTACAACGCACAGCACGAAAGCCTGACCAAGGCCTGGGTCGCCGGGTTCACTCAAGAGACCGGTATTCCCGTGACGATTCGTAATGGCGATGACACCGAGATGGGCAATCAGCTCGTACAGGAAGGCTCGGCCTCACCGGCAGACGTGTTCCTCACCGAGAACTCACCGGCGATGGTGCTGGTCGACAACGCCAAGCTGTTCGCCCCCGTAGCGCCGAAAACGCTGGAACAAGTGGATTCGGCGTACCGCCCGGCCCATGGGCGTTGGGTCGGTATCGCAGCGCGTTCGACGGTGTTCGTCTACAACCCGGCCAAACTGGCGCAAAAAGACTTGCCCAAATCCCTGCTCGATCTGGCAGAACCCGGCTGGAAAGATCGCTGGGCCGCCTCCCCTGCCGGTGCCGACTTCCAGGCGATCGTCGCCGCCGTGCTTGAGCAGAAAGGCGAAGCCGCCACGCTCGATTGGCTCAAAGGCATGAAAGCCAATGTCTCCGTGTATCGTGGGAACAGCGCCGTGCTCAAAGCGGTGAACGCCGGGCAGATCGACAGCGGCGTGATCTATCACTATTACAGCTTCGTCGATCAGTCCAAAACCGGCGAAAACAGCAAGAACACCCGACTGCATTACTTCAAACATCAGGATCCGGGTGCATTCGTGAGCATTTCCGGCGCAGGCGTGCTGGCCTCCAGCAAACACCAGGAGGAGGCCCAGCAGTTCCTCAACTACATCACGGGCAAACAAGGTCAGGAAATTCTGCATAGCGGCAATTCGTTTGAATACGCCGTAGGCAAAGGCGCACCGTCCAATGCCAAGCTGACGCCGCTGAAAGATCTGGATGCGCCCAAAGTCGATGCGTCGAAACTCGACAGCCAAAAAGCCGTCGAGCTGATGACCCAGGCAGGACTGCTGTAAGTGCTGCCGCAAACCTTACCTGCACAAGTTGCCGCGACCACGGGTGCCCACCGCCCGCGCAGAGCCCGCGCCGTGACGGGGCGTCGGGGCTCGTGGGTGGTCGCCCTGGCGATCGGGGTTTCATTGTTGTCGCTGCTACCGATTGCGTTTGTGGTCGGTGTGTCGTGGGCCACGGGTTGGGCGACCATCGAAGCGTTGGTGTTTCGCCCTCGGGTAGCCGAGTTGTTGATCAACACGGTGCTGCTGGTGTTGATCACTCTGCCGCTGTGCATCGTGATCGGCACCGCGCTCGCGTGGCTGACTGAGCGCACTGACCTGCCCGGTCGGCGCTTTTGGTCCTTATTGGCCGTCGCGCCGCTGGCGGTGCCGGCGTTCGTTCACAGTTATGCGTGGGTCAGTCTGATTCCATCGATTCACGGACTGCCGGCCGGTGTGCTGGTCTCGGTGATCGCCTATTTCCCGTTTCTTTATCTGCCGATTGCGGCAACGTTGCGTCGACTGGATCCGGCCATTGAAGACGTCGCCGAATCCCTGGGTCTCAAACCGTGGGCGGTGTTTTTCAGGGTGGTATTGCCGCAGTTGCGCCTGGCGATTGGCGGCGGTGCCTTGCTGGTCGGCCTGCATTTGCTCGCCGAATACGGCCTCTACGCGATGATCCGTTTCGACACCTTCACCACGGCTATTTTCGATCAGTTCAAATCGACCTTTAACGGCCCGGCGGCAAACATGCTGGCCGGGGTTCTGGCGTTGTGTTGTCTGGCGATGCTGACGGTCGAATCTGCCGCCCGTGGTCAGGCGCGTTATGCCCGCGTGGGTTCAGGCAGTGCGCGTGAACAACGCACGGTGCTTTTGGGCCGCGGCACCGTTGCACTCGGGCTGACCCTGCAAACCGTGATCGCTCTGCTCGCCCTCGGGGTGCCTTTACTGACGTTGGGGCGTTGGCTCGTCACTGGCGGCGTTGAGGTCTGGCAAGGCGATGAGTTGTTGCCCGCTTTACTGCAAACCCTGTCATTGGGCGTGGCCGGTGCACTGTTGACCAGCCTGGCGGCAATTCCGATTGCCTGGCTGTCGATCCGCGCACCGGGCAGGTTGCAGCGCCTGCTTGAAGGCTGCAATTACATCACCAGTTCATTGCCAGGAATCGTTGTGGCGCTGGCGTTGGTGACGATCACTATCCATTTCGCCCGGCCGATCTACCAGACCACCATCACTGTGCTGCTGGCCTATCTGCTGATGTTCCTGCCACGGGCGCTGGTCAGCCTGCGTGCCGGTTTCGCCCAAGCGCCGGTGGAGTTGGAAAACATCGCGCAAAGCCTCGGCCGCTCGCCGTTACGCGCCGTGTGGCTGATCACCTTGCGCCTGGCCGCACCGGGCGCAGCGGCAGGTGCCGCGTTGGTGTTTCTGGCGATCACCAATGAACTGACGGCGACCCTGCTGCTCGCTCCCAACGGCACGCGGACATTGGCCACGGGCTTCTGGGCCATGACCAGCGAAATCGACTACGCCGCTGCGGCGCCTTATGCACTGTTGATGGTGCTGCTATCGCTACCGCTGACGGCCATTCTCTATCACCAATCCAGGCGCACCGCTGGCCGATGAACGCACTCGAACTGATTACCCTGAGCAAATCCTTTGGCGCACAGAAAGCGCTGGATAACATCTGTCTGTCCGTCCCCACCGGCAGCCGCACGGTCATCGTCGGCCCTTCCGGCTCCGGCAAAACCACGTTGCTGCGAATGATCGCCGGATTCGAATTTCCTGATGCCGGCAGCCTGTTGCTTAACGGTCAGGTGCTGGTAGACAGCACTCATGCGGTGCCGGCGTATCAACGCCAGATCGGCTATGTGCCGCAGGACGGGGCACTGTTTCCGCACATGACCGTCGCCGCCAACATCGGCTTTGGGCTGACGCTGACGGGTGAGGCTCGAAATGAACGCATCGCACAGCTGATGGACAGCGTATCGCTGGAGGCCAACATGGCGGGTCGATGGCCCCACGAATTGTCCGGCGGCCAGCAACAAAGGGTTTCACTCGCCCGGGCACTGGCCCAGCAGCCCCGACTGATGCTTCTCGATGAGCCGTTTTCTGCCCTCGACACCGGCCTGCGCAGCGCCATGCGCAAAATGGTCGCGCGGCTGCTCGAAGACGCTGGCGTCACCACGATCCTGGTCACCCATGACCAGGGTGAGGCGCTGTCGTTTGCCGATCAATTGGCGGTCATGCGTGCCGGGCGTCTGGTGCAATCCGGGCATCCCATGGATCTCTACCGATACCCGGACGATGAGCAGACCGCGCATTTTCTCGGTGAAGCCGTCGTGATGCCGGCGCGGATCGAATTCGGCTGGGCCCATTGCGAGCTGGGCGCGGTGCCGGTCAACAGCGACGGTTTCATCGGCCATGCACAAATCATGTTGCGCCCTGAGCAATTGCAGTTGTCCGACGCCATGACCAGCACCAAAGGCTGTCATGCGGTGGTCACTGAGCGGGAGTTCGCGGGTAACACCTGCACATTGACGGTCGAACTACGCGCAGAAACCAGCCATGGCCCTGGCCGTTCACTGTTGGTGCGCAGCTCCGGCATGCACGCGCCGCCGGCCGGTAGCGAGGTTCATCTGTCGGTACTCGGCGCGGCCCATGTGTTGGCGATGGCCTGATCACAGATCGAAGCGATCCACCGCACGCCGCCGCTCGTTGTCATCACGCACGTCGTAGTTGGCGGTCGTCTGGATATTGCTGTGGTGCGCCAGTTTCTGTGCAATCGACAGATCATGTTCTTCGATGACGCGGGTGATGAATGAGCGCCGGAAGTCGTGGGGCATGATTTTTACCCCGACCTGCGTGCCACGCTGACGGGCGATGTAATAGATCGCGTGTTTGGTGATGCGCTCGCGGGTGATATGGCTGCCACGGCGGATGCGGTTGAACAGAAACGCATCGTCGCTCTCGCCTTCCTTGAGTTGCGTACGGCGCAATTCCAGCCATGCATTGAGCTTGGCAAACGCCCAAGCGGGGGCGTACTTGATCAGTTGCTTGTTGCCCTTGCCCACCACGGTCAGGCTGCGCTCGCTGAAGTCGACCTGGTTCAGATCCAGGTCCACCGACTCTGACTTGCGCATGCCGGTGCCGTACAGCAACGCAATCACCGCCGCGTCGCGCAGCCCTTGCGGACGAGGGTCGGCGGCGCAGACTTCCATCAACTCATGGATCAGCGTGCGCTTTAGATTTCGGCCCTGAGACAGTCGCGTGCCGGCAATACCTTTTACCGAACGCATCTTTAACAGGTGATCCTGACTAATCAGGCTCATGCGCCAGGCTTCGTTCATGACGCCGCGCACGGCATTTACATAAAGCGAAGACGTATTCGGCGCATAGTTGTCTTCGCGCAATGCTGCGACTAACGCAACAACATCTTCCGGTTGTAAAGCGTGCCAGGGAATGTCCTCGACATTCATGTCTTCGAAGCCGAGACGGTCAGCGGCGTCCTGCAGAACATAGCGCATGGTCAGTTGGCTGGAGGGGGCCAAGCGCGCCAGATACAGAGACATCGGGTTGGTTTTTGGCGGTTCTGTCGGTGTAAGGGGTAAGTCAATCAAACGAAATGCCTTGAGTAAAAACTGTTCAACACAACAACTTTAAAATGTAATGTTTTTAATATAAGCCGATTAATTCCGTAAGACTTTTCCTGTAAAAAAATCAATAAAAGGCAGAAGTCTGAACAGTGGCTTAATGAACTTTAGATAAACGAATCGCCGACTACTTTTTCATATTCCTTTCACAAAATCGGGCATAACCTTAAGCCCGATAGAGCCAGCGGCGGCAGTGAACAAACTGCCGGGCGAGGCTCGAAAAGTCAACCAAAGCCCGACGTCAGGTTGTTCTAACAACCTGTTGATGTAGAAAAGAATTCTGCGTCTACGCTGGTACTGGATCCGATGAAAATCGTGAGGCTTTCTTTTTTTCTCATTGAGGTGCCCATGAGTCAGGCGTTTCTCCCCTTCTCCCGCCCGAGTATCGGCGATGAAGAAATTGCAGCCGTCGAGCAAGTATTGCGCTCGGGCTGGATCACCACCGGACCGAAAAACCAGGCACTTGAAGAACAGTTCGCTCAATACGTGGGGTGCCATCATGCCGTGGCACTGTCTTCGGCTACCGGCGGGATGCATATTACGTTGCTGGCGTTGGGCATCGGCCCGGGCGATGAAGTCATTACGCCGTCGCAAACCTGGGTGTCGACCGCCAACATGATCTCGCTGATCGGCGCCAAACCGGTGTTTGTCGACGTCGACCGCGACACCTTGATGACCGACGTTGTGCGCATCGAAGCGGCCATCACCCCACGCACCAAAGCGATTATTCCGGTGCATTACGCCGGTGCCGCGTTCGATCTCGATCCGCTGTACGCCCTGGCCGACAAGCACGGTATCGCAGTGATCGAAGACGCGGCCCATGCCGCCGGCACCCGCTACAAGGGCCGCCACGTTGGCGCGCAAGGCACAGCCATCTTTTCCTTCCATGCGATCAAGAACATGACCTGCGCCGAAGGCGCGATGTTCGTCACCGACGATGAAGCCCTGGCCAGTCGCGTGCGCATGCTCAAATTCCATGGTCTGGGCGTCGATGCCTACGACCGCCTGACCGGTGGGCGCAAGCCACAGGCGCAAGTGATGGAGCCGGGTTTCAAATACAACCTGGCCGACATCAACGCAGCGATTGCATTGGTGCAGTTGCAGCGCCTCGACGCGATCAACGCCCGCCGTACCGAGTTGGCCACTGCCTACCGACAAAAACTCGAAGGCCTGCCGGTGCAGCCACTGGCCGTGCCCGACTACGCGCAACAGCACGCCTGGCACCTGTTCATCCTGCGCATCGACAGCGAGCGTTGCGGCATGGACCGCGAAGCCTTCATGAAAGGTTTGCAGGATCAGGGCATCGGCACCGGTATCCATTTCATCGCCACCCACCTGCACACCTGGTATCGCCAGCGTGACCCCGACCTGTACCTGCCCAACACCGAATGGAACTCGGCGCGGCTGTGCTCGATTCCGCTGTTCCCCGACATGACCGATCAAGACCTTGATCGCGTGGTCGGCGCCATCGCCACCCTAATGGACAAACGCCTGTGAAACCTTACCCAATCCGTTGCGTGTCGATCGTTATCCCGGTCTACAACGAACAGGAGAGCCTGCCGGAACTGCTGCGCCGCACCGAAGCGGCCTGCCGGCTGCTGCGTCACGACTTTGAAATTGTCCTCGTGGACGATGGCAGTCGCGACGACTCCGCCATGCTTCTTGAAGAAGCCGCCACCCGCGAAGACAGCCCGTTTGTGGCGGTCATCCTCAACCGCAACTACGGCCAGCACGCGGCGATCATGGCCGGTTTCGAACAGTGCAAGGGCGACGTGGTCATCACCCTCGATGCCGACCTGCAGAACCCGCCAGAAGAAATCCCGCGACTGGTGGCCGAAGCCGAAAAGGGTTACGACGTGGTCGGCACCGTGCGCGGCAACCGTCAGGACTCGGCCCTACGCCGCTATCCGTCGAAGCTGATCAACCTTGCCGTGCAACGCTCAACCGGCGTCGCCATGAGCGACTACGGCTGCATGCTGCGCGCCTACCGCCGCACGATCATTGACGCGATGCTCGCCTGCCGCGAACGCAGCACGTTCATTCCGATTCTGGCCAACAGCTTCGCCCGCCACACCACGGAAATCGTCGTCGCCCACGCTGAGCGTGAGCATGGCGATTCGAAGTACAGCCCGATGCGCCTGATCAACCTGATGTTCGACTTGATCACCTGCATGACCACCACACCGCTGCGTTTGCTGAGCATTGTCGGCTTCGCGATGGCTGGGCTGGGCGTGCTGTTTGCGGTGGCGTTGATCGTACTGCGGCTGGCCTTCGGCGCCGGTTGGGCCGGTGACGGCACGTTCGTGCTGTTCGCCGTGCTGTTCGTGTTCACCGGCGGCCAGTTCATCGGCATGGGCCTGCTCGGCGAATACCTGGGCCGCATGTACAGCGATGTGCGCGCCCGCCCGCGTTTCTTCATTGAAAAAGTGTTGCGCAGCCACGCCGATAGCCCGGCGCCTGCCGTCACTGTTGATGGTCTCTCTTCTTCCTCTACTACCGGTCAGGTTCACTCATGAGTGCAAAAACTGTTGTCTTCGCTTACCACGATATTGGCTGCGCCGGCATTCAAGCCCTGCTCGACAGCGGCTTTGACATCGCAGCGGTGTTCACTCACGCCGACGACCCGAAAGAAAACGCCTTCTACAGTTCTGTGGCGCAACTGTGCGCCAACAAAGGTATCCCGGTTCACGCGCCGGAAGACGTTAACCACCCACTGTGGATCGAGCGCATTGCCAAACTCGACCCTGAGTACATTTTCTCGTTCTACTACCGCAACCTGCTGAGCGAGCCGCTGCTGGCCCTTGCCAAAAAAGGCGCGTTCAACCTGCACGGTTCGCTGCTGCCGCGCTACCGTGGCCGCGCTCCGGCGAACTGGGTGCTGGTCAACGGCGAAACCGAAACCGGGGTGACCCTGCACCGCATGGTCAAACGTGCCGATGCCGGCGCCATCGTGGCTCAGCAACGCGTCGCCATCGAACGCAGCGACACCGCACTGAGCCTGCACGGCAAACTGCGTACTGCCGCCGCTGATCTGTTGCGCGACACCTTGCCAGCGATGCTTCAAGGCAAGATCAGCGAAACGCCGCAAGACGAATCCAAAGCCACGGTGTTTGGGCGTCGTACGCCGGCGGACGGCAAATTGGTCTGGGCCAATCCGGCCGAGCAACTGTTCAATCTGACTCGCGCCGTGACTCAGCCGTATCCGGGCGCTTTCTGCGCCGTGGGCGAACACAAGCTGATCGTCTGGAGCGCCGAAGTCGTCAAAGGCAACGAAGGCCAGGCCCCGGGCCGGGTGATCAGTGTCGATCCGCTGCGCATTGCCTGCGGTGAAGATTCGCTGGTGATCCTCTCGGGTCAGCGCAACGACAACGGTCTGTTCCTCAGTGGCCCGCAACTGGCCAGCGAACTGGGTCTGGTCGACGGCTCGTTGCTGCGCGGCGCTGAATCCGGTCGTGGGCCACGCCGTACTCGCGTGCTGATCCTGGGCGTCAACGGGTTCATCGGTAATCACCTGTCCGAGCGCCTGCTGCGTGATGATCGCTATGAAGTCTACGGTCTGGACATCGGCTCTGATGCCATCGACCGTCTGCGCAGTCATCCGCACTTCCACTACGTTGAAGGCGACATCAGCATTCACTCCGAATGGATCGAGTACCACATCAAGAAGTGCGACGTGGTGCTGCCACTGGTGGCCATCGCCACGCCGATCGAATACACCCGCAATCCGCTGCGCGTGTTCGAGCTCGACTTCGAAGAAAACCTGAAACTGGTGCGCTACTGCGTCAAGTACAACAAGCGCGTGATCTTCCCGTCGACGTCGGAAGTCTATGGCATGTGCCAAGACAAGAACTTCGACGAAGACACTTCAAACCTGATTGTTGGCCCGATCAACAAGCAGCGCTGGATCTATTCGGTGTCCAAGCAACTGCTGGACCGGGTGATCTGGGCTTATGGCGCCAAGGGGCTGAATTTCACCCTGTTCCGCCCATTCAACTGGATGGGGCCGCGCCTCGATCGTCTGGATTCGGCGCGTATCGGCAGCTCCCGTGCAATCACCCAACTGATCCTCAACCTGGTGGAAGGCACGCCGATTCGTTTGTTCGACGGTGGCGAGCAGAAACGCTGCTTCACCGACATCGCCGACGGCGTCGAAGCGCTGGCGCGGATCATCGATAACGACAACGACGCCTGCAACGGCCAGATCATCAACATCGGCAACCCGGACAACGAAGCGAGCATCCGTCAGTTGGGCGAAGAGCTGCTGCGTCAGTTCGAAGCCCACCCGCTGCGCGACAACTTCCCGCCGTTCGCCGGTTTCCGCGACGTCGAGAGCAAGGCGTTCTACGGTGCCGGTTATCAGGACGTCGAACACCGCAAACCGAGCATTGCCAACGCCAAGCGCCTGTTGAACTGGGAGCCGACCGTTGAGATGCGCGAGACCATTGGCAACACGCTCGACTTCTTCTTGCGCGAGGCCATGCTCGAAATCTCGGAGAGCTGCGATAAAGAGGCACGCTGATGCAGGCAGGTCTTCGTATCGATGTCGACACCTACCGCGGCACCCGTGAAGGTGTGCCGCGACTGTTGGAGATGCTCGACGAGGCGCAGGTCAAGGCAACGTTTTTCTTCAGTGTCGGCCCGGACAACATGGGCCGGCATCTGTGGCGCCTGATCCGCCCGCAGTTCCTCTGGAAAATGCTGCGTTCCAACGCGGCTGGCCTGTACGGCTGGGACATTCTGCTGGCCGGCACGGCCTGGCCCGGCAAACCGATTGGCCGCGATCTCGGGCACCTGATGCGTCAGGCCCGGGACGCCGGTCATGAAGTCGGCCTGCACGCCTGGGATCACCATGGCTGGCAGGCCAATGCCGGGCGCTGGAGCGACAAGCAACTGATCGAGCAGATTCGTCAGGGTGTCGACACCTTGAGCGACATTCTTGGCCAGAAGATTGAATGTTCGGCCGCCGCCGGTTGGCGTGCGGACGAGCGCGTGATCGAGGCCAAGCAAGCTTTCGGTTTTCGCTACAACAGCGATTGCCGTGGGCAGCGGATGTTCCGTGCGCTGTTGGCTGACGGCACACCGGGCACGCCACAGATACCGGTGGACTTGCCGACCTTCGACGAAGTCGTCGGCCCGAGCGTGGCTGCGCAGGACTTCAATGCGTACATCCTCGATCGCTTGCGCCCGGAAAACCTCAACGTCTATACCATTCATGCCGAAGTAGAAGGGATTCTGATGGCTCAGGATTTTCGTCAATTGCTGGCCGAGGCACGCCAGCGAAACATCGAGTTCAACCCTTTGGGCAACTTGTTGCCCGAGTTCCTCAACACCTTGCCCGTAGGCCGCGTAGAGCGCGGCGTCCTCGATGGCCGTGAAGGCTGGTTGGGAGTGCAAGGCGCATGACTCAACGCTGGACATTGCCGCTGCTGTTGCTGGTTTTTTTCCTGCTCGCTTATTTGCTGCCGCTGGGCACTCACGGTTTGTGGATTCCAGACGAAACCCGCTACGCACAGATCAGCCAGGACATGCTCCTGAGCGGTAACTGGGTGTCGCCGCACTTCATGAGCCTGCGCTATTTCGAGAAGCCGATTGCCGGGTACTGGATGATCGCGCTGGGTCAGGAGTTGTTCGGGCAAAACCTGTTCGGCGTGCGCTTTGCCTCGGCATTGAGCACCGGTTTGAGCGTGTTGTTGTGCTTCTTGATCGCTCGACGTTTATGGAATGACCCGCGCAAAAGTTTTGTCTGCGCCCTGCTCTACATGAGTTTCACCATCGTTGCCGGGCAGGCCGGATACGCCAACCTCGATCCGCAATTCACTTTCTGGGTCAACCTGAGCCTGGTGGCGCTGTGGTTTGCTGTCGACAGTCACACCGGCGGCAAGCGCCTGGCCGCCTGGGCGTTGTTGGGACTGGCCTGCGGCATGGGGTTCATGACCAAGGGTTTTCTCGCCTGGCTGCTGCCGGTGCTGATCGCCTTGCCGTGGATGCTCTGGCAAAAACGCTGGCGTGAATTGCTGATGTACGGCCCGATGGCGATTGCCGTCGCGATCATCGTCAGCCTGCCGTGGGTGCTGTCGGTGCATGCGCAAGAGCCGGATTACTGGCGGTTCTTCTTCTGGCACGAACACATCCGCCGCTTCGCCGGTGACGATGCCCAGCACGATGCGCCGTGGTGGTTTTACCTGCCGCTGCTGGTGGCGTTCAGTCTGCCGTGGGTCGGTCTGTTACCGACGGCATTCAAGCAGGCGTGGCAAACCCGCGCTCAGCCCCAAGTCGTGTTCCTGCTGCTGTGGCTGCTGATGCCGCTGCTGTTTTTCAGCTTGAGCAACGGCAAGTTGCCGACTTACATCCTGCCCTGCCTGCTGCCAATGGCGTTGCTGCTCGGTCATGCGCTGGCCGACCGTTTACGTCTGGAGCAAGGCCGGGCGCTGAGCATCAATGGTCTGCTGAACCTATTGTTGGGGCTGGTGACGCTGATCGCAGTGGTCTACCTGCAACTGAAAAAACCGCTGTACGACCACGAATTGCACAGCATGGTGCTGGTGTTCATTGCCCTGACCGGCTGGATCATCGCCAACCTGCTGCAAGCCTTCCTGCCTCTGCAATGCTGGGCGGCGCCGGCATTCGGCAGCCTGTTGCTGATTGGCGTGTTGCCCGCGGCGCTGCCCAAATCGGTGGTCGCCAACAAGATGCCCGATCAGTTCATCTGTCATCACGTCACTGAACTGGCACAAACCACGCACTTGTTGAGCAACGATCTGGGCGCGGCCTCGGCCCTCGCCTGGCGCCTGAAACGCCCGCAGGTTGCGCTGTACAACACGATAGGCGAACTGAAATATGGCCTTGCCTATCCTGACGGCATTCAACAACGGGTCGATTCCGATCAAGTGCAACAGTGGATGCACGAGGCTCGCCGCAGCGGTTCGGTCGGCGTGGTGATGCGCGTCAAGGGGCAGGAAGAACTGGACGAAATCGACAAACTGCCCAAGGACGGCATCCGTTACGAGCAGGGCAATCTGGTGATCATGATCCTTCCCAAGGAGGCGTCATGAGCCTGTTGCTGCTGTTGGTCGCGTGCCTGCTGACCTGCCTGGGTCAGGTGGCGCAAAAATACGCGGTGGAGAGTTGGCGCGGCGTCGATTCCTCCTGGGCTGAAAAACTGCGTTCGCCGTGGTTGTGGCTTGCACTTTTGGCGCTGGGCAGTGGCTTGCTGGTCTGGCTGTTGGTATTGCAGCGTCTGGAAGTCGGCATCGCCTACCCGATGCTCAGCCTCAACTTCGTGCTGATCACGTTGATCGCTCGCTTCGTTTTCCGCGAACACATTGATCGCCGGCATTGGCTGGGGGTAGCGCTGGTGATCGGCGGTGTCGTACTGCTGGGGCAACAATCATGAGCCAACGTCGTGGGATCGCCTTCGCCATGGGCAGCGTGTTGTTGGTCAGCGCGGCGCAACTGGGCATGCGCTGGAGCATGACGCGCCTGCCAGCGCCTGAGCAATGGCTGGCGCTGGACGGCATCGACCTGCACGCATTGGCGGTCGTGTTCACGGCCATTTTCGCCTACGCCCTGTCGATGCTGTGCTGGCTCGCCGCGCTGCGCGATCTGCCATTGGGCCGCGCGTATTCACTGCTGAGCATCAGCTATGCGCTGGTCTACCTGCTGGCGGCCAGTCTGCCGCTGTTCAACGAATCCTTCAGTTTCACTAAATCACTGGGCGTGGCGCTGGTCATGCTCGGGGTCATCACCATTAACACTCGTCCGGCTCGTGCGCCCGAATTCAGGAGTGCTCCATGAAAATCACAGTGTTTGGAAGCGGTTACGTCGGTCTGGTACAAGCGGCTGTGTTGGCCGAGGTCGGGCATGACGTTGTGTGTATGGACGTCGACCAGAAGAAGGTCGATCTGCTCAAGCAAGGCCATGTCAGCATCTTCGAACCGGGGCTGGCCAGCCTGGTGCGCGAAGGTCTGGATTCGAAACGCCTGCAATTCACCACCGATGAACAACTCGCCGTGCAACACGGTCGCGTTGCGTTCATCGCGGTCGGCACGCCGTCCCGTGAGGACGGCTCGGCCGACCTGCGCTACGTGCTGTCAGTCGGTGACGCGATTGCCCGTCATCGTGAGCAACCCCTGATCCTGGTGGAGAAATCCACGGTACCGGTGGGCACTGGCGACAGGCTGCGTGCGCACCTCGAAAAGGCGCTGGTCAAGGCAGGCCGGTTGCTGCAGTTCGATATCGTCTCCAATCCGGAGTTTCTCAAGGAAGGCTCGGCCGTTGCCGACTGCCGCCGTCCGGACCGGATCGTCATCGGCTGTGAAGGTGACGAAGTGCGCGACGTGATGCGCGATCTGTACTCGCCATTCAACCGCAACCATGACCGCATCATGTTCATGGACCTGCGCAGCGCCGAGCTGACCAAGTACGCCGCCAACTGCATGCTGGCGACGAAGATCAGCTTCATCAACCAGATCGCCGAACTCGCCGAGCACCTGGGCGCCGACATCGAGTCGGTGCGTCAGGGCATCGGCGCCGATACGCGTATTGGCTACCACTTCATCTACCCGGGCTGCGGTTATGGCGGTTCGTGCTTCCCCAAGGATATGCGTGCGCTGATCCACAGTGCCGAAGAGGCGCATTGCTCCAGCGACTTGTTGCAAGCGGTCGAGGCGATCAACCAGCGGCAGAAGCACAAGTTGTTCGAGCGCATCAACGCGTTCTACAAAGGTGATCTGCGCGGCAAGACCTTCGCGCTCTGGGGCTTGGCGTTCAAGCCCAATACCGATGACATGCGCGATGCGCCGAGCCGGGTTTTGCTTGAAGAGTTGTGGGCCGCAGGTGCCAGCGTGCGTGCGTTCGACCCCGAAGCCATGCAGGAAACCCAGAACCTGTACCCCAACGAACTGAAACTGATGCTCATGGGTACACCGGAATCGGTATTGCCGGGGGCTGATGCGCTGATCATCTGCACCGAATGGCAGCAATTCAAGGCGCCGGATTTCGACTTGATCAAACAGCGCCTCAATAATCCGGTGATCTTCGACGGACGCAACCTGTACGACGCGGAACGTCTGGCACGTAACGGGTTCCACTACTTCCCGATGGGCCGTGGTGAATCGCGCACATTGCCGATCCCGCTGCAACAGTGGCCTCACACCTCAGACGTCGCTTGAACACGCTGTCGCCTGCCATCCGCCAGCAGTCCCTGATCGCGGGACTGTTGGCATTCTTGTTGTTCGTCGCCGGGGTCTACGGGCAGGCCCCTATCGGTTTTGACTCGCGTTTTGTGCTGTTCGCTCAGGAGATGCTGCGCCACGGGCCGACGGTGTTTCCCACGACGTATGGTCAGCCGTATGCCGATTACTCGGCGCTGTCGACGCTCTTTATCTGGTTTTTGTCGTTGCCGTTCGGTGCGGTCAATGCGTTCACGGCGTGGGCACCGAGTGCTGTCGCCGGCGCGGTGATCGTGACGTTGATGTACCGGCTACTGGCGCCCTATTCGCACCCCTGGGCGCTGATCAGCATTTTGTTGCTGATGCTGACCGGCACTTTTGTCACCGAAGTGCGTGCTGTATCTCAGGACTTGATGCTAGCCGCCGTGGCGTTTGCGGTGTTCTACCTCGGTTACGCCCATGAACATTTCGGCGGCGGACAACGTTGGCCGCTGATTTTCGTGCTGCTGTTGCTCGGTTTCGGCATTCGCGGGCCGATCGGGTTGGTGGTGCCGACCGGCATGTTATGCAGTTATTACCTGCTCAACCGACAGTGGTCGCGGTTGTTCGTGTTTGGTCTGTTGGCCTCAGTGCTGCTGGTGGCGTGTGTGGGCCTGCTGCTGTGGTTTGCCAGACTCAGCGGCGGGCCAGCGTTTATGCAGGATGTGATTCGCATGCAGTTCATGGGGCGCATGGACGGCAGTGAAGGCGTCAGCGGTTCGCTGTATTACTTCACCAGTTCGCTGGGCAACTATGCGCTGGCATATCCCTTGGCCTTACTGGCGTTGGCGGCTGCCTGGCTGAGCAAACCACAGCAGCGCGGGCCGGCCTTGCGGCTGGTGCAGTATTGCGCGGCGGCCGGGCTGATCGTGATCGTCGGCTTGTCGATTCCGCAGGCGAAAAAGGCACGGTATCTGCTGCCGATGTTGCCGATGGCGGCGATCATCGCGGCGTATCCGTTTCAGGTTGCTCAAGGTCGGGGGTTCGCGTGGCTGCGCGGTTTGATACTTGGCCTCTGGCTGGTAACGCCCGGATTGTTGATATTGGCCTTGCTGGTCGCAAAGAAGCGTTTCCCCGAGCAACTGGGCGAAATCACCCTCGTTATGATCGTGTTGGGCGCCCTCCAATTGGCGGCGTTGTGGCGGTTGTTGCGGCCCCGCTGGCGCGCTGAAACATTGGCACTGTGTTCAGTGCTGGCGTTGTGGACGGTGTATGCGTCAGTGTTTGAGCCGGTTGAGCGGCGGCTGTATGACACACAGACCTTCAGTCGTGCCGCGTTTGCCCAGGTTCAGCAAAACCCTGCACCGTTGGTGCTGCACGGGATGGGCAAGGACGCCAAGGCGATCAAGTTCATGGTCAACATCGAACAGGATCTGCAACCGCAGTTCACCGACACCGCACAGGCGCTGGAAGCGCTTAAAGGCCCGGCGTGGCTGATCATGGATCGCAGTGATTTTCTGACATTGAAGGGGTCGTCACTCGATTCGTTACAACCGGTACTCAGCGGCGCGTTTGATAAAAACAACTACGTCCTGTTGTACCTCAAGCCCTTGTAGCCGCTAACCACCCTCCCCGCCATCGGGAGGGTTCAGCTTGACCGGTGGCCTGTGCGCGGCGAGGATGGCCGCGCGCCAACCGAGCGCTGAAATAAGGACATAGAGATGATGGGTGTGGTGATTGCCGGTATCCAGCCACAGGCCCCCTTCATCGTTGCCGGCATGATCGCCATTGGCAGCATTTTTTTGCTGCTCGGTGTCTCACTGGAGGCAAAGCCAATATCAACGGTCGGTCAGCCACAAAGCTTTGTGAAGACCCTGATCATCCTGAAGAACGACCGCACGATGATCCTGTTCACCCTCGGTTGCCTGCTCAGCACGCTGGTACCTGCACTTCTGGATTGCGGCGGGCACTGCATTGTTCATCGTTGGCCTGATCGGCTTCAGTCTGGCTGACAGCCTCGTCGGCTGGTGCGTGGCGATGTTCATCTTCACCCTCGGCGAGATGATCATTTACCCGGCGGATTTCCTCTTCGTCGACACCCTGGCCCCTGAAGAACTGCGCGGCAGTTACTACGGTGCACAGAACCTGGCGGCACTGGTCGGCGGTGCGAGCCCCGTAATGTGCGGTTTTCTGCTAATGCACACACCCGCGCCGAGCATGTTTTATGCCTTGAGCGCTCTGGCCGCATTAGGCGGTTACCTCTGTTACATCAGTGGTCGTCGTGTCGCTTCAGTGCAAAAATAATGCACTAAAACTGCATTAATATGAATTTGTCAGCATAGAGATTGATCGGCAAACTGTGCGCGTTCCTCCCCCAATGTTGGAACAACTTCGAGGGCTTTCCGGATTGCCGGACAAGTCCTTTTTTTTGCCCGGACTTTTTACAGGATCGGTTTCACATGCTCGCTCGCTGGTTGCCCGCCGCCATCAACACCCGCCCCACCGAATGGAGCCGCGCCGCTATCGGCATGGCGTTGGGCACGTTGTTCAGTGTGTGGCTGTGTGCGCAGGTGTTTGGCCATGAGGTGGCTTATCACCTGATCGGGCCGTTGGGTGCGTCGGCGGTGTTGCTGTTTGCCGTATCGTCCGGGGCGCTCGCCCAGCCGTGGTCGATCATCGGCGGTTATCTGTGCGCAGGTGGGGTGTCGATATTGGTTGCCCACGTACTCGGGCGAACTTTGGGTAGCGCATGCCTGGCGGCGGGCATGGCGTTGATCCTGATGTGCTGGCTGCGGTGCCTGCACCCACCGGCCGGTGCGTTGGCACTCACCTTGGTGCTGGCCGATCCCGCCACCATTGCCATGGACTGGAAAGCCATGGCGCCCGCGATGCTCGGCGCGGCGTGCATGCTGCTCAGTGCGCTGGCCTACAACAACCTCACGCGTATTCGTTATCCAAAACGCCCCGCTGAACTGGCGCCAGCGGTCGCCCCGGTCGACAGCCAGGCGATCACCGCCCAAGACCTGAAACGGGCGCTGGCCGACATGGACGCGTTCATCGACGTCACTCCTGAGGATCTTGAACGGCTGATCCACGCCAGTGAACTGCATGCCAAACGTCGCAGTATTGGTGAAGTTTTCAGCTGACAGCCACCTGCATCAATGGCGCGAGGGGGCCACTTCCCTCGCCACAACGGCAATCTTGTACCCAAGGCAAAAACGCAAACTCCCCCTGCACATATCCCCGTTGTACACGGCAAATTTGCACTGTTACGATCCGGTAACGCTCGCGCGCGAGCTTCTCGAATAAAGACAATAAAAGCAGGGAGTTAGTGATGACTGCTCAGGCTTCATCCCCGAGGACTTTGTCCATGGATGCCACGCAAAACGAAGTGCTGGCCGAGGTTCGCAACCACATCGGTCACCTGACCCTCAACCGCCCCGCCGGCCTCAATGCCATCACCCTCGACATGGTTCGCCTGCTGCAACAGCAGCTCGATGCCTGGGCCGCGGACGCCAATGTCCATGCCGTGGTACTGCGCGGTGCCGGTGAAAAAGCTTTCTGCGCCGGTGGCGACATTCGCTCGCTGTACGACAGCTTCAAAAGCGGCGACACGCTGCACGAAGATTTCTTCGTCGAGGAATACGCTCTCGACCTGACGATCCACCATTACCGCAAACCGGTGCTCGCGCTGATGGATGGTTTTGTCCTTGGCGGCGGCATGGGGCTGGTGCAAGGCGCCGATCTGCGGGTCGTCACGGAGAAGAGCCGTCTGGCGATGCCGGAAGTGGCCATCGGTTATTTCCCTGACGTCGGCGGTAGCTATTTCCTGTCGCGCATTCCCGGTGAACTGGGGATTTATCTGGGCGTCAGCGGTGTGCAGATTCGCGCCGCCGATGCACTGTATTGCGGGCTGGCCGACTGGTACGTCGACAGTGACAAACTGGCGACCCTCGATCAGCAACTCGATCATCTGCAATGGAGTGACACGCCGCTCAAGGATCTGCAGAACCAGCTCGCCAAAATGGGCGTACAAACCCTGTCCGATGCGCCATTGCAAAAACTGCGTCCGGTCATCGACCATTTCTTCGCCCTGCCGGACGTGCCGAGCATGGTCGAGCAATTGCGCGCTGTGACCGTGGCCAACAGCCACGAATGGGCGACCACTACGGCTGATCTGCTGGAAACCCGTTCGCCATTAGCCATGGCCGTGACCCTGGAAATGCTTCGTCGTGGCCGGCATCTGAGCCTGGAACATTGCTTCGCGCTGGAACTGCATCTGGATCGCCAGTGGTTCGCACGCGGTGATTTGATCGAAGGCGTGCGCGCCCTGCTGATCGACAAAGACAAGACACCTCGCTGGAACCCACCGACCCTCGCCGCGCTGGACGCTGCGCATGTCGCGAGTTTCTTCCACGGTTTTGATGAGAGCGGGAGCTGAGCCATGCACGATCTCGAACTGACTGAAGAACAAGTCATGATCCGCGACATGGCCCGGGACTTTGCCCGCGGCGAAATCGCACCCCACGCGCAAGCCTGGGAAAAGGCTGGCTGGATCGACGACGCTTTGGTGGCGCAAATGGGCGAACTGGGTTTGCTCGGCATGGTCGTGCCAGAAGAATGGGGCGGCACTTACGTCGACTATGTGGCGTATGCGTTGGCGGTCGAAGAAATCTCCGCTGGCGACGGCGCGACGGGTGCATTCATGAGCATTCACAACTCCGTCGGTTGCGGCCCGGTGCTCAATTACGGCAGTGACGCCCAGAAGCAGACCTGGTTGGCGGATCTGGCCAGCGGTCAGGTCATCGGCTGCTTCTGCCTGACCGAACCCCAGGCCGGCTCCGAAGCGCACAACCTGCGCACTCGCGCCGAACTGCATGATGGCCAGTGGGTGATCAACGGCGCCAAGCAATTCGTCAGCAACGGCAAACGGGCGAAACTGGCTATCGTGTTTGCGGTGACCGATCCGGATCTTGGCAAGAAAGGGATTTCCGCGTTTCTGGTACCGACCGATACGCCCGGTTTCATCGTCGATCGCACCGAACACAAAATGGGCATCCGCGCCTCCGACACCTGCGCGGTGACGCTGAACAACTGCAGCATTCCCGAGGCCAACCTGCTCGGTGAGCGCGGCAAGGGTCTGGCGATTGCCCTGTCCAACCTTGAAGGCGGACGCATCGGCATCGCTGCGCAGGCGCTCGGCATCGCCCGTGCGGCGTTTGAAGCGGCGCTGGCTTACTCGCGTGATCGGGTGCAGTTCGGCAAACCGATCAACGAGCATCAGAGCATCGCCAATCTGCTGGCCGACATGCACATGCAATTGAACGCAGCGCGGCTGATGATCCTGCATGCGGCGCGGCTGCGCACGGCGGGCAAGCCGTGCCTGTCAGAGGCTTCACAGGCCAAGTTGTTTGCTTCGGAAATGGCCGAGAAGGTCTGTTCGTCAGCGATTCAGATTCATGGCGGGTATGGGTATCTGGAGGATTATCCGGTCGAGAAGTATTACCGCGATGCGCGGATTACCCAGATTTATGAAGGGTCGAGTGAAATTCAGCGAATGGTGATTGCCCGGGAATTGAAGAACTACCCGCTATAACCGTGCGGGCCTCCTCCCGGTGGAGAGGCGGCCCAATGGTCAAACCCCCAAAAGCTTCGCGGGCAAGCCCGCTCCCACAAGGTTCTGTGCAGCCCTGTGAGGGCGGGTTTGCCCGCGATAGCGTCAGTAATTACTTGCCCTGGAACTCCGGCGCCCGCTTGGCCACGAACGCCGCCATCCCTTCCTTCTGATCCTGTGTGGCAAACGCGGCATGGAACACCCGGCGCTCAAAACGTACGCCTTCCGTCAGGTTGACCTCGAACGCTCGGTTGACGCTTTCTTTGGTCATCATTGCAATCGGCAGCGACTTGCTGGCAATGACGGCGGCCACCTTCAGCGCTTCATCCAGCAGTTCATCACTGGGCACGATCCGCGCGACGATGCCGCAGCGCTCGGCTTCCACGGCATCGATCATGCGCCCGCTCAGGCACATTTCCATGGCCTTGGCTTTGCCCACGGCACGGGTCAGGCGCTGGGTGCCGCCCATGCCCGGCAGGACGCCGAGGTTGATTTCCGGCTGGCCGAACTTGGCGTTGTCGCCGGCCAGAATAAAGTCGCACATCAACGCCAGTTCACAGCCCCCGCCAAGGGCGAAGCCGTTGACCGCTGCGATGATCGGCTTGCGTCGATTGGCGACACGGTCGCTGTCGCTGAACAGATCGTCCATGTAGATCTGCGGATAGGTCAGCTCGGCCATTTCCTTGATGTCGGCACCGGCCGCGAAGACTTTCTTCGAACCGGTGAGGACGATGCAACCAATGTTCGCGTCAGCTTCCAGCCCATCGAGCGCATGGTTCACTTCGCTGACCAGTTGCGCGTTCAGCGCGTTCAGCGCCTGCGGGCGGTTCAGGGTGATCAGGCCAACGCGGCCGTGGATTTCCAGCAGAATCGTTTCGTAAGTCATGAATAAAAACTCCTTCTCAAAGATTGCGCGAAATGACCATGCGCTGAATATCACTGGTGCCTTCGTAGATCTGGCAGACACGCACGTCGCGGTAGATGCGCTCCAGCGGGAAGTCGTTGAGGTAACCGTAACCGCCCAGGGTTTGCAATGCCATCGAGCAGACCTTCTCGGCCATTTCCGAGGCGAACAACTTGGCCATCGACGCCTCGACCAAGGCCGGTTGACCACTGTCACGCAGGGCGGCAGCGTAATGCACCATTTGCCGCGCAACGGCGATCTGCGTGGCCATGTCAGCGAGGCGGAACGCCACGGCCTGATGCTCGATGATCGGCTTGCCGAAGGTGTCCCGCTCGCGGGCGTAATCGCGCGCGGCTTCGAACGCGGCGCGGGCCATGCCCACCGATTGCGAAGCAATGCCGACGCGCCCGCCCTCAAGGTTGGCCAAGGCGATCTTGTAGCCCTCGCCCTCCTCGCCCAAACGGTTCGCGACTGGGACTTTGACGTCTTCGAAGAGAATCTGGCAGGTGTCCGAAGCATGCTGGCCGAGCTTGTCTTCAACGCGGGCCACTTTGTAGCCCGGCGAATCGGTCGGCACGATAAGCGCGGTGATTCCGCGTTTTCCGGCACTCGGATCGGTCACCGCAAACACAATGACGACCCCGGCGTTTTGCCCGGACGTGATGAACTGTTTGCAGCCATTGAGCACGTAGTGATCACCTTCCAGGCGTGCACGGGTTTTCAGGCTGCTCGCATCGGAACCGGCTTGCGGCTCGGTCAGCGCGAACGCGCCGAGCATCGCGCCGCTGGCCAGCGGTTTGAGGAAGCGCTCGCGCTGATCGTCGTTGCCAAACTTGAGAATGGGCACGCACCCCACCGAGTTGTGCACGCTCATGATGGTCGAGCAGGCGCCGTCGCCGGCCGCGATTTCTTCCAGGGCCATGGCATAGGCCAGGTAACCGGTGTCGCAACCGCCCCACTGCTCCGGCACGAGCATGCCGAAGAAGCCCAGTTCGGCCATTTCGCCGATGGCTTCCTTGGGAAACCGGTGTTCGCGATCCCACTCGGCGGCGAACGGTTTCAGCCGCTCCTCGGCAAACTGCCGGGCCATGTCGCGGATCTGGTTTTGGTCTTCGTTGGCAATCATGGTGAATCCTTAAATCCGGGGGTGACTACACAGAACCCTGTGGGGGGGGCTTGCTCCCGAAAGCGGTGTGTCATTCAAAAGTGATGTGCCTGACACAGCCACTTCGGGAGCAAATCTCCTCCCAGCGTTGGGAATGGTTGGCCTTAGTAGACGCATTCCACGGCCATGGCCGTCGCTTCGCCGCCGCCGATACAAATTGCCGCGATACCGCGTTTGAGGTTTCTCTGGCGCAAGGCCGAGAGCAAGGTCACCAGAATCCGCGCGCCGGATGCACCGATCGGATGGCCCAAGGCACAGGCGCCGCCGTGCACGTTGAGTTTGTCGTGAGGAATTTCCAATTGAGTCATCGCCGCCATGCCGACCACAGCAAACGCTTCGTTGACCTCGAACAGATCAACGTCGCCCAGCGACCAACCGGTTTTCTTGATCAATTTCTTGATCGCACCAACCGGCGCCACCGGGAACAGGCCCGGGGTGTCGGCGAACGCTGCGTGGCCGTGAATCACCGCCAGCGGTTTCAAACCGAGTTTCTGCGCCTGCGACTGACGCATCAGCACCAGTGCAGCGGCGCCATCAGAGATCGAACTGGCGTTCGCCGCCGTCACCGTGCCGCCTTCGCGGAACGCAGGCTTCAGTGAGGCGATCTTGTCGAGTTTG
Source organism: Pseudomonas sp. EA_65y_Pfl2_P74 (assembly GCF_963970575.1). Lineage (NCBI taxonomy): Bacteria > Pseudomonadati > Pseudomonadota > Gammaproteobacteria > Pseudomonadales > Pseudomonadaceae > Pseudomonas > Pseudomonas sp. EA_65y_Pfl2_P74. Next base: position 167,691 of record NZ_CAXAOQ010000013.1, read on the forward strand.
GCTTTCGGCGGTTGTTCATCGTGGCTGATCAGCACCTGCTCTTTGCCAACGGTCACGGTCAGCGGGACGATTTCGGCCTTGAAGCTGCCGTCCTTGATCGCTTGCTGGGCGCGGGTGGTCGAAGCGATAGCGAACGCGTCCTGGGCTTCACGGCTAAAGTGATGGGTTTGGGCGCAATCTTCGGCGAAGGTGCCCATCAGCCGGCCTTTGTCGTAGGCATCTTCGAGCCCGTCGAGGAACATCGAATCAAGCACGCGGCCATGGCCCATGCGGTAACCGGCGCGGGCACGATCCAGCAGATAAGGCGAGTTGGACATGCTTTCCATGCCGCCGGCAATGACCACATCGGCGCTGCCAGCGACCAACATGTCGTGGGCGAGCATGGTGGTTTCCATGCCTGAGCCACACATTTTGTTGACCGTGGTGCAACGGGTCGATTTATCCAGCCCGGCGCCCAGTGCGGCCTGACGCGCAGGCGCCTGACCGAGGCCTGCCGGCAATACGCAACCGAACAGCACTTCGTCGACCGAGTCGCTGGCAACACCTGCACGCTCCACCGCCGCCTTGATCGCGGCAGCGCCGAGTTGTGGCGCGGTGAGGCTTTTCAGTTCGCCTTGAAAGCCGCCCATGGGGGTGCGGACAGCGCTGACGATGACAATCGGATCGTTGGAAAGGGTCATGACAAATCCTCCTTACTTGGCGGCCATGCGCAAGGCACCGTCGAGACGGATCACCTCACCGTTGAGCATGCTGTTTTCGATGATATGCCGAACCAGTGCGGCGTACTCGGCAGGCTTGCCCAGACGCGGCGGGAACGGCACACCAGCGGCCAGCGAGTCGCGTACTTCCGAGGTCATGCCGGCCATCATCGGGGTTTCGAAAATGCCCGGAGCGATGGTCATCACACGAATGCCGAAGCGGGCCAGTTCGCGGGCGGCCGGCAAGGTCAGGCTGGCGATGGCGCCTTTGGACGCCGAATAGGCGGCCTGACCGATCTGGCCATCGAATGCCGCCACCGAGGCGGTGTTGATGATCACGCCACGTTCGCCGTCAGCATTGGCTTCGCTTTCGGCAATCGCCGCAGCGGCCAGACGCAGCATATTGAAGCTGCCGATCAGGTTGACGTTGATCACCTGGGCAAAACTGGCCAGCGCATGCGGGCCGTTCTTGCCGAGGATCTTTTCGCCACGCACGATACCGGCGCAGTTGACCAGACCGTTCAGGCTGCCGAAGGCTTTGACGGTCGCCTGCACGGCGGCTTCGGCAGCAGCTTCGTTGCTGATGTCGGCCACCACGCTGTGCGCACCGAGGCGTTCGGCTTGCGCGGCAACCGCTTCGGCATTCATGTCCACCAGCATCACTTTGACGCCTGCATTGACCAGCAGTTCAGCGGTGGCCGCACCCAGGCCCGACGCGCCGCCGGTGACGATAAAAACCTTGTTCTCGATCTGCATGACTGTTTCCTTGGATTCAAGCTGAAACGTTCTTCGCCGCGGCCTCTTGAGCCTTGGCGATTTCCTGGTTGCGCAAGATAAAGCGCTGTAATTTGCCGCTCGGGGTTTTGGGCAACTCACTGACAAATTCGATTTCACGCGGGTAGGAATGCGCGGCCAGACGCTTGCGTACGTGTTGGCGCAGCTCTTCGGCCAACTCCGGCGCGGCGCGGTATTGCGCGCTGAGCACGACGAACGCTTTGACCAGTTCAGTACGCTCCGGGTCGGGCTTGCCGACCACCGCCGCTTCGACCACGGCCGGGTGTTCGATCAACGCACTTTCGACGTCGAACGGGCCGACGCGATAGCCAGAGGTAGTGATCACGTCGTCGCTGCGACCGACGAAACTGATGCTGCCGTCCGGGTTCCATTCCACGGTGTCGCCACTCAGGTAGTAATCGCCAATGAAGGCTTTGGTCGGCACGCCTTCGTAACCGGCAAACCAGCACATCGGCGACCTGGGCCGGTCGATGGCGAGGATGCCGGGCTGGCCGACACCGAGCTCGTTGCACTGCTCATCAAGCACGGCGATGCGATGACCCGGCGAGGTAAACCCGGCAGCGCCAACATGAACAGGGTGTTCGAGGCCGTGGTGATTGCACAGGACCATGCCCAGTTCGGTCTGGCCGTAATGGTCGTGTATGACCACGTCGAGGTGGTCGGCGAACCAGCGGATCACTTCCGGGTTCAGCGGCTCGCCGGCGCTGCTGACGATGCGCAGTTTGCCCTTGATCGACTTGGCGAACTCGTCACCGCCGGCAATCAGCAAGCGATACGCCGTTGGCGAACCGGTGAGGTTGGTGATGCCGTACTTGTTGATCACCCTGCAGGTACTTTCCAGGGTAAACGGGCCGTCGTAGAAGGTGATCGGGTGGCCCATCGACATAGGGCCGGTGACGCCGTAATAGATGCCGTAGGCCCAGCCCGGATCGGCGACGTTCCAGAACGCATCTTCCGGGCGCAGATCCACGGCATCGCGAGTGTAGCTCTGGAACGCGACGATGGCTTTGAGCGGCACCGACAGCGCTTTCGACGGGCCGGTGGTGCCCGAGGTGAACATCAACAGGAACGGGTCTTCGCCAGTCAGCAGCACCGGTTCGCAGGCATTGGAATAATGAGCCAGTTCGGCCCAGAAACTGAAATCGCCCCGGACGATGCCCTGCCCTTTGGCGCCACTGACGGTGACCAGCGTCGGGCAGTCTGCAACTTCCGTGAGTTTCGGTCGGTTGACGGCGTCAGTGACCACGATTTTGGCGCCGGAGCTGTTCAGGCGATGTTCGAGGGCCTTGGGGCCGAACGCGGTGAACAGCGGCTGATACACCGCGCCGATACGCCAGGTGGCAAACACGGTGATGAGCAATTCGATGTTGCGTGGCAGCAGGCCGGCAACCTTGTCGCCCTTCTGCACGCCTTGGGCGAGGAGAAAATTGGCGAAACGCGCGGCTTTGTCCTGCAAGTCGCTGAAGGTGTAGGTCGCGCTGGCGCCGTCGCGGCCTTCCCAGAACAGCGCGATGCGCCCCGGCAATGCATGACGGTCGCAACATTCGACGCAGGCGTTGAGCGCCTCAAGCGTTGCGCTGAGCGCGGCATCGACGGTGTGCTGATAGTTGAACTGTTCGGTGGCAGACAAGTAATCGCGCATTGCCAGAATCCCTCTGTGTTTTTATTAGGCTGGGAACCGTAAACAACACAGCGATAGTCGCGCTGTGGTGGGCTTGGGGCAATGGTCAAAGCCATCAAAGTGGCTGACTGGTTTGGCCAAGCGCTGGTAAGTGTGCTGCCCGTTCCGGCCTCTTCGGGAGCGGGTCTGTTTCCACAGGGGAATGCATTTCAAGCTGAGGGAGCTGATCTGAACTGTGGGAGGGGGATTGCTCCCGAAGGCGTCGGGCCGGGCGACGGATGATCTGGATCAGACCGCCTCATTCAGGATCAACGTGCGATAGTGCCCAGGATTGGACCCCGACCACTTGCGAAACGCTTTGTAGAACGAACTGGCATCGGCAAACCCTAGCCGCGCTGCGATCTCGACAAAACTGATCGAAGGCTCCGCCAGCCACATAATCGCCAACTCCTTGCGCACACTGTCCTTGAGGCCTTGATACGTCTGCCCCTCCTCCGCCAGGCGTCGGCGCAACGTTGAAGCCGACATGCACAATTGCTGCGCCAGCGCTTCGGTTTCAGGCCAGCTCTCGGCGGGCAACTGACGCAAATCCTGTTTGATCCGACTGGCAAAGCTTTGTGGGTCGCGGTACTTCACCAGGATGTTGGCCGGCGCGTGGGCCAGGAAACGTTGCAACTCCTCGACACTGCGTTTGATCGGTAGATCCAGCACGTCGGCCGCGAAGATCATCCGTGTGCGAGGTCGGTCGAACCGCAGGTTTTCCGAAAACATCACTCGATAATCATCGGTGAAGTCCGGTTCCGGGCAGCGCAGTTCGATGGCCATGATCGGGATACGTCGCCCGGCCAGCCAGCAGGCAACACCGTGGACGATCATCCAGTAGGTGAAATAGGTAAAGGCGCGGGCGGGTTCAGGTTCGTCTTCAAGCAAAACGATTTCCGCGAGGCTCTGCTGATGCACCAGTTGCGCAGGCAGACGTTCAAGCATCAGCGACAGAAATCCCAGGCCGCTGCTCAAACCGGCAGCAAGTGTCGGTTGCGCCATCGCGCTACGACAGAGGAACTCAAGGCTGCCTGACTTGAGCTTGCGCGGGTCCATGCCGAAAAACTCGTCATCGCCGCGCCGCGCCAGCAAGCGCCAGAGTTTGGCGTATTGCGAGGCCGCTACTCGGCCATCGCCTGCGTGCAGCAAGGCTGGAGCAATGCCGACCTTGTTCAAGACGTCTTCAGTGGCCGCGCCCGGGGCACAGCTCTGCAGCAGTGCTTCACGCACCAATTGAACGGCGATGGTGTCTTTTTCCGACATGGAGCGAGGCAGACCTGGTTGTTTTTGACTGTGCGGCATCTTAACGCAGGACTTGAATTCAACACGAATCAACCGTGGTTGCGAGCAAGCCCGCTGCTCCAGAGACCTGCGCAGCACAAAAATCAGGATTGTTCAGCTAACGTTCAGGTTTATGCCAATCAGTTTCATTTGCGAATGAGTGTCATTATGTTACAACTTGTAACTTCTTCGAACGACCTATTGGATACCGAATGCTTGTCCCCTTCCTGATCATGCTGCGCGAAGGCATTGAAGCCGCGCTGATCGTTGGCATCATCGCCAGCTACCTGCAACAGACCGGCCGTGGCCAATGGATGCCCGCCGTGTGGATCGGCGTATTTCTCGCCGCCGCGCTAGCGCTGCTGGTGGGTGGCGGGCTGGAACTGGTCAGTGCCGAGTTCCCGCAAAAGCAGCAGGAGCTGTTCGAAGGCATGGTCGGGCTGGTGGCCGTGGGGGTTCTAAGCGCCATGGTCTTCTGGATGCGCAAGGTCGCGCGCTCGATCAAACACTCGCTGCACGCCTCGCTGGACGAAGCGCTGACCTCTTCCAGACACCAGGTCATCGCGCTGATCGCCATGGTGTTCTTCGCCGTGGCCCGCGAAGGTCTGGAAACGGTGTTCTTCCTGCTCGCCGTGTTCCAACAGAGCGAAGGCCCCGGCGCGCCGATTGGCGCCCTGCTCGGCCTGATGCTGGCCATCGTTGTTGGGTTCCTGATCTACAGCGGCAGCATGCGCCTCAACCTTTCTGCGTTTTTCAAGTGGACCGGGCTGTTCATTCTCGTCGTCGCTGCGGGGATTCTCGCCAACTCGGTGCAGGCGCTGCATGAAGCCGGGCTGTGGAATCACCTGCAAACCGTAGTTTTTGACTTCAGTGCCACGCTGCCGATGGGCGGGCCGCTGGGTTCAGTGCTGGCCGGCATGTTCGGTTATCAGGACACCCCAACCCTCAGCACCCTTGGCGCTTATCTGATCTACCTGATGGTGGCGCTGGTGGTGTTTTTCCTCCCGGCTGCACCGACCCAACCCGTCGCACAACCGAATTCTGTTTCCAGCCAATAAGGGCACCCATGTCAAAGCCTAATACTCCCCAGGCCTCGCCTCCCCGCGCCTTGCGTTGGGCGGTGGCCGGCTCGGTGATCGTGATGGTCGCCGCCGGTGGCCTGTTCTATTACGCCTCGCAATTGGCGGCGGCCAAACGAAAGCACAACCTCAACGAAGTGGTGGTCAACATTCATCCGGGCAACTGCGAGCCCAATGAATTGAGCGTACCGGCCGGCCGCGCCAGTTTCCGTATCGTCAACCGCTCCGAGCGAGCAGTGGAATGGGAAATCCTCGACGGCGTGCTGGTGGTCGAGGAGCGCGAGAATATTGCGCCGGGCCTGAGCCAGGCAATCAACGCCAACCTGCAACCCGGCGACTACGCGATCACGTGTGGCCTGCTGAGCAATCCGCGCGGCACTTTACATGTCACGCCCACAGCTGCTTCTGACGCCGCGGCCAAAGCCAAGCCCTCGATGATCGCCTTTGTCGGGCCGTTGTCGGAGTTCCGCGTGTATCTGGCCAGCCAGGGCAGCGCGCTGATCAAAGCCGTGACCGTGCTTGATCAGGCGATCGCCAGCGGCGACTTGAGCCAAGCGCAAGCGGCGTATCTGCCGGCTCGTGCGGCCTATCAACACCTGGCTCCTGCTGCGCAGCGTCTGGCCGAACTGGATAACAGCATCAACGCCCGCGCCGATTACTTTGAAAAACGCGAGCAGGATCGAGCCTTTGTCGGTTTCCACCGGATCGAATACGGCCTGTTCCAGCAAGGAAAACTCGACGATCTCGCACCGGTTTCTCAGCGCTTGCTGACCGACGTCACCACGCTCAAACAGCAATTGCTCGCCCAGTCGCTACCACCGGAACAACTGGTCAACAGCGTCGTGCGCAACCTCAGCACACTCGCCGACGTCCGCGCCGCCAGCGGTGAAGAAGAGCGCTACAGCCACAGCGACCTCAACGGTTTTGCCGCCAACCTGCAAACCGCACACAAAGTCGTGGACCTGCTGCGACCGATGCTGAGCAAGTCTGCTGCCGATCTGTTACCGAAAGTCGACAAGGCTCTGGCGGACTTCGATACCGAACTCAACACCTACAAGATCAAGGACGGCTACGCCCGCTACGACACGGTCAGCGGCGAACAACGCAAACAGATTGCCGACAAGGCTCAGGCTCTGGCCCGCGCGCTTGATGGCATCGATCCCGCCCTCGGCCTCTCCGGCCTGTAAGCAGAAGACGAGTACCGATGAAAGATTCAGAACAACTCAACCTGCAGCGTCGCCGTGTCCTGATGGGCATGGGGGCCGCCGGTGTCGCCCTCGCGGGTTCGGCCCTGAGCTGCCCGGCCATGGCCGCCGCACCGGCGCAAGTCACCGAAGCACCGAGCAGCGACAAGACTGAAGACCGCCACGATTTCCACGGCGTACACCAGACCGGCATCGTCACCCCGCGCCCAGCCTCGGGCATGCTGGTGTCGTTCGATGTACTGGCCAGTGATCGCGAAGACCTCGAACGACTGTTTCGCACCCTCAACGAGCGCATCGCCTTTCTGATGAAGGGCGGCCCCGTGGCACAGATTGACCCGAAACTGCCGCCCCCGGATTCCGGCATCCTCGGCCCGGTGGTCACGCCGGATAACCTGACCATCACCGTTTCGGTGGGTGAGTCGCTGTTCGATGAGCGCTTCGGCCTCGCCGACGCCAAACCCAAGCGTCTGATCCGCATGGTCGGTTTCCCCAACGATGCACTGGACGCCGACTGCTGCCACGGTGACCTCAGCCTGCAGTTTTGTGCCAACACCGCCGACACCAACATTCATGCCCTGCGCGACATTGTGAAGAACCTGCCTGATCTGCTGCTGGTGCGTTGGAAACAGGAAGGTAGCGTGCCGCCACAAGCCCCGGCCAAACCCGGTGTGCCGGCGCAGTCGGCGCGCAACTTCCTCGGTTTCCGGGATGGTTCAGCCAACCCCGATTCCACCGACGGCAAAGCCATGGACCGCGTGGTCTGGGTGCAACCGGACAGCGATGAACCTGCCTGGGCCGTGCATGGCAGCTATCAAGCGGTGCGGATCATCCGCAACTTCGTCGAGCGCTGGGATCGCACGCCGTTGCAGGAGCAGGAAAGCATCATCGGTCGGGTCAAAACCACTGGCGCGCCGATGGGGGCCCGACATGAAACCGAAGTCCCGGATTACAGCAAAGATCCGGCCGGCAAGCTGACCAAACTCGACGCGCACATTCGCCTGGCTAACCCGCGTACCGCTGCGAGCCAGGCCAACCTGATCCTGCGTCGGCCGTTCAACTATTCCAACGGGGTAAACAAGAACGGTCAGCTTGACATGGGGTTGCTGTTCATCTGCTACCAGGCCGACCTGGAAAAAGGCTTTATCACCGTGCAGACCCGCCTCAATGGCGAACCGCTTGAGGAATACCTCAAACCCGTCGGCGGCGGTTACTTCTTCACGCTTGCGGGCGTTACGGGCGACAAGGACTTCATCGGTCGCTCGCTGCTTAATGCCACACAACCGAAAACCGCTGCCTAAAACAATCAAGACACTGGAGCCGCCCCATGAAAAAAACGCCACTCGCGCTATTACTGACCCTTGGCTTGCTCAACACCCCGCTGTCGGCTTTCGCAGCGACCTCTGCACTGGATCTGGTCGGGCCGGTGTCGGACTACAAGATCTACGTCACCGAACAACTCGATGAGCTGGCCAGCCACACTCAGCAGTTCACCGATGCGGTGAAGAAAGGCGACCTGGCGACTGCGCAAAAGCTCTATGCGCCGACCCGCGTTTACTACGAGTCGATCGAACCGATTGCCGAGCTGTTCAGTGACCTTGATGCGTCTATCGATTCGCGTGTCGACGACCACGAAAAAGGCGTGAAAGCGGAAGATTTCACCGGGTTCCACCGCATCGAGTATTCGCTGTTCTCCGAAAAGAGCACCCAAGGCCTGGATACGTTGGCGCAGGATTTGAACAAAGACGTCAAAGACCTGCAGAGCCGCGTGGCCGGTCTGACCTTCCCGCCTGAGAAGGTGGTGGGGGGGGCTGCGGCGTTGCTTGAGGAAGTTGCCGCGACCAAGATCACCGGTGAAGAAGATCGTTACAGTCACACCGACCTGTACGATTTCCAGGGCAACATCGATGGCGCGAAGAAAATCGTTGATCTGTTCCGTCCGCAGATCGAAAAACAGGACAAGGCGTTCGTCGCCAAAGTGGACAAGAACTTCGCCTCCGTGAATAAAGTTCTGGCCAAGTACAGAACCAAGGACGGTGGTTTCGAGACGTATGACAAGGTGCAGGACAACGACCGCAAAGCGCTGGTCGGGCCGGTGAATACCTTGGCTGAAGACCTGTCGACCTTGCGTGGAAAGCTGGGTCTGAACTGAGTTTTTATAGCGTTTGATACGGCCCGCTCGCGAGCAAGCCCGCCCCACATTGGATCTGTGTCGATCACCTTATTTGTGGTGAACACAGCCTTCCTGTGGGGGCGGGCTTGCTCGCGCAAGCGGTTGTGGCTGCACCGAATAGCTTGAAGCCTTACAAAATCCGGTAGAGCAACCGCTCAATCCGCACCCGGCTCACGCGCTTGAGAAACTTCGCCACCCCGCTCGGGTACTCCGGCAAGGTTTCCAGACTCTGGAAACTCTCGATACGCGTGGTATGGCGAAATATTTCCTCCAGCTCCTTCGCCCGCGGTTCCAGCCACTCGCCTTGCTGATCATCCATCAACAGCGCGTTTTCCAGATCCAGACGGAACGCCCGTGGATTGAGGTTGTTGCCGGTCAGCAGCGTATAGCGCTGATCGATCCACATGCCCTTGAGGTGATAGGTGTTGTCACCGTCACGCCACAGGTGCAGGTTCAACTGGCCGCTGTCGATGTTGCGCTGATGCCGTTTGGCAAAGCGGCGCAAGCTGATCTCGTACAGGTACGGCAATGCCGCGATGACCTTGAACGGTTCGCTTGGCGGGATGTAAAAGTCGTTGGCGGTCTTGTCGCCCACCACGATGTCGATCTTCACGCCGCGAGCCAGCGCACGGTTGACCTCACGGATCACGCCCAAAGGCAGGTTGAAGTACGGCGTGCAGATGGTCAGTTGCGTTTGCGCGCTGGCGATCAACTCGAGAATCACCCGGTTCAGCGGGTTGTTCTTGCCGACGCCAAGCAACGGACTGACCGATAGGCCAGTGTGCGCCGTACTGCCGGCGCTGGTGTCGTATGCCGCGTATTTGAGTCGACTGCGCAGATCGCCAATATAGTTGCGCAGGCTTCGGGTGGTCGGCAGGTTCGGCAAATCAAGACGGTGCACCGCTTTGGATTCGATCAGGCCGTGCTTGACCAGGTGATGCATCGAATCCGCCAGCTCAGGGCTGCGCAGGACGTGATAGCGGTCGAAACGGTACTTGTCGAACTTGTGCAGATAAACGTTGTTCAGGCTCGCACCGCTGTAGACCACACAATCGTCGATCACGAAGCCCTTCAAATGCAGCACGCCAAACAACTCGCGGGTCTGCACCGGCACACCGTAAACCGGCACTTCGCTCTGGTGGGTGCGGGTCATCTCCTGATACCACGCCGAGTTCCCCGGCTGCTTGCCGGCGCCGATCAACCCGCGCTGGGCGCGCAGCCAGTCGACCACCACAGCAATTTCAAGCTCTGGACGCTTGAGTTTGGCGGCGTGCAAGGCATCGAGGATTTCCTGACCGGCTTCGTCTTGCTGCAAATAAAGCGCGACGATGACGATACGCTGGGTCGCCTCGGCGATTTTCTCCAACAGGCAACGACGGAACTCGGCGGCACCGGACAGAATGGTCACGGCCTCGGCGGTCAGCGGAAAGCTGCGCAATTTAGGCAGCAGAGAACGTTTGAAAAGCAACGGCATAGGGCTCGCAATGGGTCGAATCCGAAGAACCCGAGAGCTTACACCATCGACTCGTTCGGGTCTTGTTACTGGCTGCAATATCCCCTTCGTGAGCAGGCTCACTCCCGCCTTTGAAAAACGATCCACGGCGAGGGCGGACTTGCTCGTGAGCGCCACTTTGAAATCAACGCTTGACCAAGGAGAACGATCATTCTACTGTTTGCCACATGAACCTGACTACTGACCCATCGACTCGCGACATCATTCTGGATGTCACCGAAAAGCTGATTTACAGAAGCGGCATCGCCGCCACTGGCATGGATCTTCTGGTGAAAACCGCCGGTGTCTCCAGAAAAAGTATCTACCGCTACTTCGCCAACAAAGAGGAGCTGACCGTCACCGCCCTGCAACGCCGTGACGTGCGCTGGATGCACTGGTACCGAAACGCCGTCGATCAGGCCGAAACCCCCGCCGATCGCTTGCTCAACCTGTTTACCGTGCTCAAGGGCTGGTTCGCTTCGGAAGGTTTCCGCGGCTGTGCGTTCATCAATACCAGCGGCGAAACCGGCGACCCTCAGGACCCGGTGCGCCAGGTCGCCAAAGAGCACAAACAGAAGCTGCTCGACTATGTGTGCGAGCTATGTACCGAACATGGCGCCAAGGATCCGCAACTGCTGGCCAAACAGATGCTGATCCTGATTGATGGCGCCATTACCGTAGCGCTTGTGATGGGTGATCACAGTGCCGCCGATAATGCGCAATGCATGGCGCGAAAGTTGTTGGACCTGTAACACCTTAATGAGCCTGACAAGTTGTTTAAACGTTGAATTTATCGGGAGACTTAACATGTCTACTGCAGCCCAGGTACGTCCACCATTGCCGCCCTTCAACCGAGATTCGGCGATCGAGAAAGTTCGTTTGGCCGAGGATGGCTGGAATTCTCGCGATCCGGAAAAGGTATCGCAGGCCTACACCCTCGATACAAAGTGGCGTAACCGCGCCGAGTTCGCCAGCAACCGCGAAGAAGCCAAGGCCTTCCTGACCCGTAAATGGGCCAAGGAACTGGATTACCGTTTGATCAAGGAACTCTGGGCCTGGTCTGACACGCGCATTGCCGTGCGTTACGCCTACGAGTGGCACGACGATTCGGGTAACTGGTTCCGTTCTTACGGCAACGAAAACTGGGAGTTCGATGAGAATGGCTTGATGTTCCAGCGCTATGCCTGCATCAACGACATGCCGATCAAGGAAAGCGATCGCAAGTTTCACTGGCCGCTGGGGCGTCGCCCGGATGATCATCCGGGGCTGTCTGATCTGGGTTTGTAATTTCACGAAGACCGCGGTGTAGACGCGAGCAGGCTAACGGCTCGCGGCAACACTTGGAAATGAGTAACATGGCGATCCTCCCCGCAGCCTAGAACTGCGCCCTGCCGAATAAGCCGATTCCATGCCTTTCGAACTCAGTGTTGACCTCACCACCCTGGCCATTCTGGCCCTCGTCGCTTTCATTGCCGGATTCATCGACGCCATCGCGGGCGGGGGCGGCCTGTTGACCACACCTGCGTTGCTGACCGCCGGCCTGCCGCCGCATCTGGTGCTGGGTACCAACAAACTCAGTTCGACCTTTGGTTCGGCCACCGCCAGTTTCACCTTTTACCGACGCAAGCTGTTTCATCCACGGCAATGGGTACACGCGATTATCGGTACCTTGGTTGGCGCGCTGGCGGGCGCCATCGTCGCCCATTACCTGCCCGCAGAATGGCTGAACAAAATGCTCCCGGTGATCGTCTTCGCGTGCGGCTTGTACCTGTTGTTCGGCGGCACACCAAAAGCGCCGCTGGACAGCGACGCACCGATCAAAAAGAAATGGCAATCAAGCCAAGGCTTCAGCCTTGGTTTCTACGACGGTGTGGCCGGCCCCGGCACGGGTGCGTTCTGGACCGTCAGCAGCCTGCTGCTCTACCCCATCGATCTGGTCAAGGCCAGCGGCGTGGCGCGCAGCATGAACTTCGTCAGCAACATTGCGGCGCTGTCGGTGTTCGTGTTTTCCGGGCAGGTGGACTGGATCATCGGCCTGAGCATGGGCCTGTCGGTGATGGTCGGCGCGTTCTTTGGCGCGCGCACCGCGATCAGCGGCGGCGCCAAGTTCATTCGCCCGGTGTTCATCACCGTGGTACTGGGTTTGACCGTGCGTCTAGCCTGGCAGCACTGGTTCAGCGTGGCCTAAGCGCCGCGCCACGTAGACGTCGATCAGGTAACGGGCAATCGATTTTGACGCCGGTAACGGCGGCAGATCATGCACGTTGAACCATTGGGCGTCTTCGATCTCGTCTTCCTGACAGACAATCTCACCGCCGGCGTATTCAGCATGGAAACCCAGCATCATCGAATGCGGAAACGGCCAGCACTGGCTGCCCATGTATTGAATGTTCTTCACCTCGATCTGCACTTCTTCACGCACCTCTCGAATCAGGCAATCTTCGGCCGACTCGCCCGGTTCGGCAAACCCGGCAAGCGTGCTATAGACGCCGGTAACGAAGCGCGGTGAGCGTGCCAGCAAAATCTCGTCGCCACGGGTGATCAGTACGATCATGCTCGGCGAAATGCGCGGGTAACTGCGCAAATCGCACAGCTGGCAATACATCGCACGCTCACGTGGCACCTGTCTCATCGCTTTCCCGCAATTGCCGCAGAAGCGATGTTCTCGAGCCCAGGTGCCGATCTGCGCGGCGTAGCCCAAGACTTTATAGATCGTGTGATCGCCATCGAGCATGAACGCCCGCAAACCTTTCCAGTTGCAACCCGGCACCTCGCTGGCACTGCGTAATTCCAGGAGGTACACCGGCTCGCCATCGAGATGGCCAATGCCATGTTCGGCGAGGGTCGACAGGTCCTGACGCTTTAGCCATTCCCGGGGGAATAGTGCGCCGTTGTCATCGAACAGAAAGCCTTCGGGGCTGCGCGCCACCGCCCAACCGCCGGGTTGATCAGTGTCCAGTACTGCAGTGGTCCAGCGAGATGTCATGGTTTCTCAATCCAGAAATTCGGGTTTCTGTTTGCTCATATGGGCGGCCATGGCCACGCGCAAATCGGTGGATTGCAACATGGCGGCGTTCCAGGTGGCAACGTATTCGAGACCGTCGTCGATGCGATGGTCGCGCATGTAGCTGATCATTTCTTTAGTGCCAGTGACCGCGATAGGCGACTTGGAAGCGATGTCGCGGGCGATATCGAAAACGCCTTCGAGCAGCACATCCTTATCGCTGTAAACACGATTGACCAGACCGATGTTACGCGCCTCTTCAGCGCCGAATGTGCGACCGGTGTAAGCCAGCTCACGCAGCATGCCGTCTCCGATGATCCGCGGCAACCGTTGCAATGTGCCAACATCAGCGGCCATGCCGATATCGATTTCCTTGATCGAGAATTGCGCGTCTTCGGCGGCGTAGCGCATGTCGCACGCGGCGATCAGGTCAATCGCGCCGCCCAGGCAGTACCCCTGAATGGCTGCCAGCACTGGTTTGCGGCAGTTGTCGACGGCGTTGAACGAGGCTTGCAGGGTCAGGATCTTGCGGCGCAGCAGGCGCGCATTGCGACCGACGTCCTTGCCCAATTCATTGGCGACGCCGGCGAGCATCATCAGGTCAATGCCGGAGGAAAAGTGTTTGCCATTACCGCTGAGCACCACCACGCGCACTTCGTCTGTGTCGTCGATCCACTGGAAGATCTCGACGATCTCGCTCCAGAAAGCGGCGTTCATCGAATTGATTTTTTCCGGACGGTTTATCTGCACATGAGCGATATTGTTGGCCAGTTCGACACTGAAGGCGGTGTATTGAGACATGGCAGTGATCCTTTACCGGGCTGAAAATGAAGCCCGAACTATAACAAGGCATCGCGGTGGCGGTTCGGCCAAATGCGGGACTGAGTAGAGTTCTGCGTTATCTGTGCCGATGTGTGGCGAGGGAACAGGCTCCCTCGCCACAGCGGGTTACTTCAGACCGATTTTGTACAGCGAACCATTCTCCTCGTCCGTCAACACGTACAGGTAGCCATCCGGCCCTTGCCGTACGTCACGGATGCGCTGCTTGAGTTCGCCGAGCAAGCGCTCCTCATGCACCACCTTGTCACCATCAAACTGCAAGCGAATCAGTTCCTGTGTCGCCAGCGCGCCGATAAACGCGTTGTGCTGCCACGGTTTAAAACGGTCGCTGTCGTAAAACGCCAACCCCGATACGCCTGGCGACTTCTCCCACACATGATGCGGCGCAATCGTGCCTTCAGCGGTTTTACCCTGAGCTTCCGGGATCGGCTGCATGGAATAGTTGATGCCGTGAGTCGCCAGTGGCCAACCGTAGTTTTTCCCCCGCTCGATGATGTTGATCTCATCACCTCCGCGCGGCCCGTGTTCATTCTCCCAAAGCGTGCCGGTCCACGGATTGAGTGCTGCGCCCTGTGGATTGCGCTGGCCGTACGACCAGATCTCGGGCCGCACGCCAGACTGACCCACGAATGGATTGTCGTCCGGTACTTTGCCGTCGGGGTAGATACGTACGACTTTGCCTTGCAGCTTGTCGAGATCCTGCGCGGTGGGCCGGTCGTTGTTTTCGCCCAGGGTGATGAACAGATAACCGTCGCGATCAAACACCAGTCGTGAACCGAAATGGTTGCCGACAGAGAGTTTCGGCTCTTGGCGGAAGATCACTTTAAAGTCCTTCAACGTTTTCAGGTCGTCCGACAGCCGCCCACGCCCTACGGCCGTCCCGGCCTTGTCCCCGACGCCGCCGCCTTCGGCGTACGACAGGTAAATCAGCCGGTCCTGTTTAAAATCTGGTGAGAGCACGACATCCAGCAAACCGCCCTGCCCTTTGGCCCAGACCTTCGGTACGCCGCTGACAGGCGCAGACAATTGACCCTCTGTACCCACCACCCGCAGGTTGCCCGGTCGCTCGGTCACCAGCATGCCTCCGCGATCCGGCAGAAAGGCCAGCGCCCACGGATGCTCGAGTCCCTGGGTAATCGTGGTGACTTCGAGGGTGCCCTGCTCGCTGTGCAATTCTTGGGTAGCGGCCAAGACCGGAGCATTGATCAGTGCGCCGACGCACAGGCTGGCCAGGAGGGTTTTACGCAACATGCACGAGTCCTTTTGTTCGTTTCAAAGGCTGGCAGAACAGCAGTCCTGCCGTTCAGCGGTTACTGCCGGAATCCCGCGAGGGAGGGTTGGGAATGAACGCGGGCGGTTTACTTGGCGACGAGCGAATCGGCTGGCCGTTGCCAATGCCACGATTCTCAACGGTGGGCTGGCGTGGCGTCGGTACGGTGTTTGGCCCTCGCATTGGCGGGGCATTGGGATGGGTGCCCTGCATGCTGTTTGGGTTGGCCCGGCGGATTGGGCTGTTGTAGGGGTTGTTGCTGTTGCCGGCAGGGCTTTGCGCCAGCAGGACATCCGCATGAACCAGACCGCCACTGAGTGTCAGGACGGTGATGCCAAGCAGAATTCGGTTCATGGGGCGGCCTCTCGATGGGCATGGAATAGAGCCTTCGAGTCCACGCTACGCCCAGGGTTCGGATTTGTTAACCCATGACCTTTAAACAACATGTAACACGGCTTGACCGAACCCTCGGAAGCCGCCAAATGACGGGGAAGTTTCGCCCTGAGCCGCGGGCACCTGAAGATCACCCGGGTAAATCAGCCTGGCTCTTACACTCTGGAAAGGCGCAGGCTTGCTCGCGAAGGCGTCGGTGGCGGCTTTATATTCATCAGATCAAGATGAAGACAGCCAGTAAACCACCGAAAATCGCCCACTTTTCCATGTAGTACCGCTTGCGGTTGCGCTTTTTCAGCTCTTTGCCGCGCAAACGAATCTTGTAGATTTTGGTAAACAACCGGTTGATCCCGCCAGTACGGTCCCCCGCATCATTCGGCGCACCCGCTGCCGACATCACAGTGCGGCTAAACCAGCCGTTGAACGCTGCGGCCCATCGATACTTCAGCGGCCGCTCGATGTCACAGAACAGGATGATCCGGTTCTTGTCGGTCTTGTTTTCAGCATAGTGAATGAACGTTTCGTCGAACATCACCGCTTCGCCATCGCGCCAGTGATAGTTCTCACCGTCGACATTGATATAGCAACCCTCATCGTTCGGCGTTTCCAGGCCCAAGTGATAACGATAAGAACCGGCATACGGGTCGCGGTGACGCACCAGTTTCGATCCCGGAGGCAACTCGGCAAACATTGCCGCCTTGATCGAACCGATGCTTTGTACCAGTTCGGTCGTTCTTGGGCACAACTTCATCGCCGACGGGTGACTGTCGCCGTACCATTTCAGGTAGAACCGCTTCCAGCCGGTTTTGAAAAACGAGTTGAATCCCACATCGTTGTATTGATCGGAACGTTTGATCTCGCCAGCGCGCAGCAGATTCTGCCCTTCTTCGCGAATCTCCTTCCAATGGGCTTGCAATGGGCTCAGATCAGGAAAGTCTGCCGGATCGAGATAAGGCTTGTTCGGCTTCTTCGAGAACAGATAGAGGAAGCAATTGATCGGCGCGAGAAACGTCGAGTGATCACTCAGTTGCCGGCCCAGTTTGTGGCGCACACGGCCACGCAGGTGTACGTATGCAATGGAAATGACATAAATAGCAGCAATGATAAGTTTCACGAAAAATCGTCACACGTCAGAAGTGAACAAACTGCGCGCACCCGGGAGCATGAACTCTGGCGTCTTATGCAGTGGTCTGAGTACACATGGCGCGTCCTTGAGCCCACGCCGTTCTAGGGCGCTAGGTGAATGGATGGCATTTTAGCCACACTTTGTAACCGATAGTGAGCCTTCATCTGTGAAAAACTGTCCCGCGATTGTGCCAATCGGCGTTCGTGGCGTGTTCGCCCTATCGTTTAAAGAGCCAGACCAGTACAATCGCCGCCAAACTTTACGCGCCCCCCTTGGTTGATGACGGGACCTCCCCGCTTCAGCGCACTTTGACTCGGGCCAAGCGCTCCGGCCGCACCCTCGCAATTCAGAATGCTTCGCAGGAAAAACTCTTGATCTCTACAGCTAACATCACGATGCAGTTCGGCGCCAAGCCGCTCTTCGAAAACGTTTCGGTCAAATTTGGCGCGGGCAACCGTTACGGCCTGATCGGCGCCAACGGTTGCGGCAAGTCGACCTTCATGAAAATCCTTGGCGGCGACCTTGACCCGTCCGGTGGTCAGGTCATGCTCGAGCCGAACGTGCGCCTGGGTAAATTGCGCCAGGATCAGTTCGCCTACGAAGAATTCACCGTGATCGACACCGTGATCATGGGTCACGAAGAGCTGTGGAAGGTCAAGGCCGAGCGCGATCGCATCTATTCGCTGCTGGAAATGACTGAAGAAGACGGCATGGCCGTGGCCGAGCTGGAAACCGAGTTCGCCGAAATGGACGGCTACACTGCCGAATCCCGTGCCGGCGAGTTGCTGCTGGGCCTGGGCATTCCACTGGAACAGCATTTCGGCCCGATGAGCGAAGTCTCGCCAGGCTGGAAACTGCGCGTATTGCTGGCTCAGGCGCTGTTCTCCGATCCGGAAGTGTTGTTGCTCGACGAACCGACCAACCACCTGGACATCAACACCATTCGCTGGCTGGAAAACATTCTGACCCAGCGCAACAGCCTGATGATCATCATCTCTCACGACCGTCACTTCCTCAACAGCGTGTGCACCCACATGGCTGACCTGGATTACGGCGAGCTGCGTCTGTTCCCGGGCAACTACGACGAGTACATGACCGTGGCGACCCAGTCCCGCGAGCAACTGCTGTCGGACAACGCCAAGAAGAAAGCGCAGATTTCCGAACTGCAATCGTTCGTCAGCCGCTTCTCGGCCAACGCCTCGAAAGCCAAGCAGGCCACTTCCCGCGCCAAGGCGATCGACAAGATCCAGTTGGCCGAGGTCAAGCCTTCGAGCCGTGTCAGCCCATTCATCCGTTTCGATCAAAACAAGAAGCTGCATCGCCAGGCCGTCATGGTCGAAAAAATGGCCAAAGGCTTCGACGGCAAGCCGTTGTTCAAGGATTTCAGCTTCCAGGTCGAAGCGGGCGAGCGCGTCGCGATCATCGGCCCGAACGGTATCGGCAAGACCACCCTGCTGCGCACCCTGGTCAACGAACTGACCCCGGATGCCGGTAGCATCAAGTGGACTGACGCCGCGGAACTGGGTTACTACGCTCAGGATCACGCGCACGACTTCGAAGACGACGTCACGCTGTTCGACTGGATGGGTCAGTGGACTCAGGGCGAGCAGATGATTCGCGGTACTTTGGGCCGCATGCTGTTCTCCAACGACGAGATCCTCAAGTCGGTCAAAGTGATTTCCGGTGGTGAGCAAGGTCGCATGTTGTTCGGCAAGCTGATCCTGCAAAAGCCGAACGTGCTGATCATGGACGAACCGACCAACCACTTGGACATGGAGTCGATCGAAGCGTTGAACCTGGCGCTGGAAAACTACCCGGGCACGCTGATCTTCGTCAGCCACGACCGTGAGTTCGTATCGTCCCTGGCTACGCGCATCATCGAGCTGAGCCCGGATGGCGTGACCGACTTCAGCGGCACCTACGATGATTACCTGCGCAGTCAGGGTGTGGTGTTCTAAGAACAGCTATTCGTTTTGAGCTTGTCTAGTCCTGAAATAGGTTTACACCTATCTCACCCTAACGCCCGATGCACTGCATCGGGCGTTTTGTATTTTAAGGACAGGTGCGGGCGCTCTTGGTTGTAGATCAAGACCGCTTCCCGCACCAT
>NZ_CAXAOQ010000014.1:0-173072 GCF_963970575.1 Pseudomonas sp. EA_65y_Pfl2_P74
GTCAAGTGGTTATTTTCAGAAGTTTTCGAAGAATTCTTCAACAACTTCAACCACTTGCGCCTTCGATCTCTCGTCAGCGGGAGGCGAATTCTACAGCGTTACACGCTGCTGTCAACACCTCTTTTTCTCCGCTTTCGACCGAGAAGATCGAACCGTTAAAAGCGCCAAACACGAAATCAAAAGTCCAGGTTCGAAACCGCCAAAGCATTACTCTCGATGAAGTCACGGCGAGGTTCGACCGCATCACCCATCAGGGTGTTGAAGATCTGGTCTGCGCCAATGGCGTCTTCGATGGTAACTTTGAGCATGCGACGCACGCTTGGGTCCATGGTGGTTTCCCACAGCTGATCCGGGTTCATTTCGCCCAAACCTTTGTATCGCTGAATGGTGTGGCGCTTGGTGCTTTCAGCCATCAGCCAGTCCAAAGCTTCCTTGAACTCGGTAACCGCTTTCTTTCGCTCGCCACGCTGGATATAAGCGCCTTCGTCGAGCAGAGTGCTGAGCTGAGCGCCGAGGGTGACGACGGTTTTGTAGTCATTGCTGCCGAAGAAATCGCGGTTGAATGTGACGTAGTTCGACAGGCCGTGGGAAATCAGTTCGACTTCTGGCAGCCAAACGCCGCGTTCACGATCTTCACGCAGGCTGGCCTTGTAGACCAGGCCGGACTTCTCATTGGTGCGCAGGCGGACTTCGTACTGGGCCAGCCACTCTTGCATCGCGGCGTGGTCGCCGAGCGTTTCCAGGCTCACGGCCGGCAGGTAGATGAAGTGCTCGGTCAGTTCCTGTGGGTACAGGCGCGACAGACGCTTGAGGGTCTTCATTACCATGCGGAAGTCATTGACCAGACGCTCCAGCGCTCCGCCAGAAATGCCCGGGGCATCTTCGTTCAGGTGCAGGCTCGCGTCTTCCAGGGCCGACTGCGTCATGTACTCTTCCATGGCGTCGTCGTCTTTGATGTATTGCTCTTGCTTACCCTTCTTGACTTTGTACAGCGGCGGTTGGGCGATGTAGATATAGCCGCGTTCAATCAGTTCTGGCAACTGACGGAAGAAGAAGGTCAGCAGCAGGGTACGAATGTGTGAACCGTCGACGTCAGCATCGGTCATGATGATGATGTTGTGATAGCGCAACTTGTCGATGTTGTACTCTTCGCGACCAATACCGCAGCCCAGCGCGGTGATTAAGGTGCCCACTTCCTGGGAAGAGATCATCTTGTCGAAACGTGCTTTCTCGACGTTGAGGATCTTACCCTTCAACGGCAGGATGGCTTGAGTCTTGCGGTTACGTCCCTGCTTGGCAGAGCCGCCCGCAGAGTCACCTTCCACAAGGTACAGTTCGGACAGCGCCGGGTCTTTTTCCTGGCAGTCCGCGAGTTTGCCTGGCAAACCGGCGATGTCCAGCGCGCCTTTGCGGCGGGTCATCTCACGGGCCTTGCGCGCGGCTTCACGAGCACGGGCGGCGTCGATCATCTTGCCGACGACAAGCTTGGCTTCGTTCGGGTTTTCTAGCAGGAAGTCGGAGAAGTACTTGCCCATTTCCTGTTCGACCGCGGTCTTCACTTCCGAAGAAACCAGCTTGTCTTTGGTCTGGGAGCTGAACTTGGGATCCGGCACCTTCACCGAGATGATCGCGGTCAGGCCTTCACGGGCATCGTCACCGGTGGTGGCGACTTTGTGCTTCTTCGCCAGGCCTTCCTGCTCGATGTAGTTGTTCAGGTTACGCGTCAGTGCGGAACGGAAACCCACCAGGTGAGTACCACCGTCGCGTTGCGGAATGTTGTTTGTGAAGCACAACAGGTTCTCGTTGAAGCTGTCGTTCCACTGCAGGGCGATTTCCACGCCAATGCCGTCTTCACGCTGAATGTTGAAGTGGAACACCTGGTTGACCGCAGTCTTGTTGGTGTTCAGGTATTCAACGAACGCACGCAGGCCGCCTTCGTACTTGAACAGTTCTTCCTTGCCGCTGCGCTCGTCCTTGAGGACGATGCCGACACCGGAGTTGAGGAAAGACAGTTCGCGAATCCGCTTGGCCAGGATGTCCCAGCTGAAGTGAATGTTTTTGAAGGTTTCACTGGAAGCCTTGAAGTGGATCTGGGTGCCGGTGGTCTCGCTGTCGCCTACGATGGCCATCGGTGCCTGAGGTACGCCGTGGACGTAGGTCTGTTCCCAGATCTTGCCGCTGCGACGCACAGTCAGCACCAGCTCCTCGGACAGCGCGTTCACTACCGAAACACCTACACCGTGCAGACCGCCGGATACTTTGTAGGAGTTGTCGTCGAACTTACCGCCAGCATGGAGGACGGTCATGATGACCTCTGCGGCGGAAACGCCCTCCTCTTTGTGCACGTCGACCGGGATGCCACGACCGTTATCTTTAACGGTGATGGACTCATCCGGGTGGATGATGATGCTGATGTCATCGCAGTGGCCGGCGAGGGCTTCGTCGATCGAGTTGTCGACCACTTCGAACACCATATGGTGCAGACCGCTACCATCGTCGGTGTCACCAATGTACATACCGGGACGTTTGCGTACGGCATCCAGGCCTTTCAGCACTTTAATGCTCGTTGAGTCGTACGTATTTTCTTCGCTCAATGCCTTCACTCCCGATGGTCGTGGGTCTGGGTGATACGGCCCTGTTCCACGTGGAACAGGGCGACTGGCGTTTCCGTCTGCCAGCCTTCCCTCAATAATTCATGATCTACACAGGTGATAAAAACCTGGCAGCGTAAGTCTTCCAGCAAACGGCACAACGCGCGACGGTGGTTCTCGTCCAATTCGGACGGCAAGTCATCCACCAGATAAATACATTGGCCGCGGCGGGCCTGGCTAACCAAGTGCCCCTGGGCAATCCGCAATGCACAGACCACCAACTTCTGCTGACCCCGGGACAAAATGTCCGCGGCGTTGTGTGCGCCCAATCTAAGACGCAAATCAGCCCGTTGTGGTCCAGCCTGGGTATGACCCATTTGCTGATCCCGTTGCAGGGATCCGGCAAGTACGGCACTCAGCTCCCGGTCTTTGTCCCAGCCTCGGTAATAGCTGAGCGTCAAACCCTCGAGTTCAACCAGTTCACTCAAGGTTTGTTCAAAGACTGGTTTCAAGGCTTTGATGTAAGCGCGGCGGTATTCATCTATTTCAGCGCTGGCCTGGCACAGCTCCCTGTCCCAAACCGCTTGCGAAACGGCGTCAAGTGTACCATGCCGCAGCCAAGAGTTTCTCTGGCGCAGGGCCTTCTGCAAGCGCTGCCAGGTGGCCATGAAGCGCGGCTCGACGTGGAACACGCCCCAATCGAGAAACTGCCGGCGAATCTTGGGCGCGCCTTCGAGCAGGCGAAAGCTGTCCGGGTTAATCAACTGGAGCGGCAGTATTTCTGCAAGTTGCGCGGCACTACGGGCGTTCTGGCCGTCGATGCGGATCTGAAACTCGCCCTGACGGTCGCGGGATATCCCCAGAGCACTGTGCCCACCTTCGGCCAGTTCCACCTGACCGAACACGGTGCAAGCGAGTTGTTCGTACTGGATGACCGGCAGCAGCCTCGTGCTACGAAACGAACGGGCAAGCCCCAGCAGATGAATGGCTTCCAGAACACTGGTTTTGCCGCTGCCGTTGGCGCCGTAAAGGATATTGATGCGGGGGGACGGGGAGAAGGTCACCGGGTGTAGATTGCGCACCGCGGTGACCGAAACACGACTTAAGGACATCCAGAGTCAGCTGATTACAGGCGCATCGGCATGACAACGTAAGCCGAATCGTCGTTGTCAGACTCTTGCACCAGCGCACTGCTGTTGGAGTCGGACAGGATCAGACGAACCTGCTCGGTAGTCATTACGCCCAACACGTCGAGCAGATAGCTCACGTTGAAGCCAATTTCCAGGGAGCCGCCGTTGTACTCAACGCCCACTTCTTCTTCCGCTTCTTCCTGCTCCGGGTTGTTGGCCTGGATCTTCAACTGACCACTGGCCAGTTGCAGACGGATACCACGGTACTTCTCGTTGGACAGAATCGCAGTACGGCTGAACGCTTCACGCAGCGCCTGACGATCGCCCAACACTAGCTTGTCGCCGCCCTTGGGCAGAACACGCTCGTAGTCCGGGAACTTACCGTCGACCAGTTTCGAGGTGAAGGTGAATTCACCGGTAGTGGCTCTGATGTGGTGCTGACCAAGAACGATGCTGACGTTGCCGTCCGGCTCGGTGAGCAGACGCGCCAGTTCGAGAATACCTTTGCGCGGCACGATCACCTGGTGGCGATCCGGCTGACCGATATCGGCCTGCATCGAGCACATTGCCAGACGGTGGCCGTCGGTAGCCACCGCGCGGATCACGCCGGCCGATACTTCAAGCAACATACCGTTGAGGTAGTAGCGTACATCCTGCTGGGCCATGGCGAAGCTGGTGCGTTCGATCAGACGACGCAGTTTGCTTTGCTCAAGGCTGCAGGTCAGCGAACCCGGCCCCTCTTCAACCGTCGGGAAATCGTTGGCTGGCAGGGTCGACAGGGTGAAGCGGCTGCGACCGGCCTTCACCACCAGCTTCTGCTCGTCGAGCTTGATGTCGATCAACGCGTCGTTAGGCAGGCTTTTGCAAATGTCCATCAGCTTGCGCGCAGGCACGGTGATGGAGCCTGTCTCGGCCGGTTCTTCAAGTTGCACGCGACCAACCAGCTCGACCTCCAGATCGGTACCGGTCAGCGACAGTTGCTGGCCTTCGACAACCAGCAGCACGTTGGAGAGTACCGGCAAGGTCTGTCGGCGCTCGACGACGCCTGCGACCAGTTGCAGGGGTTTCAACAGGGCTTCGCGTTGAATGGTGAAATGCATGGTCTAGTCCCTTGCCTTAATAAGCTGCGCTGGTGTTCATCAAGTGGTCAGTGTACGCAGCAGGTTCTTGTAGTCCTCGCGGATGTCCGCGTCGGATTCCTTAAGTTCGTTGATCTTGCGGCAGGCGTGCAAAACTGTCGTGTGGTCGCGACCGCCAAACACATCGCCGATTTCCGGCAAGCTGTGGTTGGTCAGTTCCTTGGACAATGCCATGGCCACCTGACGCGGACGAGCCACCGAGCGCGAACGGCGCTTGGACAGCAGGTCGGAGATCTTGATCTTGTAGTATTCGGCGACAGTGCGCTGAATGTTATCCACAGAGACCAGTTTGTCCTGCAACGCCAACAGGTCTTTCAGGGATTCGCGAATCAGCTCGATGGTGATGTCGCGGCCCATGAAGTGCGAGTGGGCGATTACGCGTTTCAGCGCACCTTCCAGCTCGCGGACGTTGGAGCGAATTCGCTGGGCGATGAAGAACGCTGCGTCGTGAGGCAACTCGACTTTGGCCTGGTCGGCCTTTTTCATCAAGATCGCTACACGGGTTTCCAGTTCCGGCGGCTCGACGGCAACCGTCAGCCCCCACCCGAATCGGGATTTGAGGCGTTCTTCAAGGCCTTCGATTTCTTTCGGGTAGCGGTCACTGGTGAGAATGACCTGTTGGCCACCTTCAAGCAGGGCGTTGAAAGTGTGGAAAAACTCTTCCTGCGAGCGCTCTTTGCGGGCGAAAAACTGAATATCGTCGATCAGCAAAGCGTCCACCGAACGGTAGAAACGCTTGAATTCGTTGATCGCGTTCAGTTGCAGTGCCTTGACCATGTCGGCCACGAAACGCTCTGAATGCAGGTACACGACCTTGGCATTCGGATTCTTCTTTAATAGATGGTTACCCACCGCGTGCATCAAGTGGGTTTTACCCAGACCCACTCCACCATAAAGGAACAGCGGGTTGTAGCCATGCTTGGGGTTGTCTGCCACTTGCCAGGCTGCCGCTCGGGCGAGTTGGTTGGACTTGCCTTCGACGAAGTTCTCGAAGGTGAACGTGCGGTTCAGATAACTGGTGTGCTTGAGCGCACCCTCGACCTGCACGGTGCGCTGTTCGGCGCGAACCGGGGCTTGCTGCGACGCGGCACCGGCCATCGGATCGAAGCTGTCGCGGGACGGCTCTTCACTGACTTCGGCGGTTTTCTGAGTAGAACGCTTGGCCGCCGCTGGCGTCGGGGCGGGCGCTGGCGTGCTGGCAGGCGCGGCATTTGCCTGGGCCTGGGAAGCTTGCGCGGCGGCCAACGGAGCATTGGGTGCTGCACGAGGTGCCGAACTGCGTTTGCTGCCTATTAATAAGGACAACGCTGGCGCCATGCCGTTGCCGTGCTCATCAAGCAGTTCAAGGACGCGCCCCAGGTACTTTTCGTTGACCCAGTCCAGGACAAAACGGTTCGGTGCGTAAACGCGCAACTCGTCGCCTTCGGCTTCGACCTGTAGTGGACGGATCCAGGTGTTGAATTGTTGGGCCGGCAGCTCCTCGCGCAAAAGCTCCACGCACTGCTGCCAAAGTTCCACTGACACGGATATCCCCTAAGTTGAAAGCCGGTGAGGCAAAAACAAGCGGCCATTGTAGCGGCGAGCCGTTTACTTATCCACATGCAGGTTGCCCGGTGAACATGATTTATCAATGCGTTAACTGGAAAAAAGGCGACCAACGGTGTGTGAATAAGCTCTGTGGATAACCGCCTCTAAGGTCACTGGACAAGTGGGGGTTGAACTCGGTGGACAACCAGGCTGTGGATAACTGCCCATTCCACACACAGCTTATCCGACAGCGCAGCACAGGCTGAACACCGTTTTCCACTGTAGTTGTCATTGGCTGTACACGAAGCAAAACAAGGGCTGAAAGCAGTTATCCACAGTCAGGGCCGGGTCTAGCTTTTATAAGCTTTACAGAAAAGCTTTAAATAATTCCCTTCTTTATTTTTATGTATGGCGAACAGGGTGTCGGCCAAAAACGCCTCGTGATCTATTTATAAGGAAACGTTGGTTGGAAATTGACCTGAAGGCTTGCTTTCTCTAGAATCCCCGGTCTCTTAAAACGGGGGCCATTCCGGCCCGTTGTGGACGAACCAGGTAACACGACATGAAACGTACTTTCCAACCAAGCACTATCAAACGCGCTCGTACCCACGGTTTCCGTGCTCGCATGGCTACCAAAAACGGTCGTGCCGTCCTGTCGCGTCGTCGCGCCAAAGGTCGTGCGCGTCTGGCAGTTTGATAATCCGGCACTGGAGGTGAGTCAGGACTTCAGTCGGGAAAAGCGTCTGCTTACCGCCCGGCATTTCAAGGCAGTCTTTGACTCCCCTACCGGCAAGGTTCCGGGGAAAAATCTCCTGCTCCTTGCACGCAACAACGATCTTGATCACCCCCGTCTAGGGCTGGTTATCGGGAAAAAGAGCGTAAAGCTCTCCGTTGAGCGCAATCGCCTCAAACGTTTGATGCGCGAATCGTTCCGTCTTCACCAGGATTCACTGGTTGGTTGGGATATCGTTATCGTCGCGCGCAAAGGTTTAGGTGATGTAGAAAACCCCGAATTGATTCAGCATTTCGGCAAACTCTGGAAGCGTTTGGCACGTAACAAGCCAGTTCCAGCAGTCAAAACCGAAACTGTAGGGGTAGACAGTTCAGATGCGTAAACTGGCCCTCGTTCCGATCCAGTTTTATCGCTATGCCATTAGTCCTCTGATGGCCAGTCACTGTCGCTTCTACCCCAGTTGTTCCTGCTACGCGTATGAAGCCATTGAAAATCATGGCCTTCTGCGCGGTGGCTGGCTGACCTTTCGTCGTTTAGGTCGCTGTCATCCGTGGAATCCCGGTGGTTATGACCCGGTTCCACCTATCCCTACCTCCCGTTCTTCTTCGAT
This sequence comes from Pseudomonas sp. EA_65y_Pfl2_P74, assembly GCF_963970575.1. Lineage (NCBI taxonomy): Bacteria > Pseudomonadati > Pseudomonadota > Gammaproteobacteria > Pseudomonadales > Pseudomonadaceae > Pseudomonas > Pseudomonas sp. EA_65y_Pfl2_P74. The sequence goes on from NZ_CAXAOQ010000014.1 coordinate 7,731, forward strand.
GGCCGAGTAATCATGGATATCAAACGCACGATCCTGATCGTCGCCCTGGCAATCGTGGCCTACGTTATGGTTCTTAAATGGAACCAGGACTATGGCCAAGCTGCCCTGCCGACTCAGAATGTTGCTTCCAGTACGACTACATCCGGTTTGCCGGACACCGCCACTGGCAATAATGCTGAAGCCAGTGACGATATTCCGCGTGCCGCAAGCGATACCAGCGCACCTGCCGAAACACCGGTAGCCGCCAGCAAGGATCTGATCCAGATCAAAACCGACGTGCTCGATCTTGCGATCGATCCACAAGGTGGTGACGTTGCTCAACTGACCTTGCCTCTGTATCCACGTCGTCAGGATCGTCCGGACGTTCCTTTCCAGCTGTTCGATAACGGCGGCGAGCGTGTTTATCTGGCGCAAAGCGGTCTGATCGGCACCAACGGTCCGGACGCCAATCCGGCAGGTCGCCCTGTCTACTCCTCGGAGAAGAAGACTTATCAACTGGCTGACGGTCAGGACCAACTGGTCGTAGACCTGAAGTTCAGCAAGGACGGCGTCAATTACATCAAGCGTTTCACCTTGAAACGTGGCCTGTATGACGTAGCCGTTTCCTACATTGTGGATAACCAGAGCGCTCAGCCCTGGAACGGCGCGATGTTCGCCCAGTTGAAGCGCGATAACAGCGCCGATCCTTCGTCCACTACTGCCACCGGTACCGCGACTTACCTGGGCGCCGCCCTGTGGACAAGTTCGGAGCCGTACAAGAAAGTGTCCATGAAGGACATGGACAAGGGCCAACTCAAAGAAACTGTCACCGGTGGTTGGGTAGCCTGGCTGCAACACTACTTCGTGACTGCATGGATTCCGGCCAAGGGCGAAAACAACATCGTCCAGACCCGTAAAGACAGCAAAGGCAACTACATCATCGGTTACACCGGTCCTACACTGACCGCTGCCCCAGGTGCCAAAGTTGAAACCAGTGCTGTTCTGTACGCAGGTCCGAAAAGCCAGGCAGTGCTTAAACAGTTGTCCCCAGGCCTGGAACTGACCGTCGACTATGGCATCCTCTGGTTCATTGCCCAGCCAATCTTCTGGCTGCTGCAACATATCCACGCGATTGTGGGTAACTGGGGCTGGTCGATCATCTTCCTGACCATGCTGATCAAAGGGCTTTTCTTCCCTCTGTCGGCTGCCAGCTACAAATCGATGGCGCGCATGCGTGCCGTTGCGCCGAAACTGGCTGCACTGAAAGAACAACATGGCGATGACCGGCAGAAAATGTCGCAAGCCATGATGGAGCTGTACAAGAAAGAGAAGATCAATCCACTGGGCGGCTGCTTGCCGATCCTTGTGCAGATGCCGGTTTTCCTTTCGCTGTACTGGGTTCTGCTGGAAAGCGTGGAAATGCGCCAAGCGCCATTCATGCTGTGGATCACTGACCTGTCGATCAAGGATCCGTTTTTCATTCTGCCGATCATCATGGGTGCAACCATGTTCATCCAGCAGCAGTTGAACCCGACTCCTCCGGATCCGATGCAGGCGAAGGTCATGAAAATGATGCCAATCATCTTCACCTTCTTCTTCCTGTGGTTCCCGGCTGGTCTGGTGCTGTACTGGGTTGTGAACAACTGCCTGTCGATTACCCAGCAGTGGTACATCACGCGTAAGATCGAAGCGGCGACGAAAAAAGCCGAGGCGTAACTTGCTCTGTGGATAACACCACTCAAAACGCCCCCTAGTGGGGCGTTTTGCTATCTGTCACTTTTGTCTGGATTCCGGTTTATGAGCACACCTCGTGAAACCATTGCAGCCGTTGCCACCGCTCAAGGTCGTGGCGGTGTGGGCATCGTCCGTATTTCCGGGCCGTTGGCCAGTGTTGCAGCCAAAGCCATCAGCGGCCGAGAACTGAAACCGCGTTACGCCCATTACGGACCGTTTTACAGCGACGATCAGCAGGTGTTGGACGAAGGCCTGGCGTTGTACTTCCCTGGGCCTAACTCGTTCACCGGTGAAGACGTACTGGAATTGCAGGGCCATGGCGGCCCGATCGTACTCGATATGCTGCTCAAACGATGTCTCGAACTGGGTTGCCGTTTGGCTCGCCCGGGGGAATTCAGTGAGCGAGCGTTCCTCAATGACAAACTCGACCTGGCCCAGGCCGAAGCCATCGCGGACCTGATCGAAGCCAGTTCTGCACAGGCAGCGCGTAACGCGCTGCGTTCCTTGCAGGGTGCGTTTTCTCAACGTGTGCATAACCTCACCGAACAGTTGATCGGTCTACGCATCTACGTCGAAGCTGCCATCGACTTCCCGGAAGAAGAAATCGACTTCCTCGCCGATGGCCATGTGCTGAGCATGCTCGACAAGGTGCGTGATGAATTATCCACAGTGCTGTGCGAAGCCGGCCAGGGTGCCTTGCTGCGTGACGGCATGACGGTGGTGATCGCTGGACGGCCGAATGCCGGCAAGTCGAGCCTGCTGAATGCATTGGCCGGGCGCGAAGCCGCGATCGTGACCGAGATTGCCGGTACCACCCGAGACATCTTGCGCGAACACATCCACATCGATGGCATGCCGCTGCACGTTGTGGATACCGCCGGTCTGCGTGATACCGACGACCAGGTGGAGAAAATCGGAGTCGAGCGCGCTTTGAAAGCCATTGGTGAAGCCGATCGTGTGCTGCTGGTAGTCGATGCGACAGCTCCAGAAGCGCTGGATCCGTTCGCCTTGTGGCCCGAATTCCTCGAAATCCGTCCCGATCCCGCCAAAGTTACCCTGATCCGTAACAAGGCAGACCTGACCGGTGAAGCGATTGTTCTGGAAGTCAGCGATGACGGCCATGTGACTATCAGCCTGAGCGCCAAATCGGCGGGCGAAGGCCTGGAATTGCTGCGCGAACATCTCAAGGCCTGCATGGGTTACGAACAAACCTCGGAAAGCAGTTTCAGTGCCCGCCGGCGACACCTGGAAGCGTTACGCCATGCCAGTGCGGCCCTTGAACACGGTCGTGCGCAATTAACCTTGGCTGGCGCTGGCGAGCTGTTGGCTGAAGATTTACGTCAGGCCCAGCACTCGCTGGGTGAAATCACTGGAGCATTCAGCTCCGATGATCTGCTCGGACGGATATTTTCCAGCTTCTGCATCGGAAAATAGTCCTTCTGCTGTTCACAGACAGGCCCAATCGCGGCCTGTCTGACTCCCTCTTTTTATAAATCCTTCCTTGAGTGCCGGGCAGATGTGTTCTTCCTGAGCGGACTCCCTGTACCCGACTCGCGCTCATTCAACAGATTTCTGTGGATTAAGCCCTGTGAATAACTGCCTCTGAGGTCAGTTGATAACAGGGCCAAAAAACTGGATATAACCCACCCTGTGGATAACAACCCCTTTCATCCACAGGCTTACACCGGTTATCCAAGGACCTCATTGGTACATGGGCACAGGGTTTTGAATCTCTGTACACATTGAATATAAAGGGCTGTAGAGATTTATCCACAGAAAGGCGGGTCAGTAAGAATAAACATAAAAACAAAGGTTTTATAAATTTCTTTCTTTTTTATTCTTTTAACCTCGAGTTCTCCACAGCTGGTTAAATTTTGTGCAAAGGGTTCTTTAGGAAGGGCGAAGTCCCTATACTTGCCGACCAGGTCCAAAAACCTGATCTCAAATTTTTCCTGAATGACCTACTTAAGCAGGCACGAGGTGCGTGGTGGATTTCCCTTCCCGTTTTGAAGTGATCGTCATCGGCGGCGGTCATGCCGGTACCGAGGCAGCACTGGCCTCAGCACGTATGGGGGCAAAAACCCTGTTGCTGACGCATAACGTGGAAACCCTCGGCGCCATGAGTTGCAACCCGGCTATCGGTGGCATTGGCAAAAGCCATCTGGTCAAGGAAATCGACGCCCTCGGCGGTGCGATGGCCATGGCTACCGATAAAGGCGGCATCCAGTTTCGCGTTTTGAACAGCCGTAAAGGCCCGGCCGTACGTGCAACCCGTGCACAAGCGGACCGCATTCTTTACAAAGCCGCTGTCCGCGAAATTCTGGAAAACCAGCCGAACCTGTGGATATTTCAACAGGCTGCCGACGACCTGATCGTTGAGCAGGAACAAGTGCGCGGTGTTGTTACGCAAATGGGTCTGCGTTTCTTCGCAGACTCCGTGGTGTTGACCACCGGAACATTCCTCGGCGGACTTATCCACATCGGTTTGCAGAATTTTTCCGGCGGCCGTGCCGGTGATCCACCGTCCATCGCGCTGGCTCACCGTCTGCGTGAACTGCCACTGCGTGTCGGTCGTTTGAAAACCGGTACGCCACCGCGTATCGACGGCAAGTCTGTGGATTTCTCGGTGATGACCGAGCAGCCAGGGGATACGCCGATCCCTGTGATGTCGTTCATGGGCAACAAAGAACAGCATCCACGCCAAGTGAGCTGCTGGATTACTCACACTAACGCCCGCACCCACGAAATCATTGCCGCGAACCTCGACCGTTCGCCGATGTATTCCGCTGCCGGTGAAATCGAAGGCATCGGCCCGCGTTATTGCCCGTCGATCGAAGACAAGATCCACCGCTTTGCCGACAAGGAAAGCCATCAGGTGTTTATCGAACCGGAAGGTTTGACCACCCATGAGCTGTATCCGAACGGGATATCCACAAGCTTGCCGTTCGACGTGCAATTGCAGATCGTGCAATCGATCCGCGGCATGGAAAACGCGCACATCGTGCGTCCGGGTTATGCGATCGAGTACGACTACTTCGACCCGCGGGATCTGAAGTACAGCCTGGAAACCAAAGTCATCGGCGGTCTGTTCTTCGCCGGGCAAATCAACGGCACGACCGGTTACGAAGAAGCCGGTGCGCAAGGTTTGCTTGCCGGTGCCAACGCCGCTTTGCGTGCCAAAGGCAAAGAACCCTGGTGCCCGCGCCGTGATGAAGCGTACATCGGCGTGTTGGTCGACGACCTGATCACCCTCGGCACACAAGAGCCGTACCGCATGTTCACTTCCCGGGCCGAGTACCGCCTGATCCTGCGCGAGGACAATGCCGACCTGCGTCTGACCGAAAAAGGTCGCGAGCTGGGTCTGGTCGATGACGCGCGTTGGGCGGCCTTCTGCAAGAAACGCGAAAGCATCGAACTCGAAGAGCAGCGCCTGAAAAGCACCTGGGTTCGCCCGGGTACACCGCAAGGCGATGCGATTGCGGAAAAATTCGGCACACCGCTGACCCACGAATACAACTTGCTCAACCTCTTGAGTCGTCCGGAAATCGACTACGCTGGTCTGGTCGAAGTGACCGGCAACGGTGCCGAAGACCCCCAGGTTGCCGAACAGGTTGAAATCAAGACCAAATACGCCGGTTACATCGCTCGTCAACAGGACGAAATCGCCCGTCTGCGCGCCAGTGAAGACACGAAGCTGCCTGTGGATATCGATTACACCAACATTTCCGGTCTCTCCAAGGAGATCCAGAGCAAGCTCGGCGCGACCCGTCCAGAGACGCTTGGGCAGGCTTCGCGTATCCCTGGCGTGACCCCGGCAGCGATTTCGCTGTTGATGATTCATTTGAAAAAACGCGGCGCGGGCCGTCAGTTGGAGCAAAGCGCTTGAGTTCTAAGGTCACTTCGCAACACGCTGAAGAGTTATCCACAGGAGCCCGCGAGCTCGGTGTCAATCTCAGTGAAACCCAGCATGAATTGCTGCTGGGTTATCTGGCACTGTTGATCAAGTGGAACCAGGCCTACAACCTCACGGCTGTTCGCGATCCTGACGAAATGGTTTCTCGCCACCTGCTCGATAGTCTGAGTGTGATGTCGTTCATCGAAAACGGCCGCTGGCTCGATGTTGGCAGTGGTGGCGGCATGCCGGGCATCCCGTTGGCGATCCTGTATCCAGACTCGCAAGTGACCTGTCTGGACAGCAACGGCAAGAAAACCCGCTTCCTGACCCAGGTCAAACTCGAATTGAAACTGGATAACCTCCAAGTTATCCACAGTCGTGTCGAAGCTCTGCAGCCAGCACAACCCTTCAACGGAATTATTTCCCGGGCGTTCAGCAGCATGGAGAACTTCACCAACTGGACTCGCCATCTGGGCGACGCGGATACACGCTGGCTGGCAATGAAGGGCGTTCATCCGGCCGATGAGCTGGTAGCATTGCCGGCAGACTTCAAACTCGATAGCGAACACGCCTTGGCCGTACCCGGTTGCCAAGGCCAACGCCATCTGCTGATACTGCGCCGCACGGCATGATTGGGAACACAAGCAAGAATGGCTAAGGTATTCGCGATAGCGAACCAGAAGGGTGGTGTGGGCAAGACCACCACCTGCATCAACCTCGCAGCATCCCTGGTCGCAACCAAGCGCCGGGTGCTGTTGATCGATCTCGATCCACAGGGCAACGCCACCATGGGTAGCGGTGTGGATAAACATGGCCTGGAAAACTCGGTCTATGACCTGCTGATCGGCGAATGCGATCTGACTCAGGCCATGCACTACTCCGAGCATGGCGGTTATCAACTGCTGCCGGCCAACCGCGACCTGACCGCGGCTGAAGTGGTTCTGCTGGAAATGCAGATGAAGGAAAGCCGCCTGCGCAGCGCGCTGGCGCCGATCCGTGAAAACTACGATTACATTCTGATCGACTGCCCGCCGTCCCTGTCGATGCTCACACTGAACGCATTGGTGGCTGCTGATGGCGTGATTATCCCCATGCAGTGCGAGTACTTTGCGCTGGAAGGTTTGAGCGACCTTGTGGATAACATCAAGCGCATCGCTGAACTGCTCAATCCCAACCTGAAAGTCGAAGGCCTGCTGCGGACCATGTACGACCCGCGCCTGAGCCTGATGAACGACGTTTCGGCGCAGCTCAAAGAGCACTTCGGCGATCAACTCTACGACACGGTGATCCCGCGTAACATTCGTCTGGCTGAAGCGCCAAGTTACGGCATGCCGGCGCTGGCCTACGACAAGCAATCGCGCGGCGCATTGGCTTATCTGGCATTGGCGGGCGAAATGGTTCGCCGTCAGCGCAAAAATTCACGTATCGCCGCTGCTCAGGCAACTTAAGGAATCCCCATGGCCGTCAAGAAACGAGGTCTCGGACGTGGACTGGATGCACTGCTGAGTGGTCCGACTGTCAGTGCGCTGGAAGAACAAGCGGCGCAAGCGGATACCCGTGAACTGCAGCACCTGCCACTGGACCTGCTGCAGCGTGGCAAGTATCAGCCACGCCGGGATATGGACCCGCAGGCGCTCGAAGAGTTGGCACAGTCGATCAAGGCACAGGGCGTGATGCAGCCGATCGTGGTTCGTCCGATTGGTGGCGGCCGCTTTGAAATCATCGCCGGTGAACGCCGCTGGCGCGCCAGTCAGCAGGCCGGGCAGGAAACCATCCCGGCGATGGTTCGCGACGTACCGGATGAAACCGCGATCGCCATAGCGCTGATCGAGAACATTCAGCGTGAAGATCTCAATCCGATCGAGGAAGCGGTCGCGTTGCAACGGTTGCAGCAGGAATTCCAGCTGACTCAGCAGCAAGTCGCCGAGGCTGTGGGTAAGTCTCGCGTCACTGTGGCTAACCTGTTGCGACTTATTGCACTGCCGGAAGTCATCAAGACCATGTTGTCCCACGGTGACCTTGAAATGGGTCATGCCCGTGCTTTGCTCGGTCTGCCGGACAATCAGCAGGTGGAGGGGGCGCGACATGTTGTCGCACGCGGCCTCACCGTGCGCCAAACCGAGGCGCTGGTTCGCCAATGGTTGAGTGGTAAACCGGAGCCTGTGGAAGCCAGCAAACCCGACCCGGATATCGCCCGCCTCGAACAGCGTCTGGCCGAGCGCCTAGGCTCTGCGGTGCAGATTCGCCACGGCAAGAAGGGGAAAGGGCAGTTGGTGATTGGTTACAACTCCCTCGATGAGCTTCAAGGTGTGCTCGCACACATCCGCTGAAACATTTCCTCATGTAGCGAGCAGTCGGAAATCACTACCTGACAGTTGAATAGGGGCAGAACCGCCCCTATACTCTGCGCGCATTTTGTCGGCACAAATTATGCCAAGTTATTGAATTTCGGCAGCCGACCATTGGAGAGCAATCGTGATGGAAACCCGCAAGCCAAACCGCCTGCCGTTCCATCGCCTGGCGGTTTTTCCGGTGTTGATGGCTCAATTTGTCATTTTGCTCGTTGGCGCTTTGGCGCTCTGGCAATGGCACGGAGTCGTTGCCGGATACTCGGGACTTTGCGGAGGCCTGATAGCCTTGCTGCCCAATGTTTATTTCGCTCACAAGGCATTTCGGTTTTCCGGCGCCCGAGCAGCCCAGTCCATCGTCCGGTCTTTTTATGCCGGCGAGGCAGGCAAACTTATTTTGACGGCAGTGCTCTTTGCACTGGTGTTTGCAGGTGTGAAGCCACTGGCGCCGGTAGCAGTATTCGGCGTGTTCGTGCTGACTCAGTCGGTCAGCTGGTTCGCTCCCCTGCTGATGAGAACAAGACTTTCGAGACCTTAGGGCGTTTGAGGCAACCATGGCAGAGACAACCGCTTCGGGCTATATCCAGCACCACTTGCAGAACCTGACCTTCGGTCAGCTACCCAACGGCGGCTGGGGCTTTGCTCACACCGCAGCAGAAGCCAAAGAAATGGGCTTTTGGGCTTTCCACGTCGATACCCTCGGCTGGTCGGTCGCGCTGGGTCTGATCTTCGTTCTTCTTTTCCGCATGGCGGCAAAGAAGGCGACTTCGGGTCAGCCAGGTGCTTTGCAGAACTTCGTTGAAGTATTGGTCGAATTCGTCGATGGCAGCGTGAAAGACAGCTTCCATGGCCGTAGCCCGGTGATTGCACCGCTGGCACTGACCATCTTCGTCTGGGTGTTCCTGATGAACGCCGTCGACCTGGTACCGGTCGACTGGATTCCTCAGTTGGCCATCCTGATCACCGGCGACCACCACATCCCGTTCCGTGCCGTGTCGACGACCGACCCGAACGCGACGCTGGGCATGGCGTTCTCGGTGTTCGCACTGATCATTTTCTACAGCATCAAGATCAAGGGCTTCGGCGGCTTCATCGGCGAACTCACCTTGCACCCGTTCGGTAGCAAGAACATCTTCGTTCAGGCGCTGCTGATTCCGGTGAACTTCCTGCTGGAGTTCGTGACCCTTATCGCCAAACCGATCTCTCTGGCTCTGCGTCTGTTCGGCAACATGTATGCCGGTGAGCTGGTGTTCATTCTGATCGCTGTGATGTTCGGCAGCGGCCTGCTCTGGCTGAGCGGCCTGGGCGTTGTTCTGCAGTGGGCGTGGGCGGTGTTCCACATCCTGATCATCACCCTGCAGGCGTTCATCTTCATGATGCTGACCATCGTCTACCTGTCGATGGCGCACGAAGAAAACCATTAAGGCCAGTCTCGACTAGTCTGATGTCCTTCCCGGTAATACGGGAAGGGGCTCTTCACAGGGCACCTGAAACGATTTGTTTTACCGCTTTAATCTAAAAAACCTAAACCATACGACGTAAAAGTCGGGAGGAAAGATGGAAACTGTAGTTGGTCTAACCGCTATCGCTGTTGCACTGTTGATCGGCCTGGGCGCACTGGGTACCGCAATTGGTTTCGGCCTGCTGGGCGGCAAGTTCCTGGAAGGCGCAGCGCGTCAGCCAGAAATGGTTCCAATGCTGCAAGTTAAAATGTTCATCGTTGCCGGTCTGCTCGACGCCGTAACCATGATCGGTGTTGGTATCGCTCTGTTCTTCACCTTTGCGAACCCGTTCGTTGGTCAGATCGCTGGCTAATTACCCGGATTCTTCCGAGTAATTTGATGTGATGGACAACGTAACTGCGAGGTGTTGGCGTGAACATTAATGCGACCCTGATTGGCCAGTCCGTTGCGTTCCTGATTTTTGTACTGTTCTGCATGAAGTTTGTATGGCCTCCGGTCATTACGGCACTGCACGAACGTCAAAAGAAGATCGCTGATGGCCTGGACGCTGCCAGCCGAGCAGCTCGCGACCTGGAGTTGGCCCAAGAAAAAGCGGGTCAGCAACTGCGCGAAGCGAAAGCTCAGGCAGCTGAAATCATCGAGCAAGCCAAGAAACGCGGTAACCAGATTGTCGAAGAGGCCGTTGAAAAGGCCCGTGTCGACGCTGACCGTGTGAAGGTTCAGGCTCAAGCCGAGATCGAACAGGAACTGAACAGTGTCAAAGACAAACTGCGCGCCCAAGTGGGCATGCTGGCTGTCGGCGGCGCCGAGAAGATCCTGGGTGCCACAATCGATCAAAACGCGCACGCAGAGCTGGTTAACCAACTGGCTGCTGAAATCTAAGCGAGGGCGATCATGGCAGAACTGACCACGTTGGCCCGACCTTACGCTAAGGCGGCCTTCGAGCACGCTCAGGCCCACCAGCAACTGGCCAATTGGTCAGCCATGCTCGGCCTGGCTGCAGCGGTGTCACAAGACGACACCATGCAGCGCGTGCTCAAGGCCCCGCGACTGACGAGCGCAGAAAAGGCCGCCACGTTTATTGACGTGTGCGGCGACAAGTTTGATGCCAAGGCACAGAACTTCATCAATGTCGTTGCCGAAAACGACCGTCTCCCGCTTCTGCCGGAGATCGCCGCTCTTTTCGACCTGTACAAGGCTGAACAAGAGAAATCGGTAGACGTTGAAGTGACCAGTGCTTTTGCATTGAACCAAGAACAGCAAGACAAACTCGCCAAGGTTCTCAGTGCACGACTCAACCGGGAAGTGCGCCTGCAAGTTGCGGAGGATGCCGCCCTAATAGGTGGTGTCGTTATCCGCGCCGGCGACCTGGTTATCGATGGCTCGATTCGCGGCAAAATCGCGAAACTTGCCGAAGCATTGAAATCTTGAGTTTGAAGGGGCAGCAGAGCAATGCAGCAACTCAATCCTTCCGAAATAAGTGAAATTATCAAGGGCCGCATCGACAAGCTCGATGTGACCTCCCAAGCCCGTAACGAAGGCACTGTCGTCAGCGTATCTGACGGCATCGTGCGGATTCACGGTCTGGCCGACGTCATGTACGGCGAGATGATCGAGTTTCCGGGCGGCGTCTACGGTATGGCCCTCAACCTGGAGCAAGACTCCGTAGGTGCCGTTGTTTTGGGTGCTTACCAGTCTCTGGCTGAAGGCATGAGCGCCAAGTGCACAGGCCGCATCCTCGAAGTTCCGGTTGGTAAGGAACTGCTGGGTCGCGTAGTCGACGCACTGGGTAACCCTGTTGACGGCAAAGGTCCACTGGGCAACACCGAGACCGACGCGGTCGAGAAAGTTGCTCCGGGCGTGATCTGGCGTAAGTCGGTAGACCAGCCTGTACAGACTGGCTACAAGGCTGTCGATGCCATGATCCCTGTCGGCCGTGGCCAGCGTGAGCTGATCATCGGTGACCGTCAGATCGGTAAAACCGCTCTGGCGATCGACGCGATCATCAACCAGAAAGACAGCGGCATTTTCTGCGTCTACGTTGCTATCGGTCAGAAACAATCGACCATCGCCAACGTGGTTCGCAAGCTGGAAGAAAACGGCGCCCTGGCCAACACGATCATCGTGGCTGCCAGTGCTTCGGAATCTCCTGCGCTGCAATTCCTGGCACCGTACTCCGGTTGCACCATGGGTGAATTCTTCCGCGACCGCGGTGAAGACGCGCTGATCGTTTATGACGATCTGTCCAAGCAGGCAGTGGCTTACCGCCAGATTTCCCTGCTGCTGCGCCGTCCACCAGGCCGTGAAGCTTACCCAGGCGACGTGTTCTATCTCCACTCCCGCCTGCTGGAGCGCGCATCCCGCGTTTCGGAAGAATACGTAGAGAAGTTCACCAACGGCGCAGTGACCGGAAAAACCGGTTCCCTGACCGCACTGCCGATCATCGAAACCCAGGCTGGCGACGTTTCCGCGTTCGTTCCGACCAACGTGATTTCCATCACCGACGGTCAGATCTTCCTGGAATCGGCCATGTTCAACTCGGGCATCCGCCCTGCAGTGAACGCCGGTGTTTCGGTATCCCGTGTGGGTGGTGCTGCTCAGACCAAGATCATCAAGAAGCTGTCCGGTGGTATCCGTACCGCTCTGGCTCAGTACCGTGAACTGGCGGCATTCGCCCAGTTCGCTTCTGACCTGGACGAAGCGACCCGTAAGCAACTTGAGCATGGTCAGCGCGTTACCGAGCTGATGAAGCAGAAGCAATACGCACCAATGTCGATCGCTGACATGGCGCTGTCGCTGTATGCCGCTGAGCGTGGGTTCCTGACTGACATTGAAATCGCCAAGATCGGCAGCTTCGAACAAGCGCTGATTGCTTTCTTCAACCGCGATCACGCCGATTTGATGGCCAAGATCAACGTTAAAGGTGACTTCAATGACGAAATCGACGCTGGCATGAAAGCCGGTATCGAGAAGTTCAAGGCCACCCAAACCTGGTAAGCCGCAGCGGGAGCCGCGAGGCTCCCGCTTGCTAACCTGATAGGTGTTACATGGCAGGCGCAAAAGAGATTCGCAGTAAGATTGCGAGCATCAAAAGCACGCAAAAGATTACCAGCGCCATGGAAAAAGTGGCGGTCAGCAAAATGCGCAAGGCACAAATGCGCATGGCTGCTAGCCGTCCTTATGCGGAGCGTATCCGCCAGGTAATTGGGCATCTGGCCAACGCCAACCCGGAATACCGCCACCCGTTCATGATCGACCGCGAAATCAAGCGTGTCGGTTATGTCGTCGTGAGCAGTGACCGTGGTTTGTGCGGTGGCTTGAACACCAACCTGTTCAAGGCCCTGGTCAAGGACATGGCGGTAAACCGCGAAAACGGCGTCGAGATTGATCTGTGTGTTGTTGGTAGCAAGGGTGCGGCCTTTTTCCGCAACTTCGGCGGTAACGTCGTTGCAGCTATCAGCCACCTGGGTGAAGAGCCGTCGATCAATGATCTGATCGGCAGCGTCAAGGTGATGCTGGATGCCTACCTGGACGGCCGTATTGACCGCCTGTCCGTGGTGTCCAACAAGTTCATCAACACCATGACGCAACAGCCTACCGTGGAGCAGTTGATTCCACTGGTGGCCACCCCGGATCAGGATCTCAAGCACCACTGGGACTATCTCTACGAACCGGATGCCAAAGAGCTGCTTGATGGCTTGATGGTCCGCTACGTTGAGTCGCAGGTCTACCAGGCGGTGGTCGAGAACAACGCGGCTGAACAAGCTGCGCGGATGATCGCGATGAAGAACGCTACCGACAACGCCGGTGATTTGATCAGCGATTTGCAGCTGATCTACAACAAGGCGCGTCAGGCTGCGATCACCCAAGAGATCTCGGAAATCGTCGGCGGCGCTGCCGCGGTTTAACGGTTCAAATATTCAGAGGATCCAGCTATGAGTAGCGGACGTATCGTTCAAATCATCGGCGCCGTTATCGACGTGGAATTTCCACGCGACAGCGTACCGAGCATCTACAACGCGCTGACAGTTCAAAGCGCGGCCGGAACCACTCTGGAAGTTCAGCAGCAGCTGGGCGACGGCGTGGTTCGTACCATTGCGATGGGTTCCACCGAGGGCTTGAAGCGCGGTCTGGAAGTTACCGACTCTGGCGCAGCCATCTCCGTACCGGTCGGTAAAGCGACCCTGGGCCGGATCATGGACGTGCTCGGTAACCCGATCGACGAAGCTGGCCCGATCGACACCGAAGAACGTTGGGGCATTCACCGTCCAGCGCCTTCGTTCGCTGAACAGGCAGGCGGCAACGACCTGCTGGAAACCGGCATCAAGGTTATCGACCTAGTTTGCCCGTTTGCCAAAGGCGGTAAAGTCGGTCTGTTCGGTGGTGCCGGTGTAGGCAAAACCGTAAACATGATGGAACTGATCCGTAACATCGCCATCGAGCACAGCGGTTATTCCGTGTTCGCCGGTGTGGGTGAGCGTACTCGTGAGGGTAACGACTTCTACCACGAGATGAAGGACTCCAACGTTCTGGACAAAGTGGCACTGGTTTACGGTCAGATGAACGAGCCGCCGGGTAACCGTCTGCGCGTAGCACTGACTGGCCTGACCATGGCCGAGAAGTTCCGTGACGAAGGTAACGACGTTCTGCTGTTCGTCGACAACATCTATCGTTACACCCTGGCCGGTACTGAAGTATCCGCACTGCTGGGCCGTATGCCTTCGGCAGTAGGTTACCAGCCGACCCTGGCTGAAGAGATGGGCGTTCTGCAAGAACGTATCACTTCGACCAAGGAAGGTTCGATCACTTCGATCCAAGCGGTATACGTACCTGCGGATGACTTGACCGACCCGTCGCCTGCGACCACCTTCGCCCACTTGGACGCCACCGTCGTTCTGTCCCGTGACATCGCATCCCTGGGTATCTACCCGGCGGTAGATCCACTGGATTCGACTTCGCGCCAGCTGGACCCGAACGTAATCGGTCAGGATCACTACGACACCGCTCGCGGCGTTCAGTACGTTCTGCAACGTTACAAAGAGCTGAAAGACATCATCGCGATCCTGGGTATGGACGAGCTTTCGGAAGCCGACAAACAGTTGGTTAACCGTGCTCGTAAGATCCAGCGCTTCTTGTCGCAGCCGTTCTTCGTGGCTGAAGTCTTCACCGGTGCTTCGGGTAAATACGTTTCCCTGAAAGACACCATTGCTGGCTTCAAAGGCATCCTCAACGGTGACTACGACCACCTGCCAGAACAAGCGTTCTACATGGTTGGCGGCATCGAAGAAGCGATCGAGAAAGCCAAGAAACTGTAATCCCGGCGCCCGGCAACGGGCGCTAATTTAGGTTGAGGCAATCAGATGGCTATGACAGTCCATTGCGATATCGTCAGCGCGGAAGGGGAAATCTTTTCCGGCCTGGTCGAGATGGTGATTGCGCACGGTGCACTGGGTGATCTTGGTATCGCTCTGGGTCACGCGCCGCTGATCACTAATCTCAAGCCGGGTCCAATCCGCCTGATCAAGCAAGGCGGGGAAGCCGAGGTGTTTTACATCTCCGGTGGTTTCCTCGAGGTTCAGCCGAACATGGTCAAGGTGCTTGCCGACACTGTGCAACGTGCTGCCGACCTGGATGAAGCCTCCGCTCAGCAAGCCGTCCAGGCTGCCGAGAAGGCGTTGCATGAACGTGGCGCGGAGTTCGACTACGGCGCCGCTGCTACACGTCTGGCCGAGGCCGCAGCTCAGCTGCGCACCGTCCAGCAGATCCGCAAGAAGTTTGGCGGTTAATCCGTCAGTCACTTGTTGTGCGATTGATAAAAAAGGGTAGCCTCGGCTACCCTTTTTTCTTTTCCGATTTTTACAACCCGGTCGCAGTTGCTGACCACCCAGGATTGGTAGCCAGTCATGTCTCTCGAAATTGTTATCCTCGCGGCCGGTCAAGGCACTCGTATGCGTTCGGCGTTGCCGAAGGTCTTGCACCCGATTGCCGGCAATTCCATGTTGGGCCATGTTATCCACAGTGCCCGGCAACTTGATCCACAACGTATCCATGTAGTCATTGGCCACGGTGCCGATGTGGTACGTGAACGTCTGGCCGCTGATGATCTGAATTTCGTGCTGCAGGACAAGCAACTGGGCACCGGCCATGCGACCGCCCAGGCAGTGCCTTTCATTACTGCCGACACCGTGCTGATTCTTTACGGTGATGTGCCGCTGATTGAAGTCGAGACCTTGCAACGCCTGCTCAAGCACGTCGTTCCAGGCCAGATGGGTTTGCTGACCGTCGAGCTGGACGATCCGACGGGCTATGGCCGCATCGTGCGCGACGCCGATGGCAAAGTCGCCGCCATCGTCGAGCACAAAGATGCCAGTCAAGCCCAACGTGCAATCACCGAAGGCAACACCGGCATTCTCGCCGTGCCAGCCAATCGTCTGGCCGACTGGATGAGCCGCCTGTCGAACAACAACGCGCAGGGCGAGTATTACCTGACGGACGTGATCGAAATGGCGGTCAACGACGGTCTGGTGGTGGCCACGGAACAGCCGCACGATCCGATGGAAGTGCAGGGCGCCAACGACCGCAAGCAACTGTCCGAACTGGAGCGTCATTACCAGTTGCGCGCCGGTCGCCGCCTGATGGCGCAGGGCGTTACCCTGCGTGACCCGGCACGTTTTGATGTGCGCGGCGAGGTGACCGTCGGTCGCGACGTACTGATCGATATCAACGTGATTCTCGAAGGCAACGTCGTTATTGAAGATGACGTGGTGATTGGCCCGAATTGCGTGATCAAGGACAGTACGCTGCGCAAAGGCGTGATCGTCAAAGCCAACAGCCACATCGAAGGCGCGGTTCTCGGTGAAGGCAGCGATGCCGGCCCGTTTGCTCGCCTGCGTCCAGGCACTGTGCTGGAGGCCCGTGCCCATGTGGGTAACTTCGTTGAACTGAAAAACGCCCGTATGGGTGAGGGCGCCAAGGCTGGACATCTGACCTACCTGGGCGACGCCGAAATCGGTGCTCGCACCAACATAGGTGCCGGCACGATTACCTGTAACTACGATGGCGCCAACAAGTGGAAAACCGTGTTGGGCGAAGATGTGTTCATTGGTTCGAACAACTCATTGGTCGCACCTGTGGATATCTCCAGCGGTGCAACCACAGCGGCCGGTTCGACCATTACTCAAAATGTGGATAACGCGCAGTTGGCTGTTGGTCGTGCGCGGCAAAAGAACATCGATGGCTGGAAACGGCCGGAGAAGATCAAGAAGAGCTGAGTTATCCACAATGTTGTTCCATGTGGGAGCGGGCTTGCTCGCGAATGCGGTGCATCAGGCACACAATCAGTGACTGATACGCCGCATTCGCGAGCAAGCCCGCTCCCATTTTGGTTTGTGGCGCTCTCAAAAAAGTCGGCCCGCCGCTTGACGACCTTTCAGCAATAGGTTTTGATTAGTTCCGTTATCTTTCGAAACGAAACATTAAATCACCATGTCGAAACGCAACACACCCCAACGCCGCCACAACATACTGGCCTTGCTCAACGAGCAGGGCGAAGTGAGTGTGGATGAACTGGCCAAGCGCTTCGAAACTTCCGAAGTTACGATTCGCAAGGATCTCGCCGCGCTGGAAAGTCACGGTCTGTTGCTGCGTCGCTACGGCGGGGCGATCACCATGCCCCAGGAACTGGTCGCGGAAACTGCCCAAAGCGTTTCCAGATACAAGCAGGCGATTGCGCGTGCAGCGGTAAAACGAATCCGTGAACACGCACGCATCATCATCGACAGTGGCAGCACCACCGCCGCTATGATTCCCGAACTCGGCCAACAGCCGGGTCTGGTGGTGATGACCAACTCGCTGCACGTCGCCAACGCCTTGAGCGAACTCGAACACGAGCCCGTGCTGCTGATGACCGGCGGCACCTGGGATCCGCATTCGGAATCCTTTCAGGGCCAGGTGGCCGAGCAGGTACTACGCTCTTACGACTTCGATCAGTTGTTCATTGGTGCCGACGGCATCGACCTGGTGCGCGGCACCACCACGTTTAATGAGCTGCTGGGTTTGAGCCGGGTGATGGCTGAAGTCGCGCGCGAAGTGATCGTGATGGTCGAGGCCGACAAGATCGGCCGAAAGATTCCCAACCTGGAGCTGCCATGGAGCAGTGTCCATACCCTCATTACCGATGATCGCCTGCCCCATGAGGCCCGCGATCAGATTCAGGCCCGCGGCATCACTTTGATTTGCGCGGCTGTCAGTCAGGAGAAATAAGCATGTGTGGAATTGTCGGCGCAGTGGCTGAACGTAATATCACCGCCATCCTGCTCGAAGGCCTCAAGCGCCTCGAATACCGTGGCTATGACAGCGCAGGTGTAGCGGTCTACACCAACGACGAAACCCTGGAGCGCATGCGTCGCCCGGGCAAAGTCAGCGAACTCGAAACCGCGTTGGCTGAGCATCCACTGATCGGCCGTCTCGGAATTGCCCACACCCGTTGGGCAACCCACGGCGCACCGTGTGAACGCAACGCCCACCCGCATTTCTCCGGTGACATCGCGGTGGTGCACAACGGCATCATCGAAAACCACGAAGCTCTGCGTGAACAACTCAAAGCGCTGGGTTACGTGTTTACTTCGGACACTGACACTGAAGTCATTGCCCACCTGCTCAGCGAAAAGCTCAAGGAGCAACCTGACCTGACCGGCGCCCTCAAAGCCACTGTTAAAGAACTGCACGGTGCTTACGGTCTGGCAGTGATCAATGCCAAGCAACCGGATTGTCTGGTCGCCGCCCGCAGTGGCAGTCCACTGGTGATCGGTCTGGGTCTGGGCGAGAACTTCCTCGCTTCCGATCAACTGGCGTTGCGCCAGGTCACAGACCGCTTCATGTACCTGGAAGAGGGCGATATCGCCGAAATTCGTCGTGATAACGTGCAGATCTGGGATGTTCAGGGCAACGCTGTCGAGCGCCAGACCGTGCAGTACAGCGACGGTGCCGAAGCAGCGGACAAGGGTGAGTTCCGTCACTACATGCTCAAGGAAATCCACGAGCAGCCGACCGTTGTTCAGCGCACCCTCGAAGGTCGTCTGAGCAATGATCAAGTGCTGGTACAGGCATTCGGCCCGCAAGCGGCCGAACTGTTCGCCAAAGTACGCAATGTGCAGATCGTGGCCTGCGGCACCAGTTACCACGCTGGTATGGTTGCGCGTTACTGGCTCGAAGAACTGGCTGGTATCCCTTGCCAGGTCGAAGTCGCCAGCGAGTTCCGCTACCGCAAAGTGGTGGTGCAGCCAGATACCTTGTTTGTCACGATCTCGCAGTCCGGCGAAACCGCCGACACCCTGGCCGCGCTGCGCAACGCCAAAGAGCTGGGCTTTCTCGCCAGCCTGGCGATCTGCAACGTCGGCATCAGTTCGCTGGTACGCGAATCCGACCTGACCCTGCTGACCCAGGCCGGGCGCGAAATCGGTGTCGCCTCGACCAAAGCCTTCACCACGCAATTGGTCGGTCTGTTGCTGCTGACCCTTTCGCTGGGCCAAGTGCGCGGCACGCTGGCCAAAGGCATTGAAGCCACGCTGGTGGAAGAACTGCGTCGCCTGCCAACCCGCCTGGGCGAAGCCCTGGCGATGGACAGCACGGTCGAGAAAGTCGCCGAACTGTTCGCCGAGAAGAACCATACCTTGTTCCTCGGTCGCGGTGCGCAATTCCCGGTCGCGATGGAAGGCGCCTTGAAACTCAAGGAGATCTCCTACATCCACGCCGAAGCCTATCCAGCCGGAGAGCTGAAGCACGGCCCGCTCGCGCTTGTGGATAACGACATGCCGGTGGTCACCGTAGCGCCGAACAACGAACTGCTGGAGAAGCTTAAGTCCAACCTGCAGGAAGTGCGTGCGCGTGGTGGCGAACTGGTCGTGTTCGCCGACGAAAAAGCCGGGATGACCAACGGCGAAGGCACCCACGTCGTGCAGATGCCGCACATCCACGACATCCTGTCGCCAATCCTCTACACCATTCCGCTACAACTGCTGTCGTACTACGTTGCTGTGCTCAAGGGCACGGACGTGGATCAGCCGCGTAACCTGGCGAAGTCGGTAACGGTGGAATAAGTTATCCACAGCTGAGTTCGACCCCAAAAAATCGCAGCTTCGGCTGCGATTTTTGTATCTGATTCGAGGGTATCCATGGATCGCTTCCAGGAAATGCAAGTCTTTGCCGCCGTCGCCAAGGAGCAAGGCTTTGCCGCCGCCGCACGGCATCTGGGCCTGTCCGCCGCCAGCGTCACCCGTGCTGTGGCCGCACTGGAGCAGCGCATCGGTACGCAATTGCTGATTCGAACCACGCGCAGCGTGCATTTGAGCGAGGCGGGGCAACGTTATCTGGAGGACTGTCGCAGAATTCTCGCCGAGGTGCAGGAAGCCGAGGATTCGGCTGCCGGCAGTCACGCCCAGCCCCGTGGGCAATTGACGGTGACGGCGCCGGTGTTGTTTGGCGAGTTGTTTGTCACGCCGGTGATGGCCGGTTATCTGGCGCAGTATCCGGACGTTTCGATCAATGCCCTGTTGCTCGATCGGGTGGTGAGCATGGTTGAGGAGGGTATCGATGTCGCGGTGCGCATCGGTGAACTGGCGGACAGCAATCAGCATGCGATTCGCGTGGGCGAGGTTCGGCGGGTGGTTTGCGGTTCGCCGCAATACCTGGCCGATCACGGCCGCCCCACGCATCCTCAGGCGTTGGCCGGTTTGCCCGTGGTGGCGACTTCGGCCACCGGCCAGATACGCACCTGGCCGTTTCTCGAACAGGGCGAACCATTGATCGTGCGCCCGGAGCCGCGTCTGGTAGTCACCGCCAATCAGGCTGCGATCACGGCCGCGTGTCTGGGACTGGGGCTGACCCGGGTGCTTTCCTATCAAGTGGCGAACAAGGTCGCGGCCGGCGAACTGGAAATCGTCCTCGCTGACTTCGAACTGCCGCCGCTGCCGATTCATGTGGTGTATCAGGGCGGGCGCAAGGCGCCGGCGCGGGTGCGCAGTTTTGTTGATTTCACGGTAAATGCTCTGCGTGAGCATCCGGGGCTGAAAAATGCCGCTTTATTGCATGAGAAGAAATAATCGATTGCAAATGCTGGTGATTCTGTTGCTTCAAGGATAGGTAGAAGATGGGCTCCATCAGCGCTGCCACCCTTGGGCGGTGCGATCATCCAGCGGAGTCGACCATGCAACCGATCAAACTCTACAACTTCCCTCGTTCCGGCCACGCCCACCGGGTTGAGCTGATGCTGTCGCTGTTGCAACTGCCGACCGAACTGATCTTCGTCGATCTGGCCAAAGGCGAGCACAAACAGCCGGCGTATCTGGCGATCAACAGTTTCGGTCAGGTACCGGCCATTGATGACAATGGCGTGGTGTTGGCTGATTCCAACGCGATTCTGGTGTATCTGGCGCAGAAATATGGCAATGGCCGCTGGCTGCCAAGCGATCCGCTGGGCGCCGCACGGGTGCAGCGCTGGTTGTCGGCAGCCGCCGGGCCAATCGCCTTTGGCCCGGCGGCAGCACGGTTGATCACGGTGTTCGGGGCGAAACTCAATGCTGAAGAAGTGATTGCCCGTGCGCACAACCTGCTCAAGGTGATGGAAGTCGAACTGGGCAACACACCGTATCTGGCGGGCAGCGAGCCGACCATCGCCGACGTGTCGGCCTACAGCTACATTGCCCACGCGCCGGAAGGCAACGTGTCGCTGGATGACTATGGCAACGTGCGCGCCTGGCTGGCTCGGGTCGAAGCACTGCCCGGTTTTGTCGGCATGCCGCGCACCGTCGCCGGTCTGCAAACCGCAGTCTGATGCTCATCATCCACACTGCGCCGCAGGGGCAGAGGAGAGGTCGTGATGGAACGTTCACCTTGGCACGCGGGCGAGCGGCAACTGCAAGAGCATGTGGGGGTGGCCGAGCGCATGGAAGCATTCGGGCGTAAGGTCATTCGTACCTGGATGCCGGACCAGCACCGTGAGTTCTATCAGCAATTGCCGTTCATGTTGTACGGCGCAGTGGATGCCGAGGGGCGTCCTTGGGCCAGCGTGCTGGAAGGTGCGCCGGGGTTCGCCCATTCGCCCGATCCGCAGCGCCTGCAATTTGCCAGCCTGCCCGCCGATGATGATCCGGCGCCGATTCGTCATGGAGAGCCGGTCGGTTTGCTCGGCATCGAGTTGCACACCCGTCGGCGCAACCGGCTCAATGGTCATGTCACTAATCTTGAGGCGAGCGGTTTCGACGTGACGGTGGATCAGGCCTTCGGCAACTGCCCGCAGTACATTCAGTTGCGCCAGTTTCAGCGGGTGCCGCTGACTGATCCCGCGTCGCGGCCGGCGCGGCATCTGGATGCGCTGGACGACGCGGGTGCCGCGTTGATCGCCAGCGCCGACACGTTCTTTATCGCCAGTTACGTCGATGTCGATGGCCAGCGATCAGTGGACGTTTCCCACCGTGGCGGTCAGGCCGGTTTCGTACGCGTAGAAGGCAATCGTCTGACCATCCCGGATTTTGCCGGCAACCTGCACTTCAACACCCTCGGCAATCTGCTGCTCAACCCCAAGGCTGGCTTGCTGTTCATCGACTTTTCCACAGGCGATTTGCTGCACCTGAGCGGCCGTACGGAAATCGTCCTCGATGGGCCACAGATCGAGGCTTTCCAGGGGGCCGAACGGCTGTGGACATTTGATGTGGAAAAACTGGTGCGGCGCCCGGCAGCGCTGGCCTTGCGCTGGCGCTTCGATGGCATGTCGCCCACCAGTCTGCTGACCGGCAACTGGGCCGAGGCCGATGCCCGTTTGCAGGCACAGGCGTTGGGTAACCGTTGGCGGCCGCTGCGGGTGGCGAAGATCGAGGCAGAAAGTCGCAACATCCGCTCCATTTACCTGGAGCCGGACGATGGCGCCGGTTTGCCGGTGTTTCTCGCGGGTCAGCATCTACCGCTGCGTTTTACTCTCGATGGCGAGGTGCACATCCGCACTTACAGCCTGTCGAGTGCGCCATCGGATGGTTTTTACCGGATCAGTGTGAAGCGCGAAGGCCGCGTGTCGAGCCATTTGCATGAGCAGATCCAGGTGGGTGACGTGTTGGAGGCGCGAGCGCCGCAAGGGCATTTCACCGTGGCGCCGCTGGAACGCCGGCCGCTGGTGCTGTTGGCGGCCGGGGTCGGCATTACGCCGCTGCTGTCGATGCTGCGCGAAGTGGTTTATCAAGGTTTGCGCACGCGCAGGATTCGTCCGACGTGGTTGCTGCAGAGTTCGCGCAGCCTGGCCGATCAACCGTTTCGCAAGGAACTGGACCGTTTGTTGGACAGTGCGGGCGATGCGGTGCGGGTTCTGCGTTTGCTCAGTCAGCCGGAAGAGGATGCACACGAAGGTGAAGATTTTGACCTGCACGGGCGCATCGATGACGCGGTGCTGAGGAATCTGCTGGCGGTCGAGGATTACGATCAGATCGACTTTGTTCTGTGTGGCCCCGGCGCTTTCACCCAAGGTCTGTACGACAGCTTGCGCGAACTGGACGTGCGCGATGCGCAGATCCACGCCGAGACTTTCGGCCCTTCGACCCTTAAGCGGCGTGCCGATGCGGACGCCATCACGATTGAGCAGCCCCCGGCCGCCACCACCTCCGTGCCCGTGGTGTTCGAACGCTCGGCCAAGGAGGCCCGTTGGCAACCGGACGGTGGCAGTTTGCTGGAGCTGGCGGAAAGTCGCGGATTGCGTCCGGAATTCAGTTGCCGTGGTGGTTCGTGCGGTACCTGCAAGACCCGGTTGGTCAGCGGTGCGGTGAATTATCCACAGCCCCCCGCCGATATCCCGGAAGAGGGACAGGTGCTGATTTGCTGTGCGGTGCCGGCGCAGAGCGAGCAACCGCTGGTGCTGGATCTTTAAACCCGATCCTCCATTCGCCACCGAGGAGACATGTTTCAAGCGAAAGTCAGGCGTAGGACAGCGATTTTTCTTCCAGCAGTTCCTGATAAAGCGCTGTCCACTTGCGGCCCATTTCATCGGCTGTGAATAACTGCCGGTAACGGGCCTGCGCCTTCACTCCCATCTCTGCAGCGCGCAGCGGGTTTTCCCACAGGGTGCGCATCGCCTCGCGAAATGCCTGTGGATGACTTGGCGGCACCACCAGTCCCGTCTCGTTGTGGATATTGATGTAGCTGGTGCCGGTGCCGATCTCGCTGGAGATCATCGGTTTTCCGTACATCGCGCCTTCCAGCAGCGAGATGCCGAACGCTTCGGAGCGCAGGTGCGACGGGAAGACAATCGTGTAGCTCAATTGCAGCAGTGCGACCTTGTCCTCATCCCCAAGGCGTCCGAGGAAATGAATGTTACGCAGCCCCAGCGCTGCTGCCTGGGCGTGCAGTGCCTGCTCCAGCGGCCCGGCGCCGACGATGACCACCGGATAGTCCACATCTTTCATGGCGTCGAGCAGGATGTGCAGGCCTTTGTAATAGCGCATCACCCCGACGAACAGGAAAAACTTATCCCCAAGCTTTTGCCGCCAGTGGTTCATCCGCTCACTGTCCGCCTGTGGATAACCTGCTTTGTTCAAGCCGTAGGGAATCACCCGGGTCTTGTCCTGAAACTGCTGCAGGACATCGCTGGTGTGCAGGTAATTGGGCGAGGCCGCGACAATACGGTCGGCACTGGCGAGGAAGCGGTTCATCAGTGGCCGGTAGAGTTTGAGCAGGTGTTTTTGACGAATGATGTCCGAGTGGTAGGTGACCACGCTGGGTTTCTTGATGGCGCTGGCGAAATGCACCAGGTCCATGAACGGCCACGGGAAGTGGTAATTGACCACGTCCGCCTCGGCGGCCATTTCGCGAAACTGCTTGAACACGCTCCAGGAAAACCCGGTTGAGGCGAACTGGATGTCGAGTTTGGCGCGGTGCACTTCGTGCTGACCCAGTTGCACCACCGGCGGATTCGGGTCGGCGCTGAGCGTCAGCACCTGGCCGTCGACACCGTGTTGGGCACCACTTTCGCACAGTTGGAAGATCACTTGCTCGATGCCGCCGACCGAATCAGGCAGGTACGTCTTGAAAAAATGAAGAACTCGCATTCAACCTCCCATGGCCTGGCGGTAGGCACCGGCCGTAGCCTGTGCACAACGTTCCCAGGAAAAAAGCCGTGACTGCTGTAATCCGGCTTCTCGGCATGCCTGCCAATGTGCTTGATCGTCGATCAGTCGGCTCATCACGTCACGCAAGCCGTCTGCATCGTCAGCTTCAATATAGTTGCCGGCAGCGCCCGCCACTTCCGGCATCGCCGAAGCGCGGGTGACCACCACCGGCGTGCCGCTGGCCATCGCTTCCAGCACAGGAAGGCCGAAGCCTTCGTACCGCGACGGAAAAATCAGCGCCCGGGCGCCGGCCAACAATTGCGCGACTTGTTCATCGGGCAGATAACCGAGCAGGCACACATGCCCGCTGGCCAGTGCCTGACGCAGTTCGTCGCTGAACTGTTCACGCTGCCAGCCGGCCATGCCGACGATCAGCAGCGGAAAACGTTCACGCACGGCGTTCGGCAGCAGGGCATGGGCGCGCAGAGCCAGGCTCAGGTTTTTGCGCGGCTCCAGAGTGCCGACACACAGGAAGTATTCACGCACCTCGACCGCATGGGCCTTGAGCACGGCGTCGAGGGTGTGCGCCTCACGCGGATGGAAACGCTCGCAGACACCCAGCGGCGCCACGATAAAACGCTCGGCCGGCAGCCCGAAATGTTCCTGGGCTTCGTCGGCAATGGCCTGCGAGTCGGTCAGAATCAGCCGCGCTTGCTGTACGCCAGCCGCCAGTCGCCGTTCGATTTCCTTGAGTCGCGCGGGCGGCTGAGTGTCGGGAAAATTCAGGTGCGTCAGGTCGTGTAGCGTGATCACGGTCGGACCGTCGAAGGCCAGGGGCCACAGGCTCGGCTCGTGATACAGGTCGATGCCTTGGGTGCGGCCCTGATCGAAGCGTTTTTGTTCAAGCCAGCGGCGCGCCTGATAAGCCCCGGGAATCTGCCGCAGCAGTGGCGTCAACCGCGAATAGCCGGGCATGGCCGCTTCCGGCAGCGCTGAACTCCAGCCCCAGCCGTGAAACAACGTCACTTCAACATCGGGTTCGTTGCGCAAGGCGTTGACCAGTTCGGCGACGTAATGGCCGATACCGGTGCGCGGCGCCTGGAGAATCCGTGCGTTAAGGGCAATGCGCATGTCGCCTCGCTTGCGCCGCTGGCGCCTGCTGCACATTGCGCACGCTGCGTTCGGCCAGTTGCGCGCTGGCTTCGCGCCAACCGATCCATTGCCAATCGGCCACGTCGCGGGCGGCGGGGAACTGTCCGCTGCGCTGGAAGGTGTTGATCAGGTCGGCGAGGCTTTGCGGTTCCTGCAGATCGAAGTACGCCATGAACTCGCCGCCTATTTCGCGGAACACCGCAATGTCACTGCCCATCGCCGGCAAGCCGCGCTGCATGGCTTCCACCAGTGGCAGGCCGAAGCCTTCAACGAACGAGGGGAACACCAATGCACTGGCGTGGGCGTAAGCGTGTTCCAGGCTGGTGTCGTTCAGGTCGTTGAACATGAACAGTCGCCGGTTCAACTCGGGATGATTGCGCACCCGGGCGAGCAGGGCGTCGCACTTCCAGCCAATGCGCCCGGCAATGCACAGCCGCGCGGTCGAGCCGGTGGCCCAGGCGCGGTCGAAGGCGTCGAGCAGGTATTCGTGGTTCTTGCGCGGTTCGATGGTGCTGACCATCAAAAACACCGGCTCAGGATTGGCGAACAGCCGTTGCAGGGACGCGGCCACGGTGGCCTTGGCGCTGTGCAGATCCAGTTCGGAACCGAGATGGAAGTAATCGAACCAGTGTTTGTCGGTGCGTTCTGCACCGATCCGGCGCTGTAGTTCTTCGCGCACTTGATCGCGCACGGTGGCGGAAATTGCCATGTAGCCGTCGGCCGTTCGGGTGATCCAGTCGAACCACTCACTGAAAACCCGCACCAGCCGCGTGTCGTAGAACTGCGGATGGGTCAGGGGGATCAGGTCGTAGATCACCGCAATGATCCCGACGCCCTCGCGTTTGAGCCGTTCTACAGCCATGAAAAAATCCGAATGCCAGGACGAATCCAGTAGCACCAGTTGGTCGCCGGTCTGATGCTGCAAGGGTGAACAGCGTTTTGGCAGTTGGGTCCGATTGATCGCCCCGATAAAACGTAACGGCAGGCCAAATACACCGAAGGCCGTCAAGCGATACGAGACATACAGTGAGCGTCGCGCCAGTTTTGCTGTGCACTGGGCGTCGAGTCGTTGATGCCATTGCCCGAACCGATGGGCCATGCGTTCCAGGCGTTCGCCGAAACTGGCCAAGGCGTTGAACAGCGGGGTGTCCAGAGGTGCCAGGTGCTGTACGCGATAGAGTTGGCCGCGCAGCACAATGACTGGCACGCATTCGACGCCCTCGGCACTCGAAGGCAATTGCTTGATGACGTTGCGCACCACCCGCTGGATGCCCGAGTTGACCTTCGGGTGTTTGAACACATGGGTGCATTCCACCAGCAAGCGGGTCATGGCGCGCGCTCGGCAAGTCTGGCTTCGGTATGACGGGTAATCGTGGTTTGGGCGTTGAGCCACGAACAGCCGACGAAATCTTCCTGACGATTGTTGATGACGTGAAATACCAGGCCGTAGTCCCGCCATTCGAAGTTGCGATCCAGATGAGAGTCCAGACGCGACAGGCTCAGCGACACCGAATAGTTGCCCTTGCCCAGGCCCATGATGAACGCAAAGCGGTAGGTGAAGCGTTCGCCGGCACGCAGATCGGTCAGTGCCTTGTCCTGGCGATGGGTGTTGATGCCGTACATCATCTGGCCCAGACGATCCTTGAGGATGAAGCCCAGCACCAACCGCTCAATGTCCTTGCGCACCTCAACCTGGACTTCCAGCACCACCGGTTGACCGACTTCGGCGGCGTCGATGCTGTGATCCTGTTCATTCAGTAAACGCACGCCAAGAATGGCGGCCTCACCGGTACCCGACACGGTCTGCACCTCGCCGCCGGCGAGCATTTCCTGACGCACGACCTGGCCTTCGCGTTCGGCCATCAACGCGTTGTAATAATCGAGCACCACTTCCGGTTTGTCGTACATGGCCATGCGGCCATCCTTGAGCAGGATCGCCGAGTCGCAGATCGATTGAATGGCTGAGCGATCGTGAGACACGATCAACAGGGTGGTGCCGGCCTTGCGAAAGCTGCGAATGCGCTCGAAGCTCTTGTGCTGGAAGTAGGCGTCACCCACTGACAGCGCTTCGTCGACGATCAGGATGTCCGGTCGGCGGGCGGTGGCGACGCTGAACGCCAGGCGCATCTGCATGCCGCTGGAGTAGGTACGCACCGGGTGGTCGATGGCCTCGCCAATCTCGGCGAAGTACTCGATTTCAGGCATCAGCGCTTCGATTTCTTCAAGCTGCATGCCCAGCAACTGCCCAGCCATGATCGCGTTCTGGCGACCGGTAAAGTCGGCGTGAAAGCCCATGCCCAGTTCCAGCAATGCCGCCACCCGGCCTTCGATTTCGATCTTGCCACCGGTGGGTTGCGTGGTGCCGGTGATCATCTTCAACAAGGTACTTTTGCCGGCACCGTTGGCGCCGACAATGCCCACCGCTTCGCCGGGTGCGATCTCGAATTCGACATCTCGCAGCACCCAGTGCTGATGATGGCGCAGAGGCGAGAACGGAATCAGCCACTCGGCCAGGCGCGCCCAGCGGTTGGGGTATTGCTTGTAGGCCTTGCTCAGGCCGGTCACACGGATATGCCCCATCAGAGTTCATCCACCATTTCGCCGACGCGCTGGCGAAACAGCCGCAGGCCGATGACACACAACAACGCGCCCGCGACGAAAATCGGCAGCAGCGAACTCCAGACCGGCCACTGCCCGTAAAGGAACAGATTCTGATAGCTGGCAATCAGGTTGGTCAGCGGGTTGAGCTGCAACAGATGCTGAACCCATTCCGGAAGGATGCTGATCGGGTACACGATCGGTGTGAGCCAGAACCAGAATTGCAGGCAGATCGCGAAGAGCTGGCCGACATCACGAAAGAACACGTTGAGTACGCCAAGCACCATTCCCAGGCCGGCACAGAACATCATTTGCAGGAGGATCAGCGGCAACAGCGCCAGCAAGGCCATGCCCGGCCAGCGCCCGGAGACCAGCAGAAAGCCCAGAAACAGACCGATGATGATCGCGAAGTTGATCCCGGCATTGATCAGCACGATCACTGGCAGGCAGATCCGCGGGAAGCTGATTTTCTTCAGCAGGTTGGCGTTGTCCAGAAACATGGTCTGGCTGCGCAGGGTGATTTCCGAAAACAGTCCCCACGCCAGGAGCCCGGCGCAGAGGTAGACGCTGTAGGCCATGCTGTCGTCCACACCCGGCAGTCGCGCGCGCATGATGTGGGAAAAGATCACGGTGTAGACGACGATCATCGACAACGGGTTGAAGATCGGCCACAACGCACCGAACAGCGAGTTGCGATAGCGCGCTTGAAACTCTCGCTTGACGCTACCGAGGATGAATCCGCGGTAGCTGTGCAGCGAGCGGTACAGGGAAAACAGCATTCAAACCGTCCTGCCGTAGTGGTCTTCGAAGCGAACGATGTCGTCCTCTCCCAGGTATTCGCCGCTTTGCACTTCGATGATCACCAGGTCGATCACCCCGGGATTTTCCAGGCGATGGCGGTGGCCGGCGGCAATGAACGTCGATTCGTTCTTGGCCACCAACGTCGTGCCGGAGCCATTATTGGTGACCTTGGCCATGCCTTCGACCACCACCCAGTGCTCGTTGCGGTGATGGTGCATTTGCAGGGACAGCTTGCCGCCGGGTTTGACCACGATGCGTTTGATCTTGAAGCGCGGGCCTTCCTCAAGGACGGTGTAGGTGCCCCACGGACGGCTGACCGTACGGTGCAGGCGATAGGCTTCGTGGGATTTGTCCTTGAGCTGCTTGGCGACGCGCCGCACATCCTGTGCACGGTCGGCGTGGGCGATCAGCACGGCATCGGCGGTGTCGACCACAATAAGGTTATCCACCCCCACGGCGGCGACCAGTCGGCCCTCGCTCTGGACGAAGTTGTTGTGGCTGTCGATGAAGATTGCTTCGCCGCTGGCGCGGTTGTTGTCGGCATCGGCCGGGACCAGCGCCGCGACGGCGCCCCACGAACCGATGTCGCTCCAGTCGAAACCGGCAGGCACGACCACGACTTTTTCCGAGCGCTCCATCAACGCGTAGTCGATGGAGATGTCGGTGATTTCAGCGAACAGCGCAGGCGACAGTTCCTGTTGCAGGCAGCCGACGGTCTCCACCGGGACGCTGGCGGCCATGCAGGCGCGGGTCTGCTCCAGCAGTTGCGGCGCGTGCAGTTGCAGCTCGGCGATCACCGCAGCGGTGGTGAAGCAGAACATGCCGGAGTTCCACAGGAAGTTGCCGCTCTCCAGGTAATGCGTAGCGGTTTGCAGGTCGGGTTTTTCCACGAAGCGCTGCACTTTGGCCGCGCCTTTGGCGTCCAGTGGCGCACCGGTTTCGATATAGCCGAAGCCGGTTTCCGGTGCGGTCGGCAGCACGCCGAAGGTCACCAGGTAACCGTCCTTCGCCAGATTCACCGCGTGCTCGACGGCCGTCTTGAGCGCGTCCTGATTGACGATCAAATGGTCGGCCGGCATTACCACCATGATCGCCTCGTCGCCATGCAACGCTTGCAGCGACAGGGCGGCGGCTGCGATGGCCGGGGCCGTGTTGCGCCCGGTCGGCTCCAGCAGAAAGTGCCCGCGATGGCGCGACACGTGGGCGGCGCCATAGTGGTCTTTGCTCTGGAAGTAGTACTCGCGGTTGGTCACCGTGACGATGTCACCCCAGCCGTCCAGCAACGCCGCTGCACGCTGATAGGTCTTGCCCAGCAGCGACTGGCCGTCGGGCAGGGTCATGAACGGCTTGGGATGGCCCTCGCGGGACACCGGCCACAAACGGGTACCGGCACCGCCGGACAGAATCACGGGGATCAGCATGGCCTACTCCTTGGCGACGCGTTTCATGTCCGCATCCATCATCATGCGGATCAGGGTGTCCAGGTCGGTTTTCGGCTTCCAGCCCAGCACGCGCTGAGCCTTGGCCGGGTTGCCGAGCAGCACTTCGACTTCGGCCGGGCGGAAAAACGCCGGGTCGATCTTCACGTAATCGCGGTAGTTGAGGCCGACGTGATCGAAGGCGATGCGGCACATTTCACGCACCGTGGTGGTGACACCGGTGGCGACCACGAAATCGTCAGGCTTGTCCTGTTGCAGCATCAGCCACATGGCCTCGACGTAGTCGCCGGCAAACCCCCAGTCGCGTTTGGCGTCGATGTTGCCCAGCGCCAGCGCCTGCTGTTTGCCCTGCTTGATGCGGGCGGCAGCGTCAGTGACCTTGCGGGTAACAAACTCGATGCCGCGCAGCGGTGATTCGTGGTTGAAGAGGATGCCGCTGCTGGCGTGCAGATTGAAACTTTCGCGGTAGTTGACGGTGATCCAGTGGCCATACAGTTTGGCCACGCCGTAAGGACTGCGCGGGTAGAACGGCGTGTTCTCGTCCTGCTGTTCAGCCTGGATCAGCCCGAACATTTCGCTGGTCGATGCCTGATAGAAGCGGGTGTGCGGGCTGAACTGGCGGATCGCTTCGAGCAGATGCGTGACGCCGAGGCCATCGACAATGCCGGTGGTCACCGGTTGATCCCAGGAGGCCGCGACAAAACTCTGTGCGGCGAGGTTGTAGATTTCGTCTGGCGCCGATTTGATAACCGCACGCTGCACCGAGCAGGCATCGGCCATGTCACCGTCCAGATAGACGATGTCGGCTTCGACGCCCATCTCGCGCAAGCGCCAGCGCGAATCGCTGCTGCGGCGCGCCACGAAGCCGTAAACCTTGTAGCCCTTGTCGAGCAGCAACTTGGCCAGATACGCGCCGTCCTGTCCGGTGATCCCTGTGATCAATGCACTTTTTGTCATTCTTGTCGTACTCGCGTCTCCCAGTCGGACAGGATCGCCCGCAGGGATTGTTGTGTTGTGATGACTGGCGACCATCCGGTGGTTTTGGCCAGTTTTGCGTGGCTGCCGCAAACGCGGCGCTGATCGGCGCGACGCATGCGCGCCGGGTCCTGAACCAGTTGCATCTGGACTTCGGCCAGATCGCCCAACTGTTCGATGAGGCTGCGAATGCTTTGCTCGCGCCCTGAGCAGATGTTGTAAACCTGCCCCGGCTGGCCTTTTTCCAGCAGGGCGAAGTAGGCCGATACGACGTCGCCGACATCAAGGAAATCACGCGTCACGTCGATATCGCCGACTTCCAGTTGCGGGGCTTGCAGGCCTTGTTTGATGCGATTGATCTGGCGTGCAGCGCTGGCGATGACGAAGCTGTCTTTCTGCCCGGTGCCGATGTGGTTGAACGGGCGCGCCACCAGCACCGGCCAGTGTTCGCTCAAGCCCCATTGCAGGCTGAGGAACTCCGCCGAGAGTTTGCTCACGGCGTAAGGGTTGCGCGGGCAGGGGGTGTGTTGCTCGGTAATCGGCAGATCGCTTTCGCCCACCTGGCCGTAGACGTCGCCGGAACTGACATACAGAAAAGTGCCTGCGAAGCCACGAGCCTTGAGCGCCTGCAGCAGGTTGAGGGTGCCGAAAACATTGATTTCGAGGGTGCGGGCCGGATCGCGGAACGCTTCGGGGACGAAGGTCTGGCCGGCCAGATGAATCACCGCATCGGGCATTTGCGGCCACAGGTCGACAAGGCTGTTCGCATTCGTGAGGTCGTAGGGCGATGCGGCAGGCAGCAGCTCCCACGATGAATCGGGCAAAGCCAGACGTGACTGAATATGTTGTCCCACGAATCCACTGAGACCCGTGATGAACAGACGCTTTTTCAAACAGCGACCCCTTGGTCTTGAACTTGCGCCACTTTCCTACAGGCTTTGTTGGAAGGTCTGTCAGACCGGAGGAAAAACCGGGAAGACTACAGGCGAAGTCTGTTGTTGTAGTTGTTTGGCACCAATCTGTGCCAATTGAGCAGCAATTTCAACTGGCCAAACCGTGACCGGTCAGTTCTCGTTAGCGTAGCTGGATTTATTCTCGCCGGGCGGTTCCCGGACCCGCGATGGATGTGTTTAGAATGCCCCTCGTCGCCATCTCCCAAGGTTCGCCAGAGGGGTGTGCAACTGAGTGAAACCGACCACTAAAACAAGAACGAAGACGTGCTGGATGACGAAGGACAAGTCTCGGTGATGCCGACTTGATCCAACGCCTGGTCGTCATAGCATGAAGCGGCCAGGACGGCAGTTTCATCGTGGGATGCCATGAATTTCATTCTCTACTCGGACGTCAACGACAGCTCCATCAGCCAGAGCCTCGGGCGTCCTGAATACAGCTACTACTTCGTGCTCAAGGCTTATCGCCCGGTGCTGGAAAGCCTTGGGCGCGTGCATGTGGTGTCGTCCACTGCCGACGTCGATGCGCTTTATCGGCAACGGCTCGCCGCCGGCGAAGACAGCGTTTTCCTGTCATTCACCCCGCCACAGAAAACCCCGGTCGACCTGCAATGCCCGACGATTTGCGTGGTCGCGTGGGAGTTCGATTCGATCCCCGATGAGTCGTGGGACAACGATCCGCGACAGGACTGGACGCAGATGCTCGCTCGTCAGGGGCGGGTCATCACCCTGTCGAGCCATACTGCCCGGGCCATTCGCCGGGCCATGGGAGAAAACTTTCCGGTGTTGGTGTTGCCGACACCGCTGTGGGAGCAGTACGCGCAGGTTCGTCAGCAGCATGTCCCTGTGCCAGTCAATCCGGGTGCAACGCTGGCGATCAAGGGCTGCATTTTCGATACGCGCACACTCGAACTGTCTGCCGATGCGTTGATCCCCAAACCACTGACGCCTGAGGAGCAAGCCGCGCTTGAAGCCGCCCGCCCGCCACCGCTGACCTTCAAGCGGCGCTTGGTCATCGCCCGGCATTACCTGCGGCTGTGGGCGCTAGACCAGGGGCGCGAGCAAGCAGAGCCGGTGCCTCGGGTGAAGTTTCTGCACAACTGGTATTGGGAAGGCATTCGCGACCTGGTCTCGGACAACCTTCACGGCTGGCTCGAACAGCGCTTTGCGGTGGTCTGCGGCCCGCAAGCGGTGCCCGTGGATGAACCGCTGCCGGTGGATTTGCCGGACACCACATCAGTGGTCCAGACCCATGTCGACGGTGTGGTCTACGTCAGCGTGTTCAACCCCAAGGATGGTCGCAAGAACTGGCATCATCTGGTCACCGCGTTCTGCTGGGCCTTTCGCCAAACGAGCGACGCGACACTGGTGTTGAAGATCACCCAGAACGATCTGGCGTCCTACTACAACGAGTTGATGACGTTGCTCGCCCAGCTCACGCCGTTCGCCTGCCGGGTGGTAGTGATGCACGGCTATCTGGACGATGCGCAGTACGCCGGGCTCTACAAGGCTGCCAGTTTTTACGTCAACGCCTCACGCTGCGAAGGCTTGTGCCTGCCATTGATGGAGTTCATGTCCAGCGGCAAACCGGTGATCGCACCGGATCATACGGCCATGGAAGACTACATCGATGACGCGGTAGCGTTTGTGGTCAAGTCCAGCGAAGAGCTGACCATCTGGCCACAGGACACGCGCATCATTTACCGCACTCTGCGTTACCGCCCTGATTGGGGATCGCTGAAAAACGCTTACGAACAGAGCTACCGGATGGCCAAGACACAGCCGCAGGATTATCAGCGCATGTCTGCTGCTGCAGTGCAACGCATGCACGATTACTGTGCCTTCGCCCCGGTGCAAAAACGCATGGCGGATTTTTTCGGGCCGGTAGCGCCAGTCGCCGATGCTGCGACAGTGACGGATAGCGCCTCATGCTGATCATCATTCATTCGGAAACCAACCAGCACACCATCGCGCAAAATCTCGGGCGTTCGGAGTACAGCTATTACTTCGTGCTCAAGGAATACCGTCCGGTGCTTGAACGGCTTGGACGGGTGGTGGAGGTTGCCGATCCGCCGCGTGAAGTCGACGCGCTCTATCGCGAGTGCCTGGGCCGTGGCGAACCTTGCGTGTTCCTGTCGTTTTCCCCGCCCCACCGCACGCCGGTGCAACTGGCCTGTCCGACCCTGCCGGTGTTTGCCTGGGAGTTCAGCACCATCCCCAACGAAGCGTTTGCCGATGAACCGCGCAACGACTGGCGTACCGTGCTGCACGCCTGCGGGGCGGCGATCACTCACTCCAGTTATACGGTCAACGCAGTGCGCGAGGCGATGGGCGCGGCTTACCCTATCGTCGCGGTGCCGGCGCCAGTCTGGGATCGTTTCGCGGCGCGGGGTGCGCCGTTGCAGCGGCATCCTGAGGGGCAATCGTTTCGCTTGAAGATCAAAGGTCTGGTGGTCGACAGCCGCGTACTTGATCTGAATGCGTTCGGGCCCAAACCTTTGCGCCGCGGCAAAGGCATTGATTTTGCCGCGCCGGTTACCGAGCAGGAGCTGGTGCTCGACGGTGTGGTGTATACCTCGGTGTTCAATCCGGGCGATGGCCGCAAGAACTGGGAAGACATGCTCAGCGCTTTCTGCGTGAGTTTTCGCGACGTCGACGACGCCACGCTGGTGCTCAAACTCACCCACCACGATGCCAAAGAAGCACTCAGCGACATCCTCCATCACCTGTACAAAAATCAGTCTTATCGCTGCCGCATCGTGCTGATCTACGGTTACCTTGCCGATCCCGATTACGAGCGACTGGTGCAGGCGACCCGCTATGTCGTGAATACCTCCTACGGCGAAGGCCAGTGCCTGCCGCTGATGGAGTTCATGTCGTGTGGCAAACCGGCGGTGGCCCCGCGTACCACGGCGATGATCGATTACCTGAGTGCCGATAATGCGTTCCTGATCGAATCCACCGACGAACTCACGGCCTGGCCTCACGATCCGCGCAAGGCGTTCCGCACGCTGCGTTACGTGACTAACTGGGCGTCACTGTGCCAAGCCTATAAAGCCAGTTATGACGTGGCGAAAAACGATCCGGCACGCTATGCACAGATGTCGGCGCAAGCCGTCAGCAGCCTGCAAGGGTTTTGCAGTCAGGCGGTGGCCGAGCAGCGTTTGCAGGTCTTTCTCGCGCAGTTGTTCGAGCGCTGCGCTGGCGTCGCGCAAGCTCCCGAATCATGAACAGCAAACGGATCATGGACATTGAGGTCCTGCGCGCCATCGCCGTGCTCGGGGTGCTGTTTCATCACTTACAGGGCAGCCTGTTCACTGATTCGGTGCCGTTGCTGGAAAAAATCCATGGCTGGGCGCAACCGTGGTGGGGCGTCGATCTCTTTTTTGCCATCTCCGGATTCGTCATAGCCCGTAGCCTGATTCCGGCGCTGCGGGTCTGCACGACCCGTCAGGAATACTGGGTACAGACACGGAATTTCTGGCTGCGCCGTGCCTTTCGCTTATTGCCTTCAGCCTGGCTGTGGCTGGCACTGATGCTGCTGGCGTGCGTTCTTCTCAATCGCTCGGGGGCGTTCGGTACGCTGTACGCCAACCTGCAAGCGACGCTGGCTGGGGTGCTGCAATACGCCAACTTGCGCTTTGCCGACAGCTTCTTTCATTACGAATACGGCAGCAGTTTCGTCTACTGGAGCCTGTCGCTGGAGGAGCAGTTCTACTTGCTGTTCCCGCTGCTGATTGTGCTCTGTCGTCAACATCTGGTGTGGGCATTGCTGACGCTGGTCGCCGTGCAGCTTTTCACGCTGCGCACCCCGCTGCTGATGGTGGTGCGTACCGACGCCCTGGCCTTGGGCGTCTTGTTGGCGATGTGGAGCGCACAGCCGAGTTATCAGCGCTGGGAACCGACATTTCTGCGCAAGCCCTGGGCGGGAATTTGCGCGCTGCTGGTAATCAGTTTGTTGCTGAGCTTCATGGCCACCGACCGCTTCACGTTTGCCAATTACCGCATCGGTTCGATCGCTGTGCTCGGCGCGCTGCTGGTGTGGATCGCCTCGTACAACCGTGATTACCTGATGCCTGTCGGGGGCGTGCAGCGCTCTCTGGCATGGGTCGGCAGCCGTTCCTACGGGATCTATCTGATCCATATTCCGGCCTATCAACTGGTGCGTGAGCTGATCTTCCGTTTGCAGAGCGCTGGCCTGCCGAGTCCCGCGGGACACCCGGTCATCACGCTGTTGCTGGCGTTCGGCCTGATCGCGCTGCTCAGTGAACTCAATTACCGTTTCATTGAAATGCCCATGCGCAACCGTGGCGCCGCGTTCGTCAAACGCCTCGGTACCTCGCGAACCGCCGTCTCATCCACTGGAGCCACCTCATGCTGAGCCTTTTCAAGAAACTGACGGCGTCGACGCCTGCACCGGCCCCTGTTGCGGCCGCCGAGAAGACCGACCCGTACATGCTCGGCCTGCACGATGCAATGCTCAGCGGCTGGTTCAATCAGGAAACCGGCGAGCTGTTCAAGGGCTTTGCGGTGACGGCCGATGACACGCTGTTGGACGTCGGTTGTGGTGACGGCGGCAACGTGCATTTCTGTGGCATGCGCGGGGCGAAGATCATCATCGCCGACATTGACGGCGCCAAGGTCGAGGCCACCCGTCAGCGCCTGAGCGACACCCCGGCACGCGACATCGAATGCCACGTCACCGACTGCAACCCGCTACCGATTGCCGACGCTACGGCAACCCGCGTGGTGTCGACTGAAGTCATCGAGCACGTCGACGACCCTGCGCAGTTTCTTGCGGAGCTGGTGCGCGTCGGCAAGCCGGGCGCGCTGTACCTGTTGAGCGTGCCGCACCCAAGCTCCGAAGACCTGCAAAAAGACATCGCCGCCGCAGAGTATTTCCAGAAGCCCAATCACATCCGCATCATCAGCGAAGCGCAATTCAAGGCGATGGTCAGCGAGGCGGGGCTGGAAGTCATCAGCCACAGCCAGTACGGCTTTTACTGGTCGATGTGGATGTTGTTGTTCTGGGAGGCCAAAGTCGACTTCGGTAACCCGGATCATCCGTTGCTCAACCACTGGGCCGACACCTGGCAAGCGGTGCTGGACTCGCCACGAGGGGCACAAATCAAGCAGGCACTGGATGCGGTGGTGGCCAAAAGTCAGGTGATCATTGCCCGCAAGCCTTGAACCTTTTGACGCAGGGTTTTGTGTAACCTTGCAGCCTTGAGTTGTCAGGGATTGAGCAAGGTATGCGGTTTATTGTGGTTATGGTTGCACTGATCTTGCTGTCCGCTTGCGAACAGCAGGACACGCCGCCGCTCGATCAACAACTCTACGTCTGGCAACGCCAGTGGACGCCGGCCCATGAGGCGGCGTTGCGCGAGAGCCGAGGTGATTTTTCCACCCTGCGGGTGTTGGCGCTGCAAGCGTTCCCGAACGCCGGATGGAGCCGGGCACGTATTGATCCTGCGTTGCTGAAGAGCGATGGGCGCGCGTTGATCGCGGTGATTCGTCTCGACGGCCAACTCAAGGGGCTGGATCAACAGCAGGTTACGGCGCAGATCCTTCAACTGGTCAATGATTGGCAGGCGTTGGGCCTGACCCTCAGTGGCGTGGAGATCGACCACGATGCCGGGAATGCGCGGCTGCCAGCCTACGCGCAATTTCTCAGTCATCTGCGTTCGGCACTGCCGGCGTCTTTACCCCTGAGCATGACCGCGCTGCCGGCGTGGCTCGACAGTGCACAACTGCCGACATTGCTGGCCTCGGTCGACAGCAGCGTATTGCAAGTGCATGCCGTCAGTGACCCGCGCCGCGGTCTGTTCGACGCTGAGCAGGCGC
This sequence comes from Pseudomonas sp. EA_65y_Pfl2_P74, assembly GCF_963970575.1. Classification (NCBI taxonomy): domain Bacteria; kingdom Pseudomonadati; phylum Pseudomonadota; class Gammaproteobacteria; order Pseudomonadales; family Pseudomonadaceae; genus Pseudomonas; species Pseudomonas sp. EA_65y_Pfl2_P74. The sequence goes on from NZ_CAXAOQ010000014.1 coordinate 45,992, forward strand.
AGCGTTGGGCCCAAGCCTGGGGCAACGTCTCTGAAAAGCCGTTCTATCTGGCGCTGCCGGCCTATGGGGTGGCGCTGTTGCCGGATGCCGGTGGCGCGCCAGTGGTGGAAAGCGAAGTGCCGCTTGAGCGCGGCGGTCAGCGCCGCGAATTGCTTGCCGATCCCGTGCCATTGAGCCGACTCGCCAAGCAATTGCGTGAGGCCCCACCTGCGCATCTGGCTGGGCTGATCTGGTTTCGCTTGCCGCTGGCCAACGACCGCCGCGCCTGGAGCTTGACCACGCTGCGCGCCGTTGCCCGGGGTGATGCGCTGCACAGCCAACTCAGCTTGAGCCTCAGCGAACAGAATGGCCTTTACGACATCAGCCTCGCCAATGTCGGCAACCTCGACAGCGCCTGGCCCGCCCGCATCACCCTTAAAGCCCGGGACTGCGAAGGCGCCGATGCGCTCGCCGGATACTCGTTGCAACAAAGTCGTGATCTGCTTACCTTCACCCGCTTGCGCGCCGGCCGCTTGCCTGCGGACGGGCAGCGCGCCATCGGTTGGGCGCGTTGCGCAATTATTGATCAAGGAGGTTCGCATGTTGACCCGTAACTGGCCCCGCCATCTGCTCTGCCTGAGCCTCAGCCTGCCGCTGGGTTCGGCGCTGGCCTGCGGCCCGGACTTCCCCATGCGCCTGCTCGACAATCGTGGGCAGACGCTGGCGGAACTGCCTGAAGGCAACTTCAACTTTGAGGTCAGCCGCCTCGGCAAAACCATCGCCGGGCTGAAAAACGTCACCGCCGCCACACACAATCCCAATGATCTGTACGGTGAAGCGAGCGAGCCAAATGAGGCACGCGATAAAGCCGAACAGGCCGGCTTGAGCGCCGAACAGCAAACGCTGGTCAAGCAACTGCGTGGTCTGACCGATGCGCGTCAGGTTGAGGTGCAGGGCGCCAGCCTGCCGGCGGAAGTGCGTTTGTACGTGGCGGGCGCGGTGGCATTTGCCACGGGCGATCATCAACGGGCGGTCGACTATTTTGGCAAGTTGCTGGCGCTGCCGGCCGATCAACGTCCCTTGCGCAGCACGTGGGCCGCGTACTCCTTGGGGCGCACCTGGTTTGCCATGAGCCGCGAGGTGGACGACGCAGATCAGGCGCTTGAGCAATCGCGCCAAGCGTTCCGTCAAACCCGGCAGATGAGCATCGACGGCTTCAGTGACCCGCTGGAACTGGGCGTTGCCAGCCTTGGTGAAGAGGCGCGGGTGTTGCGCACCGCTGGCGATTGGAGTGGCGCCATCGAACTGTACGAAGCGCAAAACCTGCACGGTTCCGCCGTGGGTTACACCTCGCTGAAACAGGTGATGAATGAACTGGCCGAGTTGCCCGAAGCCGAGTTGGCGAAGCTGCTGCAACGCAAAGCGGTGCAACAACTGGTCACGGCGTCGTTGATCAGTCGCGTCGGCTGGTCATTTGATGAGCAACCGCCGAACGAGAAAAAACTCATCAAACTGCTGCAGAACAGCACGCGTGGCAGCCTGGAAAACGCCGACCGGCTGGCGGCGCTGAATTATCAACAGGGTGATTACGCCAGCGCCAAGGCCTTCCTCGAGAACGCGGGCGATGGCGGACTGGCCTGGTGGTTACGGGCAAAACTGGCGGTACGTGATGGCGATAAAAACGCTGCCGCCGCGGCCTACGCCAAAGCGGCGCAGGCCTTTCCGCAGAGCGAAGACTGGGGTTATCGACGCACGCCGGACTGGGCGTATGAAAGTGTGCAGCCCAAATGCCGGGTCGAGGGCGAGAGTGCGATTCTGGCGTTGCAACGGGGCGAATACCTGCAAGCCTTTGTGCAGTTGTATCGCAGCAATGACCTCTATTGGTTTGATGCCGCGACGGTCGCTGAGCGTGTGCTGACGGTCGATGAACTCAAACAGTATGTCGATGACAACGTACCGGCCCCGCCGGCGCTGACCCAGCAGGAACGTGACAACTATGTGCCGCTGCCGGTTGCTGTACGCCTGCGCGATCTGCTCGGTCGACGTTTGCTGCGCGAAGGCCATTACGCGCAGGCGGTCGGGTATTTCGACAGTGCCGATCTGCAGAACAAGGCCCGGCTCTACGGCGAGCAACGAATGAAGGCTGATGCCGCGTGGTGGCCGACCAAGCGCGCCAGTGCGCTGTACAACGCAGCGTGGACGGCCCGCGAGTGGGGCATGGATATCCTCGGTTACGAGATGGCCCCGGACTACGCCACGTTCGGTGGCAACTACAGCCTGGAGACGGCCGAACTTACAGTCGGTCCTCTGGTAAGTGACGCCGAATTGCAACGTCAGAAAGCCAGTGAAGCGCAGCCGGATCAGCGTTATCACTACCGTTTCGTCGCCACCGAACTGGCCCGCAAAGCCGCCGATAATCTGCCGCACACCAGTCAGGCGTTTGCTGCCGTGCTGTGCAACGCCGCCGGTTGGAACAGCAGCCCGGACGATCTGAGCGCGCTGTATCAGCGTTATGTGAAGGAAGGGCCGTACGTGCCGTGGGCTGTGGATTTCGGCAATCAATGTCCATACCCGGACTTCGAGAACGCCGATAAGCGTTACGTTACCCAGGTGACTGATGCCGTGCGCGACACCTTGCGGCCGTACAAGTGGCCGGTGCAGATCGGTGCGATTGTGTTGGGTGTCGGCGCCGCGTTATTGCTGATCACCCGGCGCCAGCGCAAGGTGCGCAAAGGCTAAGCCTGCTGGATAAACGCCAGGCGCACGGCGAAGCCGATCAACAGGCCGCCGAACAGCCACTGCTGCACGCGTTGAGCCGTTGGACTGTGTTGCAGCCAACGGCCCAGTGCGGCGCCGGTCAGGGCGTAGGCGCTGTCGAACAGCAAGCCTGCGCCGACCAGCATCGCGCCGAGCAGGGCGAATTGGCCCAGTACCGGTGCGCCGTCGGCGACGATGAATTGCGGCAACAACACTGAGCAGAACAGCAACGCCTTGGGGTTGAGCAGATTGGTCAGCAGGCCGCGCCGTATCGCTTCACGCCATTGCCCGCGAGTCTCGGCAATGTCGCTGGGATTCAGGTTCGGCACCAGCGTGCTGCGCAGGCATTGAATGCCGATCCACAACAGATACGCCGCCCCGGCCAGCCGTACCACTTCGAACGTCCATGGCGCAGCCTTGAACAGCGCCGCCAGCCCCAACGCCGCCAACGCCACATGACAGCTTCGGGCAATCGCCAGGCCTATCGCGGTGGCCAGTGCCGCGCCACGTCCCTGACGGGCGCCGGTCTGCAGCAACAGGATCATGTCCGGACCGGGCAACAAATAGACCACCGCCAATGCCAGGAAAAACAGCCAGAGACTTGCCACGCTACACCCCTTTGATTGGCGATTCGGTGACGCCAGTCTAGGGCCGAAGTGTGGGGCAGGTGCTTGCGTAGTCAGCTTCAAATGCGCTTGGAATTGGCATAACCTGCTGGCTTTAAGCGACATGACTATCGGAATCTGCCAAACATGAAACTTGACGCCTTTGATCGCAAGATTCTCGCCGCTCTGCAAAGGGACGGACGCCTGAGCAATGTCGAACTGGCGGATGAAATCGGCCTCTCGGCATCGCCGTGCTTGCGTCGGGTGCGGATGCTGGAAGAGGCGGGAGTGATTCGCGGCTATCAGGCCAATCTCGATCGCGATGAGGTGGGGTTGGGGCTGACGGTGTTTGTCGGGGTCAAGGTCGAGCGACACAACGAGGAACAGGCCGAGGCGTTTTACCAGGCGGTCACGGCATTGCCCGAGGTGATTTCGGCGTTTCTGGTGTCAGGCGAGTCGGATTTTCTGCTGCAGGTCGTGGTGCCGGATCTGCGGGCGTATGACCGCTTTCTCACGGGGTGTCTGTTGAAGTTGCCGGGGGTGAGCGACATTCGCAGCAACTTCGCGATTCACACCGTGAAGACGCCGGGGGCGCTGCCGTTGGGGCATCTTGCGCTCTAGACCGAGTGGCTCGTTTGGCGAGCAAACTGTAGGGGTTCAGTTTTTTAAACCACAGATTGCTTAATCGTGCAGTTCTACATGATTGAGGGCCCGCCCCCACAGAGGATTGCATTCCCAGGGTGGGAGCGGGCTTGCTCGCGAAGGCGATGGTCCTGCCAGCGCTTACATCTGCGTCGCCATCCCCTGCACATTCATCGCCGCCTGACGCAGCGCCTCGGACCGGGTCGGGTGTGGGTGGCAGGTCAGGGCAATGTCCTCGGCCGATGCGCTGAACTCCATCGCCACACAAAACTCGCCAATCATTTCACTCACGCTCGGGCCGACCAGATGCACGCCGAGCACTTCATCCGTGCGCTCGTCGGCGAGGACTTTGGCAAAACCGTCGGTCTCGTGATTGATCTTCGCCCGGCTATTGGCGGTGAACGGAAACTTGCCGACCTTGTAGGCGCGGCCTTCAGCCTTGAGCTGTTCTTCGGTCTTGCCGATGCTGGCCAGTTCCGGTTTGGTGTAGATCACGTTAGGGATCAGATCGTAATTGACCTCACCGGCCTTGCCGTGAATCTGCTCGACGCAGGCCATCGCCTCGTCTTCTGCCTTGTGCGCGAGCATCGGGCCTGAGGTCACGTCGCCGATCACCCACACGCCGGGCGCTTCGGTGCGGTGCTGCTTGTTGGCCAGCATGCCGCGCTTGTCGGTGCTCAAACCGACGTTCTCCAGGCCCAGGCCTTGGGTGTAGGGCCGGCGACCAATCGCCACCAGGACGTAATCGGCTTCCAGTAACTCAGCGGTGCCACCGGCCGCTGGCTCGACACTGAGTTGAACACCGTTGGCCGATGAAGTGGCGCTGGTGACTTTGGAACTCAATTTGAACGCGATGCCTTGTTTGCTCAGCGAGCGCTGCAGGGTTTTGCCAGCCTCAGCATCGACACCGGGGCAGATGCGGTCGAGGAATTCGACCACGGTGACTTGGGCGCCGAGACGCCGCCACACCGAACCGAGCTCGAGACCGATCACGCCGGCGCCAATCACCACCAGATGCTTTGGCACTTCGCTCAGGGACAACGCACCGGTGGAATCGAGGATGCGTTTGTTATCGATGTCGACACCTGGCAGGGGAGTGGGCTCGGAGCCGGTAGCGATGATGATGTCCTTGGCGGTCAGCTCGATCGTGCTGCCCTGATCGCCTGTCACCGTGACTTTGCCCGGGCCGTCGATGTGGCCCCAGCCTTTGATCCAGTCGACCTTGTTCTTGCGAAACAGAAACTCGATGCCTTTGGTCAGGCCGGTCACGCTTTCGTCTTTCTGTTTCATCATCTGTGCGAGGTTCAGCGTCGGTTTGACCTCGATCCCGAGATTGGCGAACTCCGCGCCCATCGCCGCGTCGTACAGCTCGGAGGCATGCAGCAAGGCTTTGGATGGCATGCAGCCGACGTTCAGGCAGGTGCCGCCGAGGGTCGCCCGGCCTTCAACGCAGGCAGCCTTGAGGCCCAATTGCCCAGCGCGGATGGCCGCGTTATAACCGCCGGGACCGCCGCCCAGAATCACCACGTCATAGTTGCTCATGCGCTTGCTCCTCATTGATGGATGCGGATGGCTAAAGGTAGTTCTCGAATAAAATTACGGACGTAATATGTGCGTTTCCGGGTATTTCGGTCAAGGCTTCAGGCAAGCGACAGGTTGAGCGTTTTTGAATAAACGTGATTGTGTACGAATATTTCACGCTTTTCGTTATATCGTAACGATATGAAGAGTGAACCAGTGATTTCGGGGTGATATGCAAGTCGATCTGGAGATTGATGGCACGCAAGTGACCGGATTGCCACGCTTTCAGCAGGCGGCCATACAAGGTCGACGATTGCGCAGGGTGGCGATCGGTCTCGGTGCCGTGGCCGGGGTGGGTTGGCTTCTGGCGTTTTTTGTCGCGCTGTTTGCGCCGCAATCGGTGTGGCTGCCGCTGTTGGTGAGTCAAAGCGCGGCGTTGCTGGTGCTGGTTGCCGGGCTGCAATCGGCCTGGTGGGTGACGCAATGGCGCGAGCGGGTGATCAATCCGCTGGCGCCAACGGCGCTTGCTGATGAAGTGCCGCCTGGGCCCAATGGCTGGTACGAACGATTGTTGGATCGCCTGAGTCAGCGCGGTTTGCACCTGCTAGGCCAGATCGGCGCAGCGACTTTGTGGCTGGGCGGCTGGGCGCTCTTGGTGATGCTCAGCATCGAGCAGGTGTGGAACCTCGCACTTGCACCGGCGGCGGTTGGATTGTCTGCCACGGTCGGTGCGGCATTGGCGTTGCTGCTGGCGTTCGGTTTGCTGGTGATGGAGCGGCAACTGGCGCAGGAAAATCCTGCCCAATGGCCTGAAGCAGGATCGCTGGCACAACTGACCCGCGTGGCGATCATCAGTCTGGTACTCGGCGCGCTGTGTTTGTTGTTCGCCAGTGAGCAGGCGGTGTGGCCAATTCGTTTGGCAGTTTTGGTGGGTATCTTGCCGGCAATGGTAGCGATCGAGTTGCTATTGCGCGCCGTATTGTCGGTGTTCAGTCCCCGTCGTGAACAGCTTGAGCCGACACTGCTTGCCCGCAGTTTTGTCGCCGACATGCTGCGCTGGCCGCCACAGCCGTTGCTCGCGTTGCAGCATGAATTGCACAACCGTTTCGGTATCGATCTGCGTCAGATCTGGGCGTTCAGTTACATGCGCCGGGCGTTTTTGCCAGTGTTGGCGTTGGTGGTGGCGGTGGGCTGGTTATTGACCGGCCTCCACGAAATTCCACTGCAAGGCCGGGGCATCTACGAGCGTTTCGGTAAACCGGTGCAGGTCTTCGGCCCCGGTTTGCACGCGGGTTTGCCGTGGCCGTTGGGGCGCGTGTTGAGCGTTGAAAACGGTGTGGTACATGAATTGGCAACCAGTGTCGGTGAGAACCCGGCACCGGCTCAACTCGACCCTGCTGAAGGGCCGGCGCCGATGACGGCCAACCGTTTGTGGGACGCCAGCCATGTCAACGACAAGTCCCAGGTCATTGCCAGCCGCCGTGGCGAGCAGCAGAGCTTTCAGATCGTCAACATGGACGTGCGTTTCATCTATCGCATTGGTCTGAGCGATCAGGCAGCGCTCGCCGCCACCTACAACAGCGCCGATGTGCCGACGTTGATTCGCAGCACCGCCAGCCGGATTCTGGTGCACGACTTCGCCTCGCGAACCCTCGACGGTTTGCTCGGAGAGGACAGGGCAGGGCTGGCCGAAGAGATCGGTCGTGCCGTGCAAGGTGACCTGCAGAAACTCGACAGCGGTGTGGAGATTCTCGCCACGGTGGTCGAGGCCATTCATCCGCCGGCCGGTGCCGCCAATGCCTATCACAGTGTGCAGGCCGCGCAGATCGGTGCGCAGGCGCTGATCTCCCGTGAGCGTGGCGCTGCCGCAGAGGCGAGCAATCAGGCGCAGTTGCAGGCCAGCCTTGCTCGCGACCAGGCCAGCGCCAATGCGCGTGAAATCAACGCGACGGCGCAGGCGGCGGATCTGAAATTCAGCGCTGAGCAAAAAGCCTTTGCCAGTGCTGGCCAGGCCTTTGTGCTGGAGCAATACCTCAGCCAACTGAGCCTTGGGTTGAGCAAAGCCAAACTGCTTATTCTTGACCATCGTCTGGGTGGCAGCAGCAACGCGCCGACCATCGACTTGCGAACGTTCACGCTGCCGGCTGACCCGACGCCCGCGCGCACCACCGCTCAACCAGGAGTTGCCCATTGAGCCAGTCGCACACTCACGATCATCATGACCACAGCGGCCACGATCACGGCCACGGCGGGCATCACCATCACCATGGACATCACCACCACGGTGATCCGGCTGAAGCCGGTCCCTTTCCATGGCGGCGCATGGGTTGGGCGGTGTTGTTGGTCGCGTTCGCCGTTGCGGCTGCGAGCCTGGTGCAAGTTCGCTCCGGTGAAGCCACGGTGATCACGCGCTTCGGAAACCCATCGCGGGTGTTGCTTGATCCAGGATTGAGCTGGCGCTGGCCGGCGCCGTTCGAAGCGGCGATTCCGGTGGATCTGCGCCTTCGTACCACCTCCAGCGGCTTGCAGGATGTCGGTACCCGCGACGGTTTGCGCATCATTGTTCAGGCTTACGTCGCTTGGCAGGTGCAGGGTGATCCGGACAATGTGCAACGCTTCATGCGTGCGGTGCAGAACCAGCCGGACGAAGCCGCCCGGCAGATCCGCACGTTTGTCGGCTCGGCACTCGAGACCACGGCCAGCAGTTTTGATCTGGCGAGCCTGGTGAACACCGACGCGAGTCAGGTACGCATTGCTGATTTTGAAGCGCAATTGCGTCAGCAGATCGATCAGCAATTGCTCGCCACTTACGGTGTGCGCGTGGTGCAGGTGGGCATCGAACGGCTGACGTTGCCGTCGGTGACGCTCACCGCCACCGTTGATCGGATGCGCGCTGAGCGTGAAACCATCGCCACTGAGCGCACGGCCATCGGCAAGCGTGAAGCGGCGCAGATCCGCTCTGCCGCCGAGCGCGATGCCCGGATTGTTCAGGCAGACGCAACGGTGAAAGCGGCGGACATCGAAGCACAATCGCGCGTCGAAGCTGCGCAAATCTACGGCCGCGCCTATGCCGGTTCTCCGCAGCTTTACAACTTGCTGCGTTCACTCGACACCCTCGGCACCATCGTTACGCCAGGCACCAAACTGATCCTGCGCACCGATGCCGCGCCATTCCGCGTGCTCGTCGATGGCCCTCCCAATCTCGACAGTAAATCCGGATCGCAGCCATGAGTGAAGAAGTTCCACGTGGAACACATTCGCTGAACAGCCCATGGATTCAGGCAGGACGTTTGGCCTTTCTTGCCCTGTATGCGGTGACGGTGTTGGCCGCATTGGCTTGGGCATTTTCCAATGTGCGGCAAATCGACCCGCAGAATCGCGCCGTGGTTTTGCATTTTGGCGCGCTGGATCGCGTTCAGAATGCTGGCCTGTTATTGGCGTGGCCGCAGCCGTTCGAGCAGGTGGTTTTGCTACCAGCGGCGGATCGGGTGATCGAGCGTCGAGTGGAGAATCTTCTGCGCTCGGAGGAGGCGCTGAAGGCCGACCGGGTCGCCTCTTTCGCCACGCCTTTGAGCGATGCGCTGGCCGGATCTGGTTATTTATTGACCGGTGATGCGGGCGTGGTGCAGCTGGATGTGCGGGTGTTTTACAAGGTGACCGATCCGTATGACTTCGTGATTCAGGGGGATCATGTGCTGCCGGCGCTGGATCGTCTGGTCACACGCAGTGCCGTGGCGCTAACCGCCGCGCGCGATCTGGACACCATTCTGGTCGCCCGCCCGGAACTGATCGGCGCCGACAGTCAGGCCGCTGAACGCCGTGAACGGTTGCGCGGTGATCTGGTGCAAGGCATCAACAAACGCTTGGCCGAGTTGAAGGCGAGCGGTCAGGGCATCGGGATTGAAGTGGCGCGGGTCGATGTGCAATCGAGTCTGCCAGGCCCAGCGGTCAGTGCCTTCAATGCGGTTTTGACCGCCAGCCAACAAGCCGATAAAGCCGTGGCCAATGCGCGTACAGACGCCGAAAAACTCACCCAAACCGCCAATGAACAAGCCGATCGCACCTTGCAGGTTGCCCATGCCCAGGCCGGCGAACGCTTGGCCAAAGCATCCGCCGACACCGCCACAGTGCTGAGTCTGGCCAAGGCGCAGCAACAAGGCACCGACCCGCAAATGCTCTTGCGGATTTACCGTGAGCGCATGCCGAAGATTCTCGGTCAGGCCGGATCGGTGACCACGGTCGATCCGAAAGACGATTCGCGCCTGATCATTCAGGGAGCCAGTAAATGAGTGCGACCACTGCTGCACCGAGCCTGTTGTCCTCGGCCGAACAACGCCGCGCCGCGAGGCAATTGACCTTGGCGATGCTCGCGCTGGGTTTGCTTGGCTTGGGCCTGATCTGGCGTTGGCAGGTGCCGGAACAAACCGGCGTCAGTCAGTTGCTGCTCGGTTTTGCTTCTGTGTTGGTGGCCGTGCCGGTCATGCGCTCGGCGTGGTACAGCCTGCGTTATCCGAGCCTGCACGGCATTACCGATCAACTGATTGCCCTGGCGATGATGGGGGCCTGGGCGACGGGCGATCTGCTGACGGCGGCGCTGCTGCCGATCATCATGATTTTTGGTCATGTGCTGGAGGAGCGCAGTGTCATCGGTTCGCAGGAAGCAATTCACGCCCTCGGTCAATTGACCCGCAGCCATGCGCGCAAGATTCAGGCTGACGGTTCGATCATTGAAGTGGACAACGGCACGCTCAAATCCGGCGACATGGTTGAGGTGCGGGCCGGTGATCGCATCCCGGCGGACGGCCGGGTGCTTTTCGGTCAAGCCAGCCTGGACACCGCGTCGATTACCGGTGAGTCCGTACCGGTTGAGGCGGGTGTCGGTATGACCGTGTTCGGTGGCGCGATCAATCTCGACGGTTTGCTGCGCGTCGAAGTGACCCGTACGGGCGATGAGTCGACCCTGGGTAAAGTCATCGCACTGATGCAAAACGCCGAGCGCTCGAAGCCGCCGATCACCCGGTTGCTCGAACGTTATGCCGGCAGCTACATGGTGCTGGTGTTGCTGCTGGCGGCGGTGACCTGGTTTATCACCCACGATGCGCAGGCGATGCTCGCGGTGCTGGTGGCGGCGTGTCCGTGCGCCTTGGTGTTGTCGGCACCGGCCACGGCGATTGCCGGTGTTGCGGTGGCGGCGCGCCACGGGATACTGATCCGCAGTTCGGCGTTCCTCGAAGAGCTGGCCGACCTCACATCCCTGGTGGTCGACAAGACCGGGACCCTGACTTACGGCACTTTACGCTTGCAGTCGATCGACAGTGCTCGCGCGGATTCATCCTCTGTCATGGCGCTGGCTGCCAGTCTTGGCGCGGCGAGCAGTCACCCGGTCAGTCGTGCGCTTGCCGGGCTGGTTACCCAGGAAGAATACTTGTCGCTTAGCGATATTCACGAGCGGCAGGGGCTTGGTGTTGTCGCCACGACCAGGCAGGGCGAGGCGGCACTCGGGCGGCCGGAGTTGTTCGCGCAATTGGCTATCGCCACAACGCCGGTTCCTGAACATGACGGGCCGATTGCCGGCCTGGCGCTGAACGGTGAGTTTCTCGCGTGGTTGTTGTTGGCCGACACGGTTAAACCGGAAGCGCGTCTTGCACTTGGCGAATTACGAGAGCTGGGCCTGGGCCGGCAGTTGTTGCTGACCGGTGATCGGCAAAGCGTCGCCCAGACCTTGGCCAGGGATGTCGGCCTGCAGGAGGTTCAAGCCCAAGCCTTGCCCGAGGACAAGCTCAATCGCGTGCTCAAGGAAATCGACAACGGCTTCCGGCCCATGGTGGTGGGTGACGGCATCAACGACTCGCTCGCGCTCAAGGCTGGCGTGGTTGGCGTCGCGATGGGGGCGGGTGGTGCGGATATCGCGTTGGCCTCGGCGGACATCGTGCTGATCGGCAGTGATCTGCGTCGGCTCGGCACCTGCGTGCGACTAAGCCGTCAGTGCCGCAGGACATTGCAGGTCAACGTGATCATCGGTCTGGGCTGGACGCTGGCCATCGTCGTGTTTGCCGCATTCGGCTGGCTGGGTGCCGCCGGGGCGATGATTGCCGCGTTGCTGCATAACCTCAGTACGCTATTGGTGCTGGGCAACGCCGGGCGTTTGCTGCGTTTTCAGGAACCGTTGCTCAAGCTCAGAGAAGATATTTAAGTTTTTTTTAGGCCTCTGTAACGCCGTCGGGGTAGCGCTCTCTAGTGCTATGTCGGGACTGAACAAACCGTCCAGCCGACATCCCTGACGATTACCGAGGATAAGAAAAATGACTATCAAGACCGCTGCTGCTGGTGCCGCTCTCGCTTTGGCCGCTGCCACTCTGTTTGCCGGTGTCGCCACCAATGCGATGGCCGCTGATGCCAACGTTCACTGCTACGGCGTGACTGCCTGCAAAGGCCAGAACGACTGCAAAACCAAAGACCATGCTTGCAAAAGCCAAGGCTCCTGCAAAGGCCAGGGTTTCAAAGCCATGACTCAAGCGGCTTGCGAAGAAGCAGGTGGCAAGGTCGGCGAATAACTGACCGGCAAGTGCCGCCGCAGTGGCTCACGCCACTGCGGCCACTTTTTAACAGGAGTCTGCACATGTCCGCCTCTGACCCCTTCCTCGGCTATGGCCTGGGATTGCGTAGCGCTTACTACCAGCAGATCCTCGAACAGTCGCCGAACGTGGACTGGTTTGAAGTGGTCTCCGAAAATTTCATGGTGCAAGGCGGTAAAGCCCTGTATTACCTGGACGCCATTGCCGAGCGTTATCCGCTGGTGATGCATGGCGTTTCACTCTCCATCGGCGGGCCACATGCCCTCGATGTGGACTATCTGAAACAACTCAAGCAACTGGCCGAACGGGTCAACCCCGCGTGGATCTCCGATCACTTGTGCTGGAGTCGCGGCAACGCTCATCAGTTGCACGATTTGCTGCCTCTGCCTTACACCGAAGAAAGTCTTGAATACATTGCCGAACGCGTGCGCCACGTTCAGGACGTTTTGCAGCGGCCATTGGTGCTGGAGAACGTCTCCAGTTATGTCCGAGCTGCCTCAGATGATTTCACGGAATGGGAATTTCTTGCTGCCCTGAGTCGGCAGAGCGGTTGTGAGTTACTGCTGGACGTCAACAATGTCTACGTCAGTTCTCGCAATCATGGATTTGATCCGTGGACGTTCATTCACAGCCTGCCGACCGACAAGGTGCGTCAACTGCATCTGGCGGGACACAGTGACTACGGCGATTACGTCATCGATACCCATGACCAACCGGTGAGCGACCCCGTCTGGGCGTTGTATCAACGTACGTTGGAGCACTTCGGTCCGGTGGCTACTTTGCTGGAACGTGACGATCACTTTCCGCCTTTTGAAGAGTTGCTCGATGAACTGCAAAAGGCGCGGGCGCTGGGTGAAAGGGTTCTGGCCGGGAGACAGCAATGCGCCTGAAAGAATGGCAATTGGCATTCGAGTCGTATTTGCTGGATGAGGCGGCCACAGCCCAACCGCTGCTGGGCGCCAGTCTGATCGGCGGGCCTACGCTGGATGTCGGCACCGGTCTGGCGATCTATCACAACGCTTATCAGGCCCGTCTACTGGAAGTGTTGCGCAACGATTTTCCGGTGATCTGGTACTGGATGGGCGACGAGGCGTTCGACTCGCTCGCCACCGCGTACCTGCGTCAATACCCGTCGGCGCATTACAGCCTGCGTTGGTTGGGTAAAGGTTTCGAGGGGTTTATTCGCGAGCATCTGGTGCCTGAACACAGTGCGCCTTTGGCTGAAATGGCGAGGCTCGAGTGGGCATTCACTTTGGCTTTCGATGCGCCAGCGGGTGAGCCGTTAAATCTGGAAACCATGACGACGCTGTCCGCGCAAGAATGGCCAACGCTGCGGGTCAAACTCGCGCCGTGCGTTCAGTGGCTGGAATGCCGGTTCAACAGCGTCGCCCTGTGGCGTTCCGTTAAGGAACAAACCGATTTCCCGCCCAGCCAGCCACTCCAAACCCCTCAGATCTACCTGATCTGGCGTAACGATCTGATCTGTCATTACCGCAGTCTGGAATCTGCCGAGGCCAAGGCTCTGAATGGTTTGGTAAACGAAGGCTGGAGTTTCGCCGAACTGTGCGCCGAGTTAGCAGTCATCTATGAAGAGGGCGCTCCACTTCAGGCCGTGACCTGGTTGAAACAGTGGGTGCAGGAAGGCCTGTTAGAGCGTCTGCCACAATAGATAAGGCTAATTAAATCGATAGCCTGCTATTTTTCAAGGATGGTCTACCCTCAGATTTGACTTCTGAAACAGGGGGAGTTTTCCATGCTCGCGCAACTTCCACCGGCCTTACAGAATCTGCAGCTTGCGCTTCGTCTGCGACTTTGGGATGGCCATGAGTTCAATCTCGGGCCATCGCCCAGTGTCACCATCGTGGTCAAGGATCCCCAGATGGTTTCGCAATTGACCCATCCAAGCCTCGATGCGCTGGGGGCGGCGTTTGTCGAGGGCAAGCTCGAACTGGAAGGTTCGATTGCCGAGGTCATCCGTGTTTGTGACGAGTGGAGCAGTGCTTTGTCCGATGAGGATGACGACACCAATCCGGTACGCTCGCTGCACGACAAGGAAACCGACGCCAAAGCCATCTCCTATCATTACGACCTGTCCAACGCGTTCTACCAGCTCTGGCTAGACAGCGACATGGCGTACTCCTGCGCTTACTTTGAGACCGGCAGCGAAACGCTTGAACAGGCGCAACAAGCCAAATTCCGGCATCTATGTCGCAAGCTGCGTTTGCAGCCAGGCGACTATTTGCTGGATGTCGGGTGTGGATGGGGCGGCCTGGCGCGTTACGCCGCCCGGGAGTTCGGCGCCAAGGTGTTGGGCATCACCCTCAGCAACGCGCAACTGGAACTGGCCCGCGAGCGGGTGAAAGCCGAAGGCCTGGAAGACCTGATCGAACTGCAACTGCTCGACTACCGCGATCTGCCCCAGGACGGGCGTTTCGACAAAGTGGTCAGCGTCGGTATGTTTGAGCACGTCGGCCACGCCAATCTCGCCGAATACTGCAAAATCTTGTTTGGCGCGGTGAAGGAGGGCGGTCTGGTGATGAACCATGGCATCACCGCCAAGCACACCGATGGTCGTCCGGTGGGGCGTGGTGCCGGGGAGTTCATCGAGAAATATGTATTCCCCAACGGCGAGCTACCGCACCTGGCAATGATCTCGGGCGAGATCAGCGAAGCCGGGCTGGAGATTGTCGACGTCGAAAGCCTGCGCCTGCATTACGCCCGTACGCTCGATCACTGGAGCGAGCGGCTGGAGGACAACCTCGAAGCCGCCGCGAAGCTGGTGCCTGATCAGGCGCTGCGCATCTGGCGCCTGTACCTGGCCGGCTGTGCTTACGCATTTGCGCATGGCTGGATCAATCTGCACCAGATTCTCGCGGTGAAAGCGCACGCCGATGGCAGCCATGAACTGCCCTGGACCCGTGACGACATCTACCACCCTTGATAGCCACCGCTCCCTCAACCTGTAGGAGGGAGCGTTTAGAGAATCGGTGAAATAAGCCGGGCGATCCGCATGCCGAGTTGTTGCAGGCGGTGGATCTTCCGGCTTTCTTCTTTGGCGATCTCAAAGGCTTGCTCGAAATCCTCGTTGAGCATGTGTTCCACGTTGGCGGCAAAATCGCTGTCGACGGTCAGCAGCATCACTTCGAAATTCAGCCGGAACGAGCGGTTGTCCAGATTGGCACTGCCGATGGCGCTGATCTCACTGTCGATCAACACGACTTTCTGATGCAGGAACCCCGGTTGGTAGCGGAATACGCGCACGCCTGCCCGAACCGCTTCAAACGCATAGAGGCTGGAGGCGGCATAGACGATACGGTGATCGGGACGCGAAGGCAGCAGCAAGCGCACATCCACACCGCGTAAAACCGCCAGCCTTAACGCCGCGAATACGGCTTCGTCAGGAATGAAGTAAGGGCTGGTGATCCACACCCGTTCTGTCGCGGCATGAATGGCTTCGACGAAAAACAGGGAACAGGTTTCATAAGCGTCCGCCGGCCCACTGGCGAGCAGTTGGCAGAGCACGCCATCGTCGGGGTACTCATCCGGCAAGATGAGCGGCGGTAACGTTCGCGCGGCCCAGAACCAGTCTTCAGCAAAGGATTCCTGCATGCACGCCACCACCGGGCCTCGCACCTGCACATGGGTGTCGCGCCATGGCGCCAACGGTGGTTTCTCCCCCATGTATTCATCGCCGACGTTATGCCCGCCGACAAACCCGATCACACCATCGACCACGACGATTTTGCGGTGGTTACGGAAATTGACCTGAAAGCGGTTGAGCCAGCCGCTGCGTGTGGCGAAGGCTTTGACTTCGACGCCGCCATCACGCAATGCCTGCACATAGCTGTGGGGCAGGGCGTGGCTGCCGATGCCGTCGAAGAGCAAATGGATGGTCACGCCTTCGGCGGCTTTCTTGAGCAGCAAATCGCGCAGGCGTTGGCCGAGACGGTCGTCATGAATGATGAAGAACTGGATCAGTACCGCCTCGCGGGCTTGATCGATGGCATGAAAAATTGCATCGAAGGTGTCTGTGCCATTCACCAACAACTGTACTTGGTTGTTTGCCAGGCACGGCATGCGGCCCAGTTTGGGCATGGCGCGTAGCGAGGCGTAGGCATTCGAGGCGCGGGCAGTCAGGGCTTCTTCTACCCATGGACGCCAGTTCAGCTCGGAGATGGCCTGGCGCATCTGTTCGTTGGCCTGGCGTCGCGCCTTGATGTACCCATCGAATGTGCTGCGTCCGAACACCAGGTAAGGAATAAGCGTCAGGTAGGGAATGAAGATCAGCGACAATGCCCAGGCGATCGAGCCCTGAGCCGTGCGCACGGTCAACACCGCATGAATCGCGGCGATCAATCCGAGGGTGTGTATCAGGGCGATCATATAACCGAAAATGTGCGGTCCAAAATAATCCATGGGGCAGCCTTGCTCCGCAAGATTCAATGCTTAACAGACCATGTTCTATCGCGAATGTCGCTATTTAATTGGTGCATGAACCGAAGCAATCGGCTGACGTCTAACGGCCACTACTGATCAGGAGTTTATCGATGAACGTTCGTCTGCTGGGTTTGGCGCTGGGCCTGGGTTTGGCAATGCCGGTGATGGCTCAGGCGCAGATGCTGCAGCCGGGGCTGTGGGAAATGACCTCGAGCAATGTGAAAGTCGATGATCAACCGATGGATGTGCAATCGATCCTTGGCCAACTCCAGGGACAGATGACTCCCCAACAGCGGGCAGCGCTGGAAAAGAACGGGATCAATATTGGCGGTAAAGGCATCCGCGCCTGCCTGACGCCGCAGCAAGTGGCGACCGATGATATTCCGTTGGCTGATCCGCAATCGGGCTGCAAACAGCAGATCACCGAGCGTAGCGGCAACCAATGGAAATTCCGCTTCAGTTGCCCGAGAGCGCAGGGCACTGGCGTGGCCACGTTCCTCAGTGATCGTGAATTCACCACGGTCGCCAACGGTACGTTCAACGCCATCGGTATCAATCAGAAGGGCAGTCTGGAAACCCGCGCGGTATGGCTGGGCCAGGATTGCGGCGCCGTAAAACCAAGAGCTTAAATGCTTCGCGAGCAAGCCCGCTGCCACCGGTCTAGTGTTGACCTTGTGGCAGCGGGCTTGTTCGTAAACGCGTCTTTAAAGCCTTATCAAAATGAGGGGTCAGAACTCGTTCTGCAGGGCTTTGTAGCCGCGCACCAGATCGACGTTGGTACGCGCCACGTCTTCGGAAAACTCCGAGGCGCTGACACTCACCGGCGTGAATAACGACAGGTCGGTGTTCGGGCCGATGCGGGTGGTGGAGGGCACATAGAACGCGTCTGGCAAATCGCGGCCATCGACCACGGAGTTATGGCGTACCACGCAGCCACTGCCAACCACGCAGTTGAACAACACGCTGTTGAAGCCGATGAATACCCGGTCGCCGACCACGCACGGGCCGTGCACGATCGAGCGGTGTGCGATGGAGCTGAACTCGCCGATGGTCACCGCGGCACCGGATTTCGAGTGGATCACCACACCGTCCTGAATGTTCGAATTGGCGCCGATGGTGATCGGCTCCATCCCGCCCGATGCATCCACCTCGTCCGCACGGATGACCGCGTACGGGCCGACGAAGACGTTTTCGCCGATCACCACTTTGCCGCAGATGATCGCGGTTTTGTCGACATAGGCCGATTCGGCAATGTGCGGTAAATCACCTGAAGGATTTTTGCGGATCATGGTCGGCTCAGCGCGTCGTAAAGGGTGTTGAGGTTGTATTCGAACAAGCCGGTGAAGGTGCTGGCCGGGCCACTCGCGGCGAGGGCGTCCGAGTAAAGCGTGCCGCCGATGTGCGCGCCGCTTTCGTCGGCGATCTGTTTGAGCAGGCGAGCGTCCTTGATGTTCTCCATGAACACTGCTTTGACGTGGGCCTGGCGGATCTGGGTGATCAGTGCCGCGACTTCTGCGGCGGACGGTTCGCGCTCGGTCGACAGCCCCTGGGGAGCCATGAAGTCGATACCGTAGGCCTGACCGAGGTAACCGAAGGCATCATGGCTGGTGACGATCTTGCGATTGCCCGGCGGTAGCGAACCCAGTTTGGCCTTGGCTTCGGCGAGGAGGGCGTAGATGTGCGTCAGGTAGGTTTTGCTGTTGCGTTCGTAATCGGCTTTGTTCGCCGGGTCAGCCGCGATCAGTGCCTTGGTGATGTTGGCGATGTACAGCTCAGTGTTGGCCAGATTATGCCAGGCGTGCGGGTCGGGAACGGTCTCGCCGTCCTCATCCAGCGAACGTGGAATCACGCCGTGACTGGCACTGACGACCGGGGCTTTGGTCTCAGTGCTGGTCACCAGACGATCCAGCCATGGTTCAAAACCGAGCCCGTTCTTGATGATCAGTTTGGCCGTGAGCAGGGCTTTGGCATCGTCCGGTGTCGGCTCATAGGTGTGTGCGTCAGCGTCCGGGCCGACCATGTTGGTGATCTGGATATGCTCGCCGCCGACCTGATGCACCATGTCGGCGAGGATGCTGAAGCTGGTGACCACTGGCAATTTTTCTGCCGCCGACAACGACATCGATAGCATCAGGCTGAACAGCACGAGTAGAGCGCGCATCGGGAAACACCTCATTGGGATGTGAGCAAAGGCGGGCGGCGCAACAAGCCGTGCACCGGTCCGAACACCACGGACAGCAGATAACCTGTCCCGGCGACCAGTACGATGGCGGGGCCGCTGGGCAGTGAGTAATAGAACGACAGCAACAAACCGAGCCATACCGACAGGCAACCCAGGGTTGCTGCAACGGCGATCAGGATGGGGAGGCGTCGACTCCAGAATCGTGAAGCCGCAGCGGGAAGCATCATCAGCCCGACCACCATCAGCGCACCGATCGCCTGGAAACCGATCACCAGATTCAGTACAACCAGCGTCAGAAACACACCATGGGCGAGCGGGCCGAGGCGGCTGACGGTTCGCAAAAATAGAGGGTCGAGAGTATCGAGCAGCAGCGGTTTGTAGATGAGCGTCATGGCCATCAGGCTCAGCGCCGAGACCCACAACATGCCATTGAGGGTTGGTCCATCGACGGCCAGGGCCGAGCCGAACAGCAGGTGCAAAAGGTCGAGGCGTTTGCCGGCCACGCCAAGAATGAGCACGCCGGCGGCCAGGGAGATTGGATAGATCGCCGCCAGGCTGGCGTCTTCGCGCAGGCCCGTGCGTCGGGTGATCCACGCGGCGAGACCGGCCATGGTCAAACCGGCACCGAGGCCGCCGAGTGTCAGCGCCGGCAGACTCAGGCCGGCGAACCAGAAGCCCAATGCGGCGCCGGGAAGGATGCCGTGGGCGACGGCGTCACCAATCAGGCTCATGCGCCGCAAGATCAGAAACACACCCAGGGGGGCGGTGCTGCAGGCCAATACCAGCCCGCCTAACAAGGCGCGACGCATGAAGACGAACTCGCTGAACGGCTGCCAGAAGTGGGCGACGGTGAGCATCAGGCTACCTGCGTATGAGGTGTTTGCCGGATCAGTTCGGCGCTCGGACCGTAGATGCAGCCAGTGTTTTTGATCAGCAAGGTTTGGGGGATGTGTTGGCGCACGGCGCTCAGGTCATGACACACCACGACGAGTGTGCGTCCCTCTGCATGCCATGCGTGGATGTGTTGCCAGAGTAACTGCTGACCGAGTTCATCGAGTGCGGCGTGGGGTTCGTCCAGCAGTAGCACAGGTGTGTCCGTCAGGCTAAGTCGAGCGAGCAGGGCGCGTTGTAATTCGCCGCCCGATAGCGCCATGAGTGGACGGCGCTCGAGTCCACCAAGGTGCCAGTTTTCCAGTGCGGTTTTGAGGCGCTGGGCGCGCAATGTTGTCGACAGTCTGCGTCCCCAGAATCCGGCGGCCACGAGCTCCTCCAGGCTAATCGGGAATTGCCGATCCAGATGCTGTTGTTGTGGGAGGAAGGACAGTCCGCTCTGCCGTGGAACGCTCAGGGTGACGTGGCCTGCCAGGGGTTTTTGCAGGCCCGCCATCACTTTCAACAAACTGCTTTTGCCGCAGCCGTTGGCGCCAATGATCGCGGTAAGACTGCCTGTTTCGAATTCCAGACTCAGAGGCGAAGTCAGCGGCTGGCCGGGTGCGCCCCAGCTCAAGGATTGGCAGCGGATCATGTGTTCTCCCGGTGCCAACGACTTTCGGCGACGGCGTCATGGGCGTGCAGACTTTCTGCGTGAATCACTCGCAGGTGAAAGGCGTTGACGCCCGGTGAGCGGCGTAAGGCCAGATTCAGTCGGCGAGCGGCGTCTTCGCAGAACATCAGATTCTGTCCATTGGCCAAGGCGAAGGCTTGTTCGTCAGCACGTTTCACAGCGGTTTGGACGGCGGTGCCGAGGGCTGCTTCAGCATCGTTGATAATCGTGCTCATCGGCAGCTCATCGATAAATTCATCGAGTTGCAGGTGCAATTGCGCAGTGCTGCGTTGGCTGTGTGGCGTGGCGACGATGCCTTTGTTCGTACCGAGCCAAGACAAAACGTCGGCGTGTTGCAGCGGTTTGTTAGCGAAGTCATCAATGAATTGTTGCTGGATCAGTTGCCTCGCCAGTGCTGCAGAGCAAGGGCACGTCGAGGAATATTGCACGTCAATTTTGAGTTCCACGTGGAACATTTCGTTTTTCAGGCTGGCTGAAAGGGTCACTGGGTAGGATCGCCACCCGGCCAGCGGGCTCACCAAAGCGGGGCGTTTCAATAGCAGATCGGTGTGGATATTCAGGTAGGCATTTTTGGATAAGCCGTCATGGCTATCGAGAAAATGACGGAGTATTTGGCGCAAAAAACCGGGGGAGAGGTTTGTGTGTTCGAGGGCCGCTAACGACACATAGAGTCGCGACATATGAATGCCGCGTGCTTCACCGTCATCGAGACTCACACCGGCATCCGCCTTGGCGCTCAGACGTTGGCCTTCCAGCAACACGGGTAACTCAATGCCGCACATGCCCACCCATTCGAGGGGTAAAGCTTGGCGAGCCGTCTGCGCGGCGATATCCGGGAGTGTCATCGAATTCATGTTCGGGGCCATCGTGTTGATTGAATTAGATGTTACATTATAACAATTCAAATCACGATGCCTTTTTCATGAACAGGCTTTCATATGCACAGACGTCACTTGCTCAATTTGATTCTGGCCAGTGCGGCCTTCGCCCTCCCTTTCAGCGTGTCAGCTACGCAAATCCGCAACGCTCGACTCTGGCGTTCAGATGAAAAGCTGCGTTTGGTCTTCGATTTAAGCGGACCGGTACGCTACAAAACCTTCACGCTCAGTGCTCCGGAGCGACTCATTATTGATTTCAGTGGGGCCAGTGTCAGCGCAGATTTCAGTCAGTTAGCGTTAAAAAACACCGTAATTCGATCTATCAGATCCGGCGTTTTTGGCCGTGGCGATACGCGGATTGTTCTCGATTTGAGCCGTCCTGTACTGCTGAACAGCTTCCTTCTGGCGCCACAGGAGGGTCAGGGGCATCGGCTTGTGTTGGATTTGGTCAGCGCCAAGCAGCCCCTTGCATTGCCAATGGTTCCACGTGAAACATCCTTGGATAAGGTTCATCCAAAGCGCGACATTATCGTGGTTGTCGACCCTGGGCATGGTGGAAAGGACCCTGGTGCAGTCGGCGCCAAGGGAGAGCGGGAAAAGGATGTGGTGTTATCCATCGCGAAGTTGCTCGCCAAACGTCTGAAAAAAGAGAAAGGTTTTGACGTGAAGCTGGTGCGCAACGACGACTTCTTCGTGCCTTTGCGCAAGCGTGTCGAGATCGCTCGTCAGCACAAGGCCGACATGTTCATTTCGGTACACGCCGATGCGGCGCCGCGTCTGACGGCCTCTGGCGCGTCGGTGTATTGCCTGTCTGAAGGTGGCGCGACATCAGCGACTGCCCGCTTTATGGCGCAACGCGAAAACGGTGTCGATCTGCTCGGCGCCACCAGCCTGCTTAATCTAAAAGACAAGGATCCGATGCTCGCCGGGGTGATTCTCGACATGTCGATGAACGCGACGATCGCAGCTAGTTTGCAGCTTGGGAAAACGGTTCTCGGCAGTCTTGCAGGCATTACTACGCTGCACCAAAAGCGCGTCGAGCAAGCAGGCTTCGCGGTTTTGAAATCGCCAGATGTGCCCTCGATCCTGGTGGAAACCGGCTTTATTTCCAACGTGCGTGACAGTCAGCGGCTGGTCACGACGCGGCATCAACAGGCCGTCGCTGATGGTTTATTTGACGGGCTGCAGCGCTACTTTGAAAAAAATCCGCCCATCGACAGCTACCTCGCGTGGCAGCAGACCCGGCAAAAAACGCAGGCCTAGCAGCCGGTGATTCGGCTACAAGTGAACTTCGCGCTGCTACCGCCCGAACTGGAGAAGCGGTTGATAGTCGTCCAACCAACCCGACGGGTATAGCCCACCCAGGCTTCCCCGTCGGAGGCGACGCCGGTGAAGAACGTCAGTTGACCGAACCGACTGTTGGTTTGCGCCCAGTAACGCTGGCTGCTTTTTTCAAAGCCGCGCAGATAGAGCGTGTTGCCTACCGTATTGACGCTATAGGCGTTGCCATCGGCATCGACGCAGGCCAGCAGATTAGCGCTGCGTGTGCACTTGGCGAGCTCCGGAATTTGCGCGCAAACGCTGCCAGTCGTTAACAGCGTGAGGCTCAATAGCGAGCATTTCAGCGCATTTTTCATAGCGTTTCCCGGGCGTGAGAGGGGTTGCAGCTTCCTGCTCTTCGTCGTTTTGGGCAAGAGGCGGGCTGGTCTATTCATGTTGTTATAATATAACATTAATTTGAACTGAGCCTGAGCCGGCCGATTTCAAGCGTTCACCTTCCACGAACCTGTCGTGTGGGGGCTAGAAAACGTTATGCGCAACCAATGCGTTGATCGGCTGCTATCTAATGAGGATTATCCAATGTCAGCCGAATTGCCCGTCACCGTACTTTCCGGATTTCTTGGCGCCGGTAAAAGTACACTTTTGAATTACGTACTACGTAATCGAAACGGTTTGCGCGTCGCCGTCATCGTCAATGATATGAGCGAAATCAACATTGATGGCAGCGAAGTCCAGCGCGATGTCAGCCTGAACCGCGCCGAAGAAAAACTCGTGGAAATGAGTAACGGCTGTATCTGCTGTACGTTACGTGAGGACTTGCTTGAGGAAGTCAGCAAGCTCGCCCGTGATGGCCGCTTCGATTACTTGTTGATCGAGTCAACGGGGATCTCCGAGCCACTGCCGGTGGCGGAGACCTTCACCTTCCGCGATGAGCAGGGACAGAGCCTCGCTGACATCGCCCGTCTCGACACCATGGTCACAGTCGTCGACGGCATGAATTTTCTCCTCGACTACCAGGCCGCCGAAAGCCTTGCCTCCCGTGGTGAAACCCTCGGTGAGGAGGACGAGCGCTCCATCACTGATCTGCTCATTGAGCAAGTCGAGTTCGCCGACGTGTTGCTGATCAGCAAGATCGATCTGATCAGCCAGAGCGAGCGCGAACAACTGATCGCCATCCTCAAATGCCTCAATGCTCAGGCCGAAATAATCCCGATGGTCATGGGCGAAGTGCCGTTGGACAAAATTCTCAACACGGGTCGTTTCGATTTTGAAAAAGCTGCGCAAGCCCCCGGTTGGTTGCAGGAGCTGCGCGGTGAGCACGTCCCGGAAACGGATGAATATGGCATCGCCTCTACCGCCTATCGCGCGCGCCGCCCCTTCCACCCGCAGCGTTTTTACAACTTCATTGATCGTCCGTGGCTCAACGGCAAATTGCTGCGCTCCAAAGGCTTCTTCTGGCTGGCGAGCAAGCCTGCTGACGCGGGCAGTTGGTCCCAGGCCGGTGGTTTGATGCGCCATGGTTTTGCCGGACGCTGGTGGCGTTTCGTGCCGAAAAACCAATGGCCGCAGGATCAGGACAGTACCGCCGCGATCATGGAAAACTGGACCGCCAGCGTCGGAGACTGCCGTCAGGAGTTGGTGTTTATCGGTCAGAACATCGATTTCGTGCAGCTTTCTGCCGAACTCGACGAGTGTTTGCTGAACGATGATGAAATGGCGATCGGCGTCGAAGGTTGGCGATCGATGCCGGATCCGTTCGGTCCCTGGCATGAAGAGGCCGCCTGATGCTTGCGCTCAACATGTTGCAAAACTGCACCCGCTATCAGCATCAGGGGCCCACGCCCAAAGTGCTGGCACGCATTCTTGAGGACGAAACAAACCTGGCGGTCTGGCAGCGGCAACTACCGCGGCACATCGCTGATTTCGCTGATTTGCTACTGTCACTCAACGAACCCTTGGCGGAGTCGCTGTGCCTGGATATCGCTGATGAAGAGGCCGAGCCGGATCTCACCGGGTTGGCGGGCGGATTTCGCGATCTGCAGGGTTACGAGGGCTTTATCGCAGACCTGAAGTGGCTGGTCAGCGCCTTCGCGTGTCTGCTCGGCGCCCGGCGTATCGGCTTGCGTCTGCGGGTGCTGGATAAGGCCATGTGTCCGCGTTTTCACGTTGATCATGTGCCGGTACGGCTGATCACCACGTATGCGGGTGTCGGCAGTCAATGGCTCAAAGAAGGCACGATGGATCGTCAGCAACTGGGCCAGGCGAATTCGCAGCCGCAAGACTCGGCACAGATCCAGCAACTGGCCAGCGGTGAAGTCGCGTTATTCAAGGGCGAAAAGTGGCACGGCAATGAAGGTTTTGGCTTGATTCATCGCTCGCCCCAGCCGGCGGCCGGCGAGCGTCGGCTGATTCTGACCCTCGACTGGCTCGGCTAACGCTTCAAGGCTTGAGCCATTTGCCTTGGCTCTGCCCCTCGCAATAGGGCTGTAGATAAGCGGCATCCGTGGCCACGCCGTAATAGTGAGTATCCTGGCGATAGGGCATATTGGCGACTTGCGCGTTGCTGCACACGCCGAAGGCTCCGGTCGGGCACTGGTCGAGGTACTGCACCTCGACTTTTTGCCCGGCCAACGTGGGTTGGCAGAAGCCGTCGTTGAACAGTTTTTCCGGGATGTTGCGGTTCTGCTGGCAGACTTTGACGTCGAGCCGCTCGCTCTGGCTGTGCACCACGCAGGCCTGGGCCAACACTTCGCTCGACACCAGCATCAGCAACAACGACCATCCCCTCCAACGCATCTTCGCTCTCCTCAGAAAATTCCCGGCCATGTTGCAGAACATTCCTACCCATGTCATCGCCGGCCCTTTGGGCGCCGGCAAGACCAGCCTGATTCGCCAGCTCATGGCGCAACGACCGGTCGGTGAACGCTGGGCCGTGCTCATCAACGAGTTCGGTCAGATCGGCCTGGACGCTGCGCTGTTGACTCGCGACGGCGATGGTATCGCACTGGGTGAAGTGGCCGGAGGCTGTTTGTGTTGCGTGAATGGTGCGCCGTTTCAGGTCGGCCTTGGACGTTTGCTGCGCAAGGCCAAACCGGATCGGCTGTTTATCGAGCCTTCCGGGCTGGGCCATCCCGCGCAGTTACTTGAACAGCTGAGCGAAGCGCCATGGCAGGGCGTACTGGCGATACAACCGTGTGTGCTGGTGCTGGATGCCCAGTCGCTCAACGCGGGGAAAGCGCTGCCGACAGCGCAACAGCAAGCGTTGGACCGTGCCGGTTTACTGTTGCTGAACAAGGCTGAAGGCCTGGATGGGAGCGCCCGCCAGAAAATAGCCAGTCAGTTGCCGCCCGTCAGGCTGATCTGGACGCAACAGGCGCAACTGCCCTTGAGCGAACTGCCGGGCCTGGCCGTGCAAGCGGTGGCGGGTGTGGATAACTGGGTCGCGCCCAAAGGATTGGCGCAGATGCCGGCGGTCTGGAGCGATCCGACGCTACCGATTTGCCTGAGTCGGGCACAGGAGGGCGGTTGGAGCATGGGGTGGCGCTGGCATCCGAGCCAGACGTTCGATCAGCAGCGAATGGCTGTTTGGCTTCAAAGCCTTGTCTGGGCCAGGGCCAAACTGGTTATCCACAGCGCCGACGGTTGGTTTTCGGCAAATGCTCTGGATAACGCCGAGCTGACTTGGCAAACCAGTGAATGGCGAAAGGATTCGCGAATCGAGCTGATCTTCGCCGACTCGCAGAATATCGATCAACTGCAGGCAGGGTTGGCGCAGTGCCGGACTCAGGCGAGCTGACTCACGGCTTCCATTTGGTGTGTTCCTGCCGCCACTGACTCAGTTCGATCACTTCGGCGCGAGGCTTGTGGACTTCGACCACGGGCGGCGTATCGTCGAACGGCGCCGGGTAGGGTGCCAGTTCGATCTGCGCGCTGTGGGCGCCAAACTGGGTGATGGTGCCGTTGTGGCGGGTTTCGCCGGTCACCGTGAATTCGAAGGTGTACACCCGCGCCAGACGTCGGCGACCGTTGGCGTCCTTGATCAAGCCGATCTTCTTGAGCGCAACGTTGCCGTCGAGCAACTCGACGCGCACGTTCAGGCAATGCTGCTTGACCCGCTCCAGCGCTCGCTCGCGCAAGCCGTGGTTGTGCCAAAGCCACGCGCCGGCAGCGGCAAACAGCATCAACACAAAGATGTTTTCGAGGGTCAGCATCAACATCAAACTCCAAAAGATGGCGTCAGCTTAACTGCGTCGCCGGTCTGTCGTACAGACTGCGTTTCGTCGCATACTGCGCGGCTTGAATTTCAATCGTTTTACGGAAAAACCCGAATGAAACGTACGCCTCATCTGCTCGCCATTCAGTCCCATGTGGTGTTTGGCCACGCCGGTAACAGTGCAGCGGTTTTCCCGATGCAGCGGGTCGGGGTGAATGTCTGGCCACTCAACACCGTGCAGTTCTCCAACCACACCCAATACGGTCAGTGGGCTGGTGAAGTGCTGTCGCCTCAGCAGATTCCCGAACTGGTCGAAGGCATCGCTGCGATTGGCGAACTGGGCAACTGCGATGCGGTGCTCTCGGGGTATCTGGGCAGCGCCGCACAGGGGCGGGCGATTCTCAGCGGCGTTGCGCGCATCAAATCGGTCAACCCGAAGGCGCTCTATCTGTGTGATCCGGTGATGGGGCACCCGCAGAAGGGTTGCAGCGTGCCGACGGAGGTCAGCGACTTCTTGTTGGAAGAGGCGGCCGCGGTGGCGGACATTATGTGTCCGAACCAACTGGAACTGGACAGCTTCTCCGGGCGCAAGCCGCAGTCCTTGTTCGATTGCCTGGCGATGGCGCGGGCATTGTTGGCGCGCGGGCCGAAAGCGGTGCTGGTCAAACATCTGGATTACCCGGGTAAACCG
The DNA here is from genome assembly GCF_963970575.1 of Pseudomonas sp. EA_65y_Pfl2_P74. Taxonomy (NCBI): domain Bacteria; kingdom Pseudomonadati; phylum Pseudomonadota; class Gammaproteobacteria; order Pseudomonadales; family Pseudomonadaceae; genus Pseudomonas; species Pseudomonas sp. EA_65y_Pfl2_P74. The sequence continues at coordinate 73,317 of NZ_CAXAOQ010000014.1, forward strand.
GCGGATGGCTTCGAGATGTTGTTGGTGACTGCCGAGGGCAGTTGGCATCTGCGCCGTCCGTTGCTGGCGTTCCCGCGCCAGCCGGTGGGCGTGGGCGATCTGACGTCCGGTCTGTTCCTGGCGCGGGTGCTGCTGGGCGACAGCCTGGTGGCCGCGTTCGAATTCACGGCGGCGGCGGTGCATGAAGTGTTGCTGGAGACTCAGGCGAGCGCCAGTTACGAACTGCAACTGGTGCGGGCGCAGGACCGAATTGCGCATCCGCGAGTGAAGTTCGAGGCTACGGCGATCAGTCTGTAAGACCGCATCGCGCCCATTCGCGAGCAAGCCCGCTCCCACATTCGACCGCGTTCTCATGGGAGCGCTGCGATTAAATGCAGGAGCGGGCTTGCTCGCGAAGGCTATCTGTAAAGCGACATCGTCCCAAAGGATCGATCAGGCGTCGCCCTTGATGTCCTGGTAACGCTTCTCCAGCTCCTGACGAATCTGCCGGCGCTGCTGGGCCTGCATGTAACGACGCTTGTCTTCACTGTTCTGGGGTTGCAGTGGCGGCACGGGCGCCGGCTTGCGCTGATCATCCACCGCGACCATGGTGAAGAAGCAACTGTTGGTGTGGCGCACCGAGCGTTCGCGGATGTTCTCGGTCACCACTTTGATGCCGACTTCCATCGACGTGTTGCCGGTGTAGTTGACCGAGGCGAGGAACGTCACCAGTTCGCCGACATGGATCGGCTCGCGGAAAATCACCTGATCCACCGACAGGGTCACCACATAGCGGCCGGCATAGCGGCTCGCGCAGGCGTAGGCCACTTCGTCGAGGTATTTGAGCAGGGTGCCGCCGTGGACATTGCCTGAGAAGTTGGCCATGTCGGGGGTCATCAGTACCGTCATCGACAGCTGGGCGTTTCCGGGTTCCATAACGTTCTCACGGATCAAGGCTGGATTGCTGGAAGCACCTCTGCGGGTGCCTGGTCACTTTTCAAAAGTGCCGTTATCGGGACGCCGGGCGACAGGTCGCCGTCACGCCGGGATCGTTCTGTTTCCATATATTGCACTGCCTTCCAGCCCGAAGTCGCGGTGCTACCCTGCAAAAACCCGCGTAAAAAGGCCGTTCCCACAACAAACGCGGATTTTTCCGAGCACCCTCAGACCTCTCTGGCGTCTGACTGCGCGCTTGGCCAATCAAGGAGCCCACGCCATGCATGCCATCAGCTTTATTCAGGATCTGGCGGTGATCATGTTGGTCGCTGGCGTGGTAACTGTCCTGTTTCACCGGTTCAAGCAACCGGTGGTGCTCGGTTACATCGTTGCCGGTTTCATCATCGGCCCACACACCCCGCCGTTCGGCTTCATCCACGACGAAGAAACGATCAAGACCCTCGCCGAACTGGGGGTGATTTTCCTGATGTTCTGCCTGGGCCTTGAGTTCAGCCTGCGCAAGCTGTTCAAGGTCGGCGCCACGGCGTTTATCGCGGCGTTCCTCGAAATCGTCCTGATGATCTGGATCGGCTATGAGATTGGTCGCTGGTTTGACTGGAGCACCATGGACTCGCTGTTTCTCGGCGCGATCCTGGCAATCTCCTCGACCACCATCATCGTCAAGGCGCTCAATGATCTGAAAATGAAGAACGAGCGCTTCGCGCAGTTGATCTTCGGTGTGTTGATCGTCGAAGACATCCTCGGCATCGGCATTATTGCCCTGCTGTCGAGCATCGCCGTCAGCGGCACGGTGAGCTCCGGCGAAGTGTTCTCCACGGTCGGCAAGCTGTCGCTGTTCATGATTGTTGCGCTGGTGATCGGCATTCTGTTGGTGCCACGCTTGCTGGCTTACGTCGCCAAATTCGAAAGCAACGAGATGCTGCTGATCACCGTGCTGGGCCTGTGTTTCGGCTTTTGCCTGCTGGTCGTCAAGCTCGAATACAGCATGGTGCTGGGCGCATTCCTGATCGGCGCAATCATGGCCGAGTCACGGCAACTGCTGAAAATCGAACGGCTGATCGAGCCGATTCGTGATCTGTTCAGCGCGATCTTCTTTGTGGCCATCGGCCTGATGCTCGACCCGATGATCCTGCTGCAATATGCGTGGCCGATTGCGGTCATCACCGTCGCCGTGGTGCTGGGCAAGATGCTGTCCTGCGGCCTCGGCGCCTTTATCGCCGGCAATGACGGACGCACCTCACTGCGGGTAGGGATGGGGCTGTCACAGATTGGCGAATTTTCCTTCATTATCGCGGCACTGGGCATGACTTTGCAGGTGACCAGTCACTTCCTTTATCCGGTTGCCGTGGCAGTGTCGGTGATCACTACACTGCTGACGCCTTATCTGATTCGCGCCGCTGATCCGCTGTCGATCAAGCTGTCTGCCGCCATGCCGCAACGTCTCTCGCGAGTGTTCGGGATGTATGGCGAATGGCTGCGCAGCATTCAGCCGCAGGGCGAGGGCGCGATGCTGGCGGCGATGATTCGGCGGATTCTGTTGCAGGTCGGGGTCAATCTGGCGCTGGTGATTGCGATCTTCTTCACCGGCGCATTCTTTGCCGGACGTCTGTCGGTCTGGATGCAGGAGTGGATCAGCGATCCGAGCTGGCAGAAAGCATTGATCTGGGGTGGAGCGCTGCTGGTGTCGCTGCCGTTCTTGATTGCGGCGTACCGCAAGCTCAAGGCGCTGTCGATGTTGCTGGCGGAGATGGGCGTGAAGCCGCAGATGGCTGGGCGTCACACGCAGCGAGTGCGCCGGGTGATCTGCGAAGTGATCCCGATTCTCTCGCTGCTGGTGATTTTTCTGCTGCTGGCAGCCTTGTCGGCCAGTATTTTGCCGACCAACAAGTTGCTGGTGCTGATCGCCGTGGTCGCGGCCGCCGTGGCGGCGCTGCTCTGGCGCTGGTTCATCCGCGTGCACACGCGGATGCAGGTGGCCTTGCTGGAAACCCTCGACAATCACAAGGAGTCGTCGGGGCACTGACCACTCGGGGCGCTTGGCCGATCAGCTTTCCAGCCAGACGTCCCGCGCCCAGTGCCACACCGATTCCCAGGTTTCTTCGGCAACCAGCTCTTCTTCGGCCTGCCACAGCACCACTGTGCCGTCTTCCTCGACACAGTAGTAGTCGTCGCCGTCCTGACAGATCGGGATCAGGCTGCGATCAACACCGACATCCCAGGCGTTGGCGGCAACCTCCGGCAAGTAAGTGTGGGATTGTGGGTCGGTCACGGTCACGGGTTCCAGGCTGCCGTAAACCACATCGCTGACGGTCAGCAAAAACTCTTTGAAGACAAACGGAATATCGATGAACAGTTGTTCTTCGATTTCGACCAGCAGATCTTCGTCAGGCAACTCCAATGGAACCGGTACGGGTTCGTTGGCTTCGCGCAGTTGTTCGATGATTTCTTCCACGTCCGGGATCCTCTTGCTTGAATGGCGCGGTTTATATGGGCCGGTTTATACAGTAGCTCGCTATAGATGCAACCGTGAAATAGAAAAACCCCGGACGAGTCCAGGGTTTTCATAAGCGCATGCTTGACGCAGAGGGTATCAGCCGTTCTGGCGGATACCGGCGACCAGCCAAGGCTGGTTGTCGCCCTGCGGACGTTCCATGTTCCAGCTTTCGCTGAACACTTCGCCCTGGTCGAAACGCGAAGTCTTCGACACACCGCTGAAAGTCAGGGTGGCGATAGTCTTGTCGGCACGGTCATCGACGCCGTCCAGTTGCACCTGGAGGTTGTCGATGTAGGTCGACTGGAACGCGTCGCCCAGATCCGCACGCTCACGCTTGAGGAACTCGAGCATTTGCGGGGTCACGAACTCGGCGATCTTGTCCATTTCGTTGGCATCCCAGTGCTGCTGCAGCGACTGGAAGTGGCTGCGCGCAGCTTCAAGGAAGTTCTGTTCGTTGAACCAGGCCGGCGCGTTGATTACCGGACGGGCGGCAGCCGGTGCAGCCGAACCACCGAAGATCGAACCCATGGCCGCAGGCTTTTGCTCGAACGTTTCACGCTGCATCGGCGCGCCGGCCGGAGCGAATTGCTCTTGCTGCTTGCGGCGACGAGCGGCGATGAAACGGAAGATCACGAACGCGATCAAGCCCATGATCAGGATGTCGAAGATCTGCATGCCCTGGAAGCCGCCGCCCATGAACATGGATGCGAGCAGGCCACCGGCGGCAATGCCGGCCAGAGGGCCGAGCCAGCGCGAAGCACCGCCGGCCTTGGCAGCGGCGCCAGCGGCACCGGCAGTCGCCGCAGCGCCGCCCATGCCTGAGGAAGAGGGAGCCATCTGGCTGGTCTGGTGCGTCGGCGCAGCGCCGGCGCTTTTGCCACCACCAAAGCGCTTGGCGTTGGCGTCGAGGCTCATCGTCAGGCCGATGCACAACGCCATGGCGATGCTAAGAAAACGTTTCATAAAGGGAATACCCGTTTGTGGAGACACGCGCGCCATGTTGCACAGCTGAAGTGTTACTGGCTAGCGAGAGAGTGTTTCGGGCTTTTGCCTGACAGGTTACGTTCAGCTTGGTCCAGGCAATAAGGCTATGTACTTTTGTCTGTAGGAAATCGGGATGGGTTCAGTGAGAAATTTGCTCAGCGACGAAACGCCAGCATCACCACACCGGCCGTAATCAGACCGACTCCACCCCATTGACGCAGGTCGAGTTTCTCGCCCAGCAGGATCACGCCGAGCACTGCCACCAGCACCACGCTGAGCTTGTCGACTGGAGCCACCAGCGAGGCCGGGCCGACCTTTAGCGCCCGGAAATAGCACAGCCAAGATGCGCCGGTGCCCAGGCCGGATAACAGCAGGAACAGATAGCTCTTGGCGGATATTGATCCCAATGACTGATATTGGCCCGTGGCGTACAAAATCAAGGCCAGGCTGACCAGTACCACGATGGTGCGCAGGAGGGTGGCGAAGTCGGAATTGACGTTTTCGATGCCGACTTTAGCGAAGATCGCCGTCAACGCGGCGAAAGTGGCCGAGAGCAGTGCCCAGAATGTCCAGGAGGAAAAGAAGCCTGAGCCCATGTGGCTATCCCGATGATTAGCGCCAGCCCCTGTGGGGCGCGAGCTTGCTCGCGATCAGGGCGTGTCAGCCAACGCAGTGTTGAATGAAAGACCGCTTTCGCGAGCAAGCCCGCTCCCTCAGGGACGCCGTAAGGCTTATATGGCTTCGAGCTTCGCGTAGCCCAACATCAGCCACTTGCTGCCTTCGCCGAAATTCACCTGCACCCTGGCCTGAGCGCCGGCGCCTTCGAAATTCAGGATCACCCCGTCGCCAAAGATCGAGTGACGCACGGTCTGGCCGAGGCTGAAGCCGGTTTCCGGAATTTCGCTGCCGCTGAACAGGTTGCTGCCACTCATCGACTGGTTGCCGCCAAATGGTCGGCTGACGCTGTTCGACAAGCGCACTTCCTGGATCAGACCCTTCGGCACTTCTCGTATGAAACGCGACACCTTGTTGTAGGTTTCGCTGCCGTACAGGCGTCGGGTTTCAGCATAGGTCATCACCAGATTCTGCATCGCCCGGGTGATACCGACATAGGCCAGACGCCGTTCTTCCTCAAGGCGTCCCGGTTCTTCCAGGCTCATCTTGTGCGGGAACAGGCCTTCTTCCATACCCACCAGGAACACGTAAGGGAATTCCAGGCCTTTGGCGCTGTGCAGGGTCATCAACTGAATGCTGTCTTCATGCTCATCGGCCTGAGTGTCGCCGGCCTCTAGCGAAGCGTGGCCGAGGAATGCCGCCAGTGGTGACAGTTCTTCGTCTTCTTCGGTGGTCTCGAAGTTGCGTGCAGCGCTGACCAGTTCTTCAAGGTTTTCCACCCGGGCCTGGCCTTTCTCGCCTTTTTCCGCTTCGTGATACGCGATGAGGCCGGATTGCTCGATGACGGTCTGCGTCATCAGATGCAGCGGCATCTCCATGCATTTGGCGGCGAGGTTCTCGATCAGCTCGATAAACGCCCCCAACGCGCCAGCCGCCCGACCGGTCAGGCCTTTATTGGCGACCAGTTGGCGCATGGCTTCCCACATCGACACATCGCTGTGGCGCGCATGCTCGCGGATTGCTTCGACGGTTTTCTCGCCGATGCCGCGGGCCGGGACGTTGATCACCCGCTCCAGTGCCGCATCGTTGCCGCGACCTTCCAGCAAGCGCAGATAGGCCATGGCGTTTTTGATTTCCGCCCGCTCGAAGAAGCGCTGGCCGCCGTAAATGCGATACGGAATGCGTTCGCGCAGCAAGGCTTCTTCCAGAACGCGCGATTGGGCATTGGAGCGGTACAGAATCGCGATATCGCTGCGTGCCAGGCCGGTTTTCAGCGCACTTTCGATGGTTTCGACAACGTAGCGTGCTTCGTCGTGTTCATTGAACGCGGCGTACAGATTGATCGCTTCGCCATCGCCGCCGTCGGTCCACAGCTCTTTACCCAGGCGTCCGGTGTTGTTGGCGATCAGGGCGTTGGCGGCCTTTAGGATGCCGGCGGTGGAGCGGTAGTTCTGCTCCAGGCGAATGGTCACCGAATCCGGGAAGTCGGAGGAGTACTGATGAATGTTTTCGATTTTCGCGCCGCGCCAGCCGTAGATCGACTGGTCGTCATCGCCAACCACCATCAGGCTGTCGCCGCCCTTGCCCAGCAGACGCAACCAGGCGTACTGCACGGCGTTGGTGTCCTGGAATTCGTCCACCAGAATGTGCCGGAAACGCTTCTGATAATGCGCCAACAGGCCCGGATGATCGCGCCACAGGTCGAGCGCGCGCAGCAGCAGCTCAGAGAAGTCAATGACGCCGGCACGCAGGCAAGCCGCCTCGTAGGCCTCATAGATGCTGCGCATGGTTGCCAGGTACAGATCGCCGCTGGCCTGAATGTGTTTGGGACGCAGACCTTCGTCTTTCTGCCCATTGATGAACCACTGGGCCTGACGGGCCGGCCAGCGTTGTTCGTCCAGACCCAGCTCGCGAATCACTCGCTTGACCAGCCGCTGCTGATCGTCGCTGTCGAGAATCTGGAAAGTCTGGCTCAAGCCCGCTTCCTGCCAGTGTGCCCGCAGCAAGCGGTGCGCCAGGCCGTGGAAGGTGCCGACCCACATGCCCGCCGGGTTGATACCCAGCAACTGCTCGATGCGATGACGCATCTCGGCAGCGGCCTTGTTGGTGAAGGTCACCGACAAAATGGAGTGGGGCGAGGCGTTTTCGACCTGGATCAACCAGGCGATACGGTGCACCAGCACTCGGGTTTTACCGGAGCCAGCACCGGCCAGGACCAACTGACGGCCAACGGGGGCCGCTACGGCCTGGCGTTGGGCATCGTTGAGGGAGTTCAGCAGAAGGGAGAGATCATCGCGCATCGGGGCATTCTAGGGCGCGCCGCAGGCCCGGGCAAACCGAGCTTTGCATTAGCCGATGAAAGTCCTGCCAGTGACGACCGGTCGGTCACTGCCTACAGGCGTCAGCCCGCCTCGCTTTGCGGGTTTTTTCAGTGGCGAGGGGGCGAAAAGTTTCCGTGAAATTATGATCTGGAGCAGTTTGGCAACAGGATCGGCTTGTGTATGCTCCGTCCACGTTTCGGGCGCACGCCCTCCTTATAAGAACAAGAACGTTGCCCATGACCCTCAGCTCCGAACTGTCGGGCCCCTCTGTGGAACCCCGGGTTATTCGCCGGCATTACGCCACCGAAATGGCGGTCGAGCGCACACGCCTGCTGTATCAGGGCTCTTTATTGCCCACGCTGTTCATGTTGATCAATGGTCTGGTCTGCGCCGGTTTGCTCTGGAGCCCGCAGCGTTACTTCGTGGTCAGCGTCTGGCTGGTGTGGTTGCTGTTGCTGGTCGCATTACGGGTGATTCAGGTGGCCGCGTTCGATTCGGCGATTCCCCATCGTCAAGCCCAGCCGATCTGGTTCCGGATGTTCCTGATCGGCTCGACCATGACCGGCCTGACCCTGGCCGGGGCTGGCATCGCTCTGGTGCCGGCCGACAATTTCATGCAGCAAGCCTGGGTGTTCGGCCTGATCGGCGCCGCGACCCTCTCGGCCAGTGTTGCCTATGCCGTGAGCCTGCCGGCGTTCTTGTCCTTTACCTTGCCGTGCCTGCTGCCGGCGATCGGTTTTCTGTTCTGGGGCGGCGATGAGCAGGCGCGCGGCTGGGGTTGGCTGGGGCTGATCCTGCTGGGTTCGCTGAGCGTGGTGGCGTGGCAGGTCAATCGTCTGATCGATCGCGGTTTGCTGCGACGCTTCCAGAATCAGCACCTGATCGAACACCTGCAACAGACGCAGTCGCGCAGCGAGCAACTCAATCAGGAGCTGGCCAGGGAAATCGAGCACCGTCGCTGTGCCGAGGGCCAATTGCGCGAAGCGCAGGTCGAACTGGAAGACCGCGTCGCCCAGCGCAGTCGTGAACTGGACGCCGCTAACCAGGCGTTGAGCAAAAGCGAGGCGCGCCTGGCACTGGCGTTGAAAGCCAGTGAGTTGGGGCTGTGGGACTGGAATCTGCAAACCGACGAAGTCCATCACACGCAGATTCAGGAGCTGTTCGGCCTCGCCCCGGAATACGTCACAGCGATCCTGCGCGACCTCAAGCCGCGGCTGCACCCGCAAGACCTGCCGGTGCTCAAACACGCGCTGATCGAGCATTTGAAGGGCCGCACCGAGGACTACCAGATCGAATACCGCGTGCGTCACGGCGACGGCCACTGGGTGTGGATCGAGGACCGTGGTCGCGCCGTTGAGCGCAGCGAGAGCGGGCGGGTGATCCGCATGCTCGGCACGCGCCGCGACATCAGCGCCAGTAAACACCTTGAAGAACAGCAGCGACTGGCGGCGACCGTGTTTGAAGCGGCCAGCGAAGGCATCGTGATTCTCGATCCGAACTACGCGCTGATCGCGATCAATCAGGCCTTCAGTCGGGTCACGGGGTACGACATCGACGACATGCTGGGGCGTAACGTCGTCGAGTTGCCGTGCAGCCGCGATGCCCGCCGCCATTACGTTGCGATCCGCCATGCGCTGGAACAGCACGGCAGTTGGCAGGGCGAACTGGTGGAGACCCGCAAGAACGGTGAGCTGTATCCGCAGTGGCTACAACTTAACGCGGTGCGCGATAGTCGGGGAAATGTCAGCCATATCGTGGGCTTTTTCGCCGATCTGTCAGCACGGCGCGAATCCGAAGAGCGCATGCGTTATCTGGCCCATTACGACGAACTCACAGGTCTGGCCAACCGCTCGCTGTTCCGCGAACGCCTGCACGAAGCGCATCAACGGGTGCGGCAGGGCGGGCGACGCAGTCTGGCGCTGCTGCACATCAATCTGGATCGCTTCAAACTGCTCAATGACAGTCTGGGTCACGAAATCGCTGACCAGTTGCTGCAAAAAATGGCGCGACGGTTGGTTAATGCCTTACCGGAAGCCGACACCATTGCCCGGTTGTCCGGCGACGAATTTGCGGTGCTCTTCGATGCCTACGGCAACCTGTCGAGTCTGGCCCGAGTGGCCACGCGATTGGCGGCCAAACTGCGCCTGCCGCTGACGGTCGAAGGCCATGAGTTGGTGGTCAGTGCATCGATGGGCATCAGCATGTTGCCGGACAATGCGCGGGAGATTTCCGCGCTGCTCAGTCAGTCGAACATGGCCATGCAACATGCCAAACATTTGGGCGGCAACAACTTCCAGTTTTATACCGACAGCTTGCAGGCCAGCACCCTTGAGCGCTTGCAACTGGAAAACCAGTTGCGCAAAGCCATCGAAGAGCAGCAGTTGAAGGTGTTCTACCAGCCCAAGCTGTGCCTGGAGACCGGGCGCCTGAATGCGGCGGAAGCGCTGGTGCGCTGGGATCATCCAACCATGGGCCGAGTGCCGCCGGGGGACTTCATCGGTCTGGCCGAAGAAACCGGACTGATCGGGCCGATCGGCGAATTCGTGCTGCGCCAGGCCTGCTGGCAGGCGTGCGAATGGCAGCGTCAGGGGCTGGCGCCGATCCGTGTTTCGGTGAACCTGTCGGTGCACCAGTTGCGCCAAGGCAAACTGGTCAGTCTGGTGCGCCAGGTGCTGGAAGAAACCGGGCTGGCGCCGCACTACCTCGAACTGGAACTGACCGAGAGCCAGTTGCTCGACAGCGTCGAACACATCATCGCGACCTTCCAGCAACTGCGCGATCTGGGGGTGAAACTGGCGATTGATGATTTCGGCACAGGCTATTCGTCGCTCAGTTACCTCAAGCGCATCCCGGTGGATTACGTGAAGATCGATCAGGCGTTTATCCGGGGTTTGGGGGAGGGCAGTGAAGACGCGGCGATCACCCGGGCGATCATCGCCATGGCCCATGGGTTGTCGCTGAAAGTGGTGGCCGAGGGGGTCGAGCGGCAGGAGCAACTGGAATTTTTGCGTGCCGAGCGTTGCGATGAAGTGCAGGGTTATCTGATCAGTCGACCGGTGGAAGCTGCCGATCTGGCCGGGCTTTTGCGCGAACAGGACAATACGTTTTAAGGGCTACATGTATGCCATCGCGCCTGATATGGGGGCATGGAGTTACGCATTGAGCAGGCAAAAAGCCGATTCATGTAGTATAACTACAAGCTTGCTACATCCCCGACCATAAGAAGAGTCCAGCCCCGTGAATCTGCTGCAACACATCGCCCAATCACGTCACCTGTTACGCAAGTCGGAGCTCAAGGTCGCCGACCACGTGCTGCTTGACCCTGCGGCGGTGATGCACAGTTCCATGGCCGACCTGGCCCACAGCGTCGGCATCAGCGAGCCAACCATCGTGCGTTTTTGCCGTGCCATCGGTTGCTCCGGATTTCAGGATCTGAAACTCAAACTGGCGCAGAGCCTGGCCGCCGGTGCCAGTTTCGGCCAGTTCGCGATCCATGAGGACGACTCGGTCGCCGATTACAGCCTGAAGATTTTCGACACGACGTTGCACACCCTGATGGAGGTTCGCGAGAAGCTCGATCCGGTGGAACTGCAGCGCGCAGTGACGCTGATGTCCCAGGCCCAGCGCGTCGAGTTCTATGGCTTTGGCGCATCGGGCGCCGTGGCGGCGGACGCGCAGCACAAGTTCTTCCGCTTGCTGCTGACGGCGGCGGCGTATTCCGACCCGCACATGCAAGCGATGTCGGCGGTGACGTTGAAGCCGACCGACGTGGCGATCTGCATTTCCCAGTCCGGGCGTTCGAAGGATTTGCTGATTACTGCCAACCTGGTGCGCGAGAGCGGCGCGTCACTGATCACGTTGTGCCCGAGCCAGACGCCGTTGGCTGAATTGTCCACGGTCAATCTGGCGATCGATGTGCATGAAGACACCGAAATCTATACGCCGCTGACTTCGCGCATTGCGCATCTGGTGGTCATCGACGTCTTGGCGATGGGCGTGGCCATGGCGCGGGGGCCGAGTCTGGTCAACCACCTCAAGAGCGTGAAGCGCAGCCTGCGCAGCTTGCGGCTCTCACCAAAAGCTGTGAAAGCCTTAGACGACTAAAGCAAGGTCGCGCCCACATTTGATCCCCTGGACACAAGAGGTGTGTCCGCGGCAGATCCACTGTGGGAGCGGGTTTGCTCGCGAAGGCATTCCCTAAAACACCCTCGCCCTGCGAAACTTTCATCGCACTGTCATCCCCGCGAAGCCAAACCGTCATCCCTCGCGCCTATCGTGAAACTCCCGTACTCGCCTTGGGAGACTCGAAATGGCTCAGCCCTACGAAGAACGCAACAGCGCAGCGAAAACCCGTCGTCAGCAGGAAGATCAGCGCCGCATGGAATTTCGCCGTGCCATCGAAGATCGCTTCGAACTCCGCCAGCTTCAGGCCCAGATCGGAGATTTTCCCGAGGAAGGCAAACTCAATTACTGGCACGCGGCACCGGTAGCTTCCCGTCGAAGCGTTCAACCAGCGCGCTGATCTGTGCCCGTTCGCTGCGGATAAACGCCAGGAAGGCGTGTGCCACCGGTGACAGCCGTTTGGCTTTGGCTTGCACCAGGCACCAACTGCGAAACAGTGGCAACTCTTCGACCGGCAGCTCGACCAGGCCACCGGTCGCCAGCTCCAGGTTCAGGGCGTGGCGCGTCAACAGCGCCACGCCCAGGCCCGCCACCACGCATTCGCGCTGAGCTTCGGCCGAGGCCACTTCCTGAGTCTGGGTGAAGTGCACGCGTTTCTCTTTGAAGTATTCCTCGCAGGCCAGTCGTGTACCTGAGCCCGGTTCGCGGATCAGCAAGGTGTAAGGCTCCAGATCCTGCAAGCGCAACGTCCCCAAGTGCGCCAGCGGATGATCCGGGCGGGCCACGGCAACAATCGGGTTGTTGAGGAATGGCAGGAACTCCAGGCCCATGTCCTGAGGCACCATCGACATGATCACCAGGTCGTCACGGTTATCCGAGAGGCGCCGAATGACTTGGCCACGGTTGACCACGGTCAGTTGCAGGTTCACCTCCGGGTGCTGACGCTTGAAGGCGGCGAACAGGTGCGGTACGAAATACTTGGCGCTGGATTCCACGGCCAGTTTCAGTTGGCCTTGCAGTGAACCCTGCATGTCCGACAGCTGCATATCGAGGTTTTCCAGGCGCCCGAAAATGTCCCGGCTGGCGCGCTGCAGAGCTTCGGCGGCTTCGGTCATGTAGAGTTTTTTGCCGACGTAATCGAATAATGGCTGCCCGATCAGCTCCTCGAGCTGACGAATCTGAAGGCTGACGGCCGGTTGCGTGAGAGACATTTCATCCGCCGCGCGGCTGTAGGAGCGCAAATCACACACTTCGTTGAAGATCTGCAATTGACGCAATGTCATACGCATCAGGGACTTACGCATTTTTTACAGGCTCTGAAGGCTGGCGAGTGCTTCAACTATAAGTCTTTGCTTATGCCTGACCCAATTTTTATTCATTTTTGTTAATTCCTTTCGAGCGCTAGTGTGGAGTCGCGACTAAATTGAAACATTTGGTCACGCGTCGACCTGGGTCTAGCAGGTCGTGGTGCCACCGGCTCAAGGGAACCTCCAAGTGATAACAAAGATCCTGATCGCCAACCGTGGTGAGATTGCCGTACGAATCGTGCGAGCCTGCGCCGAAATGGGCATTCGCTCGGTTGCGATTTTTTCCGACGCCGACCGCCATGCCTTGCATGTGAAGCGTGCGGACGAGGCCTACAGCATCGGTGCCGAGCCACTGGCCGGTTATCTGAACCCGCGCAAACTGGTGAACCTGGCGGTTGAAACCGGTTGCGATGCACTGCACCCCGGTTACGGTTTCCTTTCGGAAAACGCTGAACTGGCAGACATCTGCGCCGAACGCGGTATTAAATTCATTGGCCCCTCGGCAGAAGTCATCCGCCGCATGGGCGACAAGACCGAAGCGCGCCGCAGCATGATCAAGGCCGGCGTACCGGTCACCCCAGGCACCGAAGGCAACGTATCGGGTATTGAAGAAGCCCTCACTGAAGGCGACCGCATCGGCTACCCGGTGATGCTCAAAGCCACCTCCGGTGGCGGTGGCCGCGGTATCCGGCGCTGCAACAGCCGCGAAGAACTCGAACAGAACTTCCCTCGCGTTATCTCCGAAGCCACCAAGGCCTTCGGTTCGGCGCAAGTGTTCCTGGAAAAATGCATCGTCAATCCCAAGCACATCGAAGCGCAGATCCTCGGCGACAGCTTTGGCAACGTGGTGCACCTGTTCGAGCGTGACTGCTCGATCCAGCGCCGCAACCAGAAGCTGATCGAAATCGCCCCGAGCCCGCAACTGACCCCGGAACAGCGCGCCTACATCGGCGACCTGTCGGTGCGTGCGGCCAAGGCTGTGGGCTATGAGAATGCTGGCACCGTGGAGTTTCTGCTCGCCGAGGGCGAGGTGTACTTCATGGAAATGAACACCCGGGTGCAGGTGGAGCACACCATCACCGAAGAAATCACCGGGATCGACATCGTCCGTGAGCAGATTCGCATCGCTTCCGGCCTGCCGCTGTCGGTGAAGCAGGAAGACATTCAGCACCGTGGTTTTGCGTTGCAGTTTCGCATCAACGCCGAAGACCCGAAAAACAACTTCCTGCCGAGCTTCGGCAAGATCACTCGTTACTACGCCCCGGGTGGCCCGGGCGTGCGTACCGACACGGCGATCTACACCGGCTACACCATTCCGCCTTACTACGACTCCATGTGCCTGAAGCTGGTTGTGTGGGCACTGACCTGGGAAGAGGCGATGGACCGTGGCCTGCGCGCACTCGACGACATGCGTCTGCAAGGCGTGAAGACCACTGCCGCGTACTATCAGGAAATCCTGCGCAACCCGGAATTCCGTAGCGGCCAGTTCAATACCAGCTTCGTTGAAAGCCATCCTGAACTGACCAACTACTCGATCAAGCGCAAACCCGAAGAGCTGGCCCTGGCCATCGCCGCCGCCATCGCCGCCCACGCAGGCCTGTGAGGAATAGAACAATGACCAAAAAGATTTTTGTAACCGACACCATCCTGCGCGACGCCCACCAATCGCTGCTCGCCACCCGCATGCGCACCGAAGACATGCTGCCGATCTGCGACAAGCTCGACAAAGTCGGCTACTGGTCGCTGGAATGCTGGGGCGGCGCGACCTTCGACGCCTGCGTACGCTTTCTGAAAGAAGACCCGTGGGAGCGCCTGCGCCAACTGCGCGCCGCGCTGCCTAACACGCGTCTGCAAATGCTCCTGCGCGGGCAGAACCTGCTCGGCTACCGCCACTACAGCGACGACGTGGTCAAAGCCTTCGTCGCCAAGGCCGCAGTCAACGGTATCGACGTGTTCCGCATCTTCGACGCGATGAACGACGTGCGTAACTTGCGCGTGGCCATCGAAGCGGTGAAAGCGGCGGGCAAACATGCCCAGGGCACCATCGCTTACACCACCAGCCCGGTGCACACCATCGACGCCTTTGTGGCGCAGGCCAAGCAAATGGAAGCCATGGGTTGCGACTCGGTGGCGATCAAGGACATGGCCGGTCTGCTGACCCCGTACGCCACGGGTGAGTTGGTCAGGGCGTTGAAAGCCGAACAGTCGCTGCCCGTGTTCATCCACTCCCACGACACGGCTGGTCTGGCTGCCATGTGCCAGCTCAAGGCAATCGAAAACGGTGCCGACCACATCGACACCGCAATCTCCAGCTTCGCCTCGGGCACCAGCCATCCGGGCACCGAGTCGATGGTCGCCGCTCTTAAAGGCACCGAGTACGACACCGGTCTGAACCTTGAACTGCTGCAAGAGATCGGTCTGTACTTCTATGCCGTGCGCAAGAAGTACCACCAGTTTGAAAGCGAATTCACAGCGGTCGACACTCGCGTTCAAGTCAACCAGGTGCCGGGCGGGATGATCTCCAACCTCGCCAACCAGTTGAAAGAGCAGGGCGCCCTGAACCGCATGGCCGAAGTGCTGGCGGAAATCCCGCGTGTGCGTGAGGACCTCGGCTACCCACCGCTGGTGACCCCGACTTCGCAGATCGTCGGCACTCAGGCGTTCTTCAACGTGCTGGCCAGCGAGCGCTACAAGACCATCACCAACGAAGTGAAGCTGTATTTGCAGGGTGGCTACGGCAAAGCGCCGGGCGTGGTCAACGAGAAACTGCGTCGTCAGGCCATCGGCAGCGAAGAAGTGATCGACGTACGTCCGGCCGATCTGCTCAAGCCGGAAATGACCAAGCTGCGAGCCGATATCGGCGCACTGGCCAAGTCCGAAGAAGACGTGTTGACCTTCGCCATGTTCCCGGAAATCGGTCGCAAGTTCCTCGAAGAGCGAGCCGCCGGCACCCTCACGCCGGAGGTGCTGTTGCCGATTCCTGAAGCCGGCAAAGTCGCGTCGTCGGGCGGCGAAGGTGTGCCGACCGAGTTCGTCATCGACGTTCACGGCGAAACCTACCGCGTCGACATCACCGGTGTTGGCGTCAAGGCTGAAGGCAAGCGTCACTTCTACCTGTCCATCGACGGCATGCCGGAAGAAGTGGTGTTCGAACCGCTCAACGAATTCGTCGGCGGTGGCAGCAGCAAGCGCAAGCAAGCCTCGGCGCCGGGCCACGTCAGCACCACCATGCCGGGCAACATCGTCGACGTGCTGGTCAAGGAGGGCGATACCGTCAAGGCCGGCCAAGCGGTGTTGATTACCGAAGCCATGAAGATGGAAACCGAAGTCCAGGCCGCTGTTGCCGGTAAGGTCACGGCGATTCATGTGGCCAAGGGCGACCGGGTCAATCCGGGTGAAATCCTGATCGAGATCGAAGGCTGAGATAACAGCCTCGGTACAACGCTTTAAACCTCGGGGGGGCATGTGCTCCCCTTTTTTTCGTCCGGGTTTTGACTGAATCACGCAAATCCCGTGTGGGAGCGGGCTTGCTCGCGAATGCGGTGTATCAGTCACAGATCATGTCGACTGACACTCCCTCTTCGCGAGCAATCTCCCACAGGGACAGTGTTCAGACCATCAGAACGCCATTCGCCACTGGCCCATCACACTGTGAGTACGGCTTTCGGTTCCGAAATCCCCCGTGATGCCTAGCCCAAAGGTGTGGTTGGCCGACAGGCCAAGGTCGAGGCCAGCATCGACGCCCAGACTGTTTCGATCCAGCGCGGCACCGGCCACTTCAAAGCGTTTCCCACCCTTGAGCAGTTGTTGGCGGGCATCGCTGTCGAGTTCGCCGAAGGTATGTTTCCAGCCTGCGGCGAATCGCGGCGTCAGGCTCATGCCGTTGTCCAGTCGGCTGATTTTCGCTGCACGCAGGCCGAAGAGGCTGCTGAGGTTGTCGCGGGTTTGCCCGAACACCTTCAGCGCCGCATCGCCGCCTTTTTCGCTGTAGCTGTCACGTTGATAACGCTGATAGCCGAGGCTGGCGAACGGTTCGAGTGTCACGTTGTTATGGCCGAAATTGAAGCCCAGTTCGGCAAAGGCCTGCTGGGTGTTGGCGTCGTAGTTGCCCTTCAGGCGGTCGCTGAAGCCCTTGAACACCACTCGACGTTTGCTGCTGCCGTCATGGCTGGCGTAGGTCGCCCCGAGGCGCAGGGCCAGTGGCCCGTCCTGGCGCACGGCATAGGCGCCGAGGTGCCAGCTGTCGAGGTCGCCATCGTACTGGCGGGCATCCAGTTTCGTCTGGGATTTACCGCCCAGCAGGCCGATATGCCATTGCTCATCGAGTCGCCAATCCGCGCCCATGACCAGACCCTGGGTGGCGTGTTTCAGGGTGCTGTCGTGATCGCGATCGACCTTGCCACCATGGCCGATGGCCTGAACCCAGACGCGTCCGGAGTCTGCACTGCCGGCCGCCTGCCGGGGTGAACTGCCAGAGCCAGACGCAGCGCCCGAGCGGCTATCCAGTTGGCGCATGGCCGAAAGC
Organism: Pseudomonas sp. EA_65y_Pfl2_P74; assembly: GCF_963970575.1. NCBI lineage: Bacteria > Pseudomonadati > Pseudomonadota > Gammaproteobacteria > Pseudomonadales > Pseudomonadaceae > Pseudomonas > Pseudomonas sp. EA_65y_Pfl2_P74. Next base: position 90,621 of record NZ_CAXAOQ010000014.1, read on the forward strand.
ATGCTCGCGCTCACGGGCGTGACGCTGCTCAATGTGGCTTTGGCGAGGTTGGCGTTGCTGCCGGCGGCCAACTGCTCGATGGCAATCGGTGCGGTGCTTTTGTCGCTAGCCAACAGTGCGACGACCGCAGCGTTTTGGGGGGCCGCTGTTTGAGGGGCTGGCGGTGTGGCGACAGGGGCGGCACGCACCGCCACCGCGTCTTCTGAAATGGGTGCTTCTTCTGACGTGGAAGATGGACTTGTCGCCAGTACGGCCGTTGTTGTCGGCAGTGGTGCTGATATCGGTGGTCGATCCGGGATCGATGGCTCTTCAATACTTTCGGCTACTGCACGACCGTTGTCGGTGGTGGCCACGCTAGGCAGGGATACCTCGTTGCGTGCGTAGGTCAGTCCCACAGATTTTTTGTTGTATTGAGGTGTGGCTGTCATGAACGCCAGATCGTTCAGTATCGTGCCGAACTGACCTTCAACCTTGCTGGCTTCGATGATTTTGTACTGGCTGCTTTGCGGGTATTCCCCTGCAACTGCAACGACTTTCAAGGTGGCGCCTTCAAGTTTGGCAGTGCCGTCTACCTTGATCGTTTGACCACTGCTGCCGGGGGCGACCTCATAAGACAGTTCAGCATTCGGGGATAGGCTCAAACTGCCTTTCACTCGAGGGCTACCATGCAATCCATTGACCATGAGCAGGCCGTTAACGTGCAAGTTTCCTACCGAGCCCTTACCCGCAAAGCTGCCGCCGTTCTCGACATAGACATCCCCTTTTATGCTTCCATTGTTGAAGAGTTTGCCAGCGGTAACCGCCCCACCGCTGATGGTGCCCTGGTTGGTCAGCGCACCGTTGTGTGTTACCAGCACGCCTTGGTTGAAGTCTCCCTTTGTGCTCAGCGTCCAGTCTCCGCGTACGAGAAACAGTGCATTGAAATTGCGGGTGTCTTTCAGCGTGCCCCCCTCGGAGATATCCAGTAGCAGCATGTTGTCCCCCTTGCCACCATCCAACTGCCCCGTGAAGCTTGCGTCGTCTTGAAGAGCGATCAAATCGTTGAGTTCCGTTCCTCGAAAAGTGCTCTGGGGTGTATTGAAGGCAATCGGAACGGTCGCTTTATCGTTGATAAAGTCCTTAATCCTCCCAAGAGATTCTGCATAGACGGTGTCTTCGGGCTGTTCTGGCACCTGCGCGGTGGACGCAGCGTCAGAGGCTTCAGGTAGTTGCTGGGCGTTTGCAATCTTTGCGCAGCCCAGCGCCAACGCAATGGCTAAAGCCAAGTGTTGTGGTTTGAATGTGTGTTGAATGAGCATCAAGCAAGGCCTTTTTTGAAAGAAGGCCAAACTCTAGGGACGCAGCAAAAATTTTGATGTCGGCTACTTCCCGCCGTTTTGCAGGCGCTGTCGCGTCATTTTGTCGAAATCTTCCGCTATATCCGGAACCGGTATTTTTACGCGACTATACCGGCTCCTTTTCCTACGACTAATCAAGACCACACTGGCTATTCAACGATCAAAAACTCATCTGCCACTGCCCGATCAACCCGTGATTGCGACTGTTGCTGCCGATTTCGCCGCTATACCCCACCCCCAGCGTATGCCGAGCAGAAATCCCCACGTCCAGCCCGGCCTCCAGCACCAGACTGTCCCGATCCAAAGAACTGCCGTCCACATTGAACGCCGTGCCGCCCACCACAAAGGCCTGGCGCGTCGAGCTGCTGACGTCGCCGTAAGTGTGTTTCCAGCCCGCCGCCATGCGTGGCGTCAGGCTCATGCCGTTGTCCAGACTGCTCAGGTGCGCCAGGCGCAGGCCGAAGGTGCTGCTGAAGTTGTCCTGGGTCTGGCTGTCGACTTGCAGCGCAGCGGCGCCGCCCTTTTCCCGGTAGCTGTCGCGGTGGTAGCGCTGGTAGCCGAGGCTGGCGAATGGTTCGGCGCTGAGGCGGCCGCTGCCCATGGCGTAACCGAGTTCGGCGAAGGCTTGCTGGCTGTCGGCGTCATAGTCGCCTTTGGGGCGATCACTGAAACCGTTGAAAGCGATGGTGCGTTTGCTTTCGCCTTGATGGCCGCTGTATGCCGCGCCGAGGCGCAGTGAGAGCGGGCCGTTCTGATGCAGGGCATAAACACCGGCATGCCAGCTCTCGACATTGCCATCGACGCCTGTGGCGTCCAGATCGGTTGTCGAATAACCGCCCAATACGCCCAATCGCCATGCTGAATTCAGCGACCAGTCGGCACCGAGCACGCTGCCCTTTGAGCGTTGCTCCAGACCGCTGCTGCCGTGTTCGCCGTCGAGCTTGCCGTAGCCGCCGATGGCTTGCAGCCAGAGGCGGCCGCGAGCGTTCGGATCGTTCAGGTTGCGCGCCTCGGACGGCACGCCGTTGGCCGCCAGCACAGGGGTTTCGTGTTGATCGAGGCCGACCATCAGTCCCGGGCTGCCGCCGATTTGCTGCATTGCCGAGAGCATGCTGTTGCCCACCTGGCTGCTGGCGCCAAGGGTGGCGCTGGTCAGGTTGGCATTGCTGGCCCCGGCCAGTTGCTCGATTGCCGCGCCGGCAGTGCTTTGGGTGGTGTTGAGCAGGGCGTTGTATAGCGCGTTGTGCTTGCCCATTGAGGCCAGACTGTTGGCGGCGCTACTGCCGTTGCCGGTGGCGGCGAAATCTTTGAAGGCGACGTCGTTACGGGTGTACGTCAGGCCGACTTGAGTTGGCGTGTAGGCCAGCGTGGGTGTGAGAAAGGCGTAATCGCTGCTGACCTTGCCGAAGGTGCCGTTGACCTGCGTGGCTTGCAGCACGGTGTAATGGCTCTGCCACGGATAGGTGCCGCTGCCGGGATTAACGGCCAGGGTCGCGCCGTTGAGATTCGCGGTGCCGCCGACCTGCACTGGCGCGCTGCTGCCGTCGGCGTTGACGCCGTAGGCGAGGGTGGCTGCGCTGCCCATGTTCAAGTCACGCACAATCGTCGCGCGGCCCAGGCCCGTGTCTGTGCGCAATGTACCGTTGACGTTGAGGCTGCCCACCGAACCGCCCCCGGCATACACCCCGCCAGCATCCACGGTGAGGTTGCCGGCGATAGCGCCCTGGTTGATTAGCGTCGCGCCGTTGCGCACTGCGCCGCCGTCGCTGAAATCGCCGCTACCGGTCAGCGTCCACGCGCCTTGCTTGACCTCCAGCCACTCGAAATTGCGACTGTCGCTGAAGCTGCCACCCGCCACGTCGTCCATCACCACCCGGTCGTAACCGCTGCCGCCATCGACCACACCGATAAAGCGGCTGCCATTGCGCAAGGTCAGGCTGTCGTTGCCACCGCCCAGATCCAGTGCCAGGCCATTGCTGCCGCTGAGGGTGCCGCCGTTGACCACGTTGTCGGCGAACTCACCGACGAACTTCACGCCAAAACCGTCGAGGCCCTGGACGGTGCCGAAGTTTTCCAGCGTGGTTGCCGCCAGCCCCGAGCCGTCGCTACCGTCGTCTACCAGGATCGCGCTGTTAGCGCCGCTGATCAGGGCGCCGCTGGCGTTGAAAATGTAGCCGCCGCCCAGGGCGATGCCTTCACTGCCGTTGGCGAACCCGCCCTTGTCGACACCGCCCGCGCCAACGCCTTGAATGGTGCCGTAGTTTTCGATGTGGGCGATCTTGTCGATGTCCACGCCGTCGCCATCACCGTTGGCTTGCAGCCCGGCGTACGCGCCGGTAATGGTGCCGTGGTTGATCACCGTACCATCGCCGTCGGAGCCGAAGCCCGAGCCGTTGCGCCCGGTGATCTGTCCGTAGTTGACCAGTGTCGCGCCCAGGTCAGTGGTGATGCCGTGGCGGCCGCCGGAAATGACGCCGTCGTTGGTGATCGACACACCCGTGGCGGTATCGATATCGATGCCGTCGAATTTTTGGTCGGCGTTGTGCGAATCGCCCGTCGAGATCTCGCCGTAGTTGGTAATCGTCGCATTGGCGCCGGTCTTCATGCCGTCGCTGGCCTCGCCGCGAATCAGCCCCCCCGCACGGTTGATGATCGTGGTTTTCACCCCGTCGCTGCGCAGCGCATCCAGGTCCAGCCCTTGGCCGGTGGTGGAGCGAATGACGCCACTGTTGTCGATCAACAGGCTGCCGCTGACGAAGTTGCTGTCGATGCGCAACGCATCATTGGCACCGAGGATCTGCCCGCCGCTGCGGTTGTAGAGGGCGTAATTGCGTGCCTGGCTCAGGTCGCCGCTGCTGTCGATGGCCCGGCCGCCAGTGGAGATGATGTTGCCGGCGTTATCGATCACCACGCCGACACCGCTGGTGTTGTCCTTCAGGCTGACAGCCTTGCCACTGTTGGTGATGCTGCCCGGCGCCGAAATCGTCAGCGTGTCGCTGCCACCGAGGGTTTGCGAAGCCGTGGTGGCGCTGTCGATCTGCACGGTTTTGCCGTGAGCGGCCGTGGTGGCGATCAACAGGGCGATGGCGAGGGACAATCGCTGAGGCGAGAAGGGCATGGGCGGACGGCCTTTTGTTATAAGCGGGCCGTCCTGTATAGCGATGGGGTTTTACAGAATGATGTCGGTGATAGTGCAGAGCACCTTAGGTACGGCGTTCGTAAGCCTTGCCGTAATGGCGCTCCATGCGTGCCTGAATCAGCTCAAGCCCGATCGACATCACCCAGTAAATGATCGCGGCGGTCGTGAGCATTTCGATGTAGCGATAGCTTGATCGACCATACGACTGCGCCAGAAACATCACCTCCCAAACGCCCATCACCGAGATCAGCGACGAGTCTTTGAGCATGGAAATGAATTGGTTGGTGGTTGGCGGGATGATCGTGCGCATGGCCTGGGGCAGGGTGATGCGCCAGAAAATCACCGACTCCCGCATGCCCAGCGCCAGTGACGCTTCGCGTTGACCATAGGGGACGCCGAGGATGCCGGCGCGGAAAATTTCGCTGAGATAAGCGCCATAGTTCAGCGACAGGGCGATGATCCCGGCAACGATGGCGCCGGGTACGATGCCCAATTGCGGCAAGCCGAGATAGATCAGCAGGATCTGGATCAGCAGCGGCGTGCCACGAAAAAACGAAGCGTAAAAACTGGCGATGCCAAACGCCACGGCACTTTTCGACAAGCGCCCCAACGCGGTGACGAAGCCCAGCAATGACGAGGCGACTATCGAGCACACGCACAGAAACAACGTCAGCGCCGCGCCTTGCAGGAAGCCATTGGGTGCCAGCTTCAGGCCGACCAGGTTGGGCAGCTTGTCGAGGATGATCGAGAACTTCAGGTCGAAGCTCAGGAAGAACCCGGCGCACAGGCAGAACATCGCCGCCCAGGTCAGGTACAACCGCGTACGAAAACCGAAGAGCCGTTGCAGGCGTGATGCAGCCACCGGTTGCGGTGGCTGTGGAGGTGTCGGGAAAGAAGTCATTGACTGATGTCGGCGCCGATCCATTTTTGTGAGAGCTTGCTCAGGGTGCCGTCCTGCTTGAGCTGCGCAAACACCTCGCGCACTTTGGCATCCCACTGGGCGTCACCCTTTTCGATGGCCACCGAATTCGGTTCCGAATACAGCGGCGCACCGGCCAGTTTGAAGCGTTTGTCTTCGTTCAGGCGTGGCTGCGCGGTGACGAGGTTGGTGAGGATCGCGTCCAGACGCACACCGGCCCCCAGGCCCAGGTCCTGGAAGGCAACGTTGTCGGTATCGTACGGTGCGATCTGCACGTCTTCGAACGGGTACTGCAACTGCGTGTCTTCGGCGCCTTCGATGACCAGATTCTTGTTCAGATAACTTTCGTAGCTGGAGGCGCTGGTGAGGCCGACCTTCATACCGCTCAGGTCCTTGGCACCGTGGATGCGGTCATCCTTGGCGTTGACCACGATCACCGCAGGGGAGGCGTAGTACTCGACCGGGAAATCGAACACTTCGGCGCGGGCCTTGCTCGGGGTCATCGAGCAGATGCAGATGTCGTAGCGCCCGCTCCAGCGGCCGGCGGCGATGACGTCCCAGGACGGCGTTTCCAGACGCAGCTTAACCCCCAGTTTGTCCGCCACGGCTTTGGCGACATCAACGTCGAAACCGTCGAGCTGGTTGTCTTCGTTGAGAAACGAGAACGGTGGATAACTTTCCATCAGCACGCCAACCAGTTCTTTTTTCTGCTCGACGCGATCCAGTGTGGCGCCGCCGAAGGCTTGGGAGGAGGCGGCCAGAATCGTCAGGCCCAGGGCCAGTAGCGGTTGAAATTTCACAGTCGATCCCTGGTTGAAAAAGAGGTTGTCATTAACGGAATGGTGCGTATTAAATAGTTATAAGAACGACTCTGATAGTGAGTTATTTTCATAAGCTTATGAGTGAAAGGCATATGGGCGCAGCAAGCACGATTATTCTCGATGGCGGCATGGGCCGTGAGTTGCAACGCGCCGGTGCGCCATTCCGGCAACCCGAGTGGTCAGCGCTGGCGTTGAGCGAAGCGCCGCAGGCGGTGGAAGCGGTACACGCCGCTTACATCGCCAGCGGGGCCAATGTGATCACCAGCAACAGTTACGCGGTGGTGCCGTTCCACATCGGCGAAGAACGTTTCGCCGCTGAAGGGCAGGCGCTGGCGGCGTTGGCCGGTGAACTGGCGCGGCGTGCGGTGCAGGCTTCGGGCAAAGCGGTGCGAGTGGCCGGTTCGTTGCCGCCGTTGTTTGGCTCCTATCGTCCGGATCTGTTCGAGGCGTCCCGGGTGACCGAGTTGCTGGGCCCGTTGGTCAAGGGGCTGGCACCGCACGTTGATCTTTGGCTGGCGGAAACCCAAAGCTCGATCGTCGAGGCGCGCGCCATTCACGCCGGGCTGCCGCAGGACGGCAAGCCGTTCTGGCTGTCGTTTACCTTGAAGGACGAAGACACCGACGAAGTGCCGCGTTTGCGTTCCGGCGAGCCGGTGGCCGAAGCGGCTGCAGCGGCGGCTGAGTTGGGCGTCGAGACGCTGTTGTTCAATTGCAGTCAGCCGGAAGTGATCGGCGCGGCGATTGACGCGGCACGCGCGACCTTCGAACGTCTGGGGGTGAAGATAAACATCGGCGCCTATGCCAACGCCTTCCCGCCGCAGCCTAAGGAAGCGACGGCCAATGACGGACTCGATCCGTTGCGCGAAGACCTCGATCCACCCGGCTATCTGCAATGGGCGATTGATTGGCAGCAGCGCGGCGCCAGTCACTTGGGCGGTTGCTGCGGGATCGGCCCGGAGCACATTGCGGTGCTGGCGCAGAAACTCGCTTGAGAGAAGATCAAAAGATCGCAGCCTGCGGCAGCTCCAGGGTGTAGGGGCCATCCCACATGACGGACGCATAGCGACTCCAGGATTGGCCTCATCTGCTTGATGAGGTCTGTCCCATGACTTCTGCCATCGCCCCCTGACCAACCCGGTGCGCCGATAAAAGTGCGCGGCGTTAAATGCTCCTACGGCCTACTTATCGGGTTTGCGCTTCCACGGGTTCTTCGGGGGAACGGCAAATCGCCGTCCTGAATTGGCGGAATAACGAGAACCTGTAATCGCTTCCAGCTCCCCGCCGTCTCGCACAAAATCACTCACTTCTTTAACCCGACGGCTGCGCAGCCATGTAATCCACTGTGCCAGATCGGTGTGGCCCTGTTCTTCAAACATCCGCATGAAACGTACTTGCCAACGCTTGCACGTCTGCTGGCAAAGGCCTGTACGCCGCTGTAAATCAGTCACGCTCTCGCCGTTGATCAAGCCTTGAACAAAACCCAGCCAATGCTCTGGATAACCCAATCGGGCCAGTAGCGTGCCCTGCAGCAAACTCACAGTGCTGTAACAGCCTGGGCAACGAAAATCAGGGCGGCGCTCATCGAAACGCTTCATGTCAGGTGAACCGCACTTTGGACAGACTGCTTGAGGAGTCGTGAGCAAATGCTCCAGCCCACTCAGAAACGCTTGGGCCTGAGCCGCAATAGGTGCGGGTGGCTCCAGATCGATTCGATCCTGGCGTGCCGCCCACCACTGATACAACGTTGGAAAGTCTTTAGCCATGACGGTGCGGCAGTGTTTGTTCCACCGCGAAGTGGTGCTGGGGGCAATATTCATGGCTTCGGCAATACCTCGCATCGACCAACCCGCCAACAGGTATTGACCAAAGGTTGACCAGAGGTGCATTAGCCCGACTTTCGAAAACGGTGTTTTCGAGAGACAGTTAAAGCCTTTGTTGCAGGCCACACAGCGGTAAAAAGGCAGGCGTGTTTTCTGGCTGGTTTCCAGTCTGAAGCGTGGATGACCGCACAGCGGGCACTCGACCGGCGATCTCTTGGGCAGTTCGTGCAAATAGCGAATGAAATCATCCGCATGGCTGTGGAGTTCGGCGGGGAGGCATTGGTGATAATCAGGCAGCGCTTGAGCTTCGGACATTGAACTTGAATCTTTCATGGAAAACCTCGCGGGTTAACCGGGCAGCCTTCGGGCGCGGGTTACCCGCAAGACACGCAAATGGCGAGGGTGCCGGACTGTTTTTAGATGAATGAATCGATATCCAGCGTATGCGGCGCACCCACTGTATGGCCGTAGATCGACGCCAGTAGCCCGTCATCACTTTTGCTGGTGGGCGCCATGGCCAACTGCTCGACGACTTTGTTTTCCGAATGGGCAAGCCAGCGCGACAGGCTTTCAGACAGCGGCTCGGGCTGGTCCGAAAGTGATCCGTAGACCTTTTTTTCGGTGATGCGCTGTTGACGCAAGGTTTTGAGGCGATCAAGCGACATTTGTATTTTGTCGATCTCGCGATTGAGCGCTTCGATGGTTTTTTCATGATGGCGAACGTAAGCGTCCGGGCGTGTCTGGTCGCGCTTTTGCCGCAACTGCAAAGTAATGCTCGCCAGCGCTTTTTGCATCCACTCAAACTCTCTATCCGATACGAGGGATCGGTTTGCTGATTGCGCTTCCTGCCAACGTTTCAGCGTTGCCCAGCACGCCGGAATGTAGCTGCCGACCATCGAGTGGCTGCCGGCATTGAAGAGTTGCGTCAGTAACGAAGGTCGATCCGGGAGGCCGTTTTTTTGCTGAATGGCCACCGAGCAGGCGGCATGCTGGGCAACGGTGTCGCAACCGGGCTCCCACAGGATCATGGACTTTTCATTGCGATCAAACTGCACCGGCATCGCGTGGTACAGCTTGCCGTGGTGCTCGTAGGGTTCGCCGGTCCAGTTGGTAATACCGGCGACAAACACCGAGAGGCCAACGGGCACGTTGACGAAGGTCAGTGCCGCACCTGTTCCGTAAACACTCGTTTTGGTGTTCATCCAGGTGCCGGGCACACTGGGCACCGGGTCGTTGTGGGCGACCATGCGGTGATGTTCCAGCGGCTCTGCGCCTTTGGTGAACAGGGCGTCACCGGCGCGGGGGGCGCCGTAGGTGTAGAGCTGGATGTTGTAGTTGAAGTCTGCTCGCCGACGCAGCATTTCCGACAGCAGCAATGCCACTGCGCCTCCGAGACTGTGCCCACAGATCAGCAGTTTTTGACCGGTATAAAACCTGTCGAGGTATTTCACGACGAAACCATAGGCTTTCTGTGCCGCTTCGTAAAAGCCACGGTGCACCTTGCTGCCGTGTTCTTCGAACGGCACTTGAAACGCATCGGCATCGCGCAGGCCATCCGCGATGATTTCATAGGTGCCACGCACGGAAATCAGGATTAATTCGTCGTGGTGGGTGATGAAGGCTTGGGTATCGGTGGACTGCTTACCCAAGATCCTGTCGTCGAAGAAATGGATCTTGGCGGGGTGCTCCTGCTCGTCTTCCCGTTCAGGTTTGTTTGCGTCATAGAGATCTGGGTCGAACGGCACGATCTCCAGTCGCCTGGAGTACGGCACATCTTCAAAAAGCGGGTAATACGCTGATGTCTGCGTCGCATCGACTTTGCCAAGCTCTTCGAATTTGGCCAGTGCATCCCCGAACCAGTTACCAACAGTGGGTTGCAAGGGGAAGCGCACAGTCTTCGTTTCGACGGGGTGTTTATCCGGCTTCTGACCAAACGGGCAATAGCTCAGGGTGGACATGAGCGCCAGTTGATAGAGGTTTAGCGCACAGACCCCAGCGTCGATTGACAGCATGGGGCGCAAGGCGCGCATCGGGCGTACTTCCAGCACCGTATGTTTTAGCGGCATGAGGGCAACACCGCGCTCACCATGCTTACCCATGATCTTCGCCGGCCCCGACCCGGGCGGGTAATGGCTGTAAACCTGCGGTGGCAAATGCGAAACATGCTTGACCAGATGACGCACTTCCACCTGAAAGAATTCATCGGCGCAGGCTTGTGCGGGGTTTTCTCTGGTGCGGGTCGAGTTGTGGTTCAGGTAGCGGGTTTGTTCGGCGCGTACCTGAAGTTCAGTAATTTTCAGGGGGTAATGAGGTCTTGCTTGTAAGTCCTTGTATAGCTCTTCTTCCCCTTGGTACTTCTGATCAAAGGTGAGTGCTATCGGCCCTGCGAAGTGCTCAGAAACTTTGCCTGTGCCAGTGCCATCGAGATTGCCATCGTAGGTTTTTCCTTCCGAATCGACTACGACGTAGGCCAAGCCTTCATACGGTTCGCCAGAACCAAACTCGTCGACTAATTGAAAGCTGCTCCACCGACCCTGTGCTGGGCATGTCAATACGCGGCTGCTCAGTGGAGATTCCAGCTCTTTTTCCATTGATGTCATGTCGAAACCTCCTTATTCCGTGCAACCGGGATAAATGGTGCATTGCCGGCCGTCTGGCATCTGAAAAGTGCTGAAGTCGGTGTAGTTACCGTTGCAATAACCTCGTTGATCTTCAAGTCCTCTGCCCATGCAACGCTTCCAGCCATTCGGAACCTTCACCCACGTATCTCCCCAGCCGGGTTTCTCCTCGTCGGCCAATTTGATGTGCATCTTCACGGTCTTACCCGGCAGTTGGTCCGGGGTATAAGCCGCGGAAGGCTTGCCTCTTTTCAGCTCGCCCTGAGCATCGGTAGTCTTGCAATCGAGGAGTTTCACGATGCGCCGTTTTGGCCCTACCGTTCGGAAGAGCTGTTGGCATTCACCGTAGAAGGTGCTTTCGCCTGCTTCGTTAAAGACGCTTTTGTACTGATCTTTCACCTCATTCCGAATGAACACTCTGGCGCTGTCAGCGCCAAAATCTCCCCGGTCTTTACCGTAAGTCGCATAGATTTCCAGCTCGATGCGGCTTATCACCAGCGGGCATCCGCTGACAGTTCTGCGCAGGGCTATTTCGGAGTTGGGCTGATAGTTTTCACGCCATTTCAGGTTGTAACCAACTCCAGTGCCTCGTCCGCCCGGCACGGTGCAGGTTTCCCCTTTGGCAGGCACATACACTGCGATGGCCTCATAGGTGAAGTCGGGCGGCATATCGGCGGTGAAAGTGAACGTATTCGGCTGACTGCTCACGCAGCCTGAAATGCCAACGAAGCAACAACCCAAAACAGAGCTTTTAAGCAGGGGATACGAGGTAGTCATTGAGTAATGTCCTTATTCCGTGCAACCGGGATAGATGGTGCATTGCCGGACGTCTGGCATCTGAAAGCTGCTGAAGTCTTTGTAATTGCCAAAGCAATAAGCGTCTTGATCCTCAAAATTTTTGCCCATACAACGCTTCCAGCCGTTCGGCACCTTGACCCACGTATCCTTGAAGGCCGGCTCTTCCTCGCTGGCCAATTTGATGTGCATCTTCACGGTCTTACCCGGCAGTTGGTCCGGGGTATAAGCGGCGGAAGGTTTGCCTCGTCGCAACTCCCCCTGGGCACCGATCGTTTTGCAGTCGAGGAGTTTTCTGAGGATTCGGGGCTTACCCGAAGTACGAAACAGCTGTTGGCATTCACCGTAAAAGGTACTTTCACCCGCTTCGTTGAAAACGTTTCTGTACTGATCTTCCACCTCATTCCGAATGAACACCCTGGCGCTGTCGGCGCCAAAATCTCCCCGATCCTTACCGTAAGTCGCGTAGATTTTCAGTTCGATGCGATTGATCACCAACGGACAGCCGCTACGGGTTCTGCGAATCGTTATTTCAGCATCAGGTTTGTATTCCGTTCGCCACTCGCCGTTGAACACGGGTGCCAAGTTGGCCTTTTTTTCAACGGTGCAGGTTTCGCCCTTGGCAGGCATGTAATAAACCACTGCAACGTATGCAAAGTCGGGCGGCATATCGGCGGTGAAGGTGAAGGTATTCGGCTGACTGTGGCTGCTCGCACAGCCTGCGGTTAACGCGAGGCCAAAACCCAGACTTGCTGTGCGAATCAGGCATTTCATAGGGCGGCTTCTCCTTGCCAAAATGCTGTTGTTTGCGACACCCGCTCGAAATGCTCACTCGGCGTTTCACCGGCCCGAACCTGCCAGTGCGGCGCCAACGTGTAGCCCTGCGCCTGCAGGCTCTGGGTCAGCAAAAACTCCAGTTGCTCCGGTGCCAGCCAACCCCACGTTTGCGCCTGCGCCAGTCTGTTGCGCAGCCACGTATCAGGATCATGGTGTTCGGCAAGTTTGGCGTAAGCCTGGACATGCTCCGCCAGCAGATAGCGATGAGCATTGCTGCGGCGAATTTCATCCGTCTGTTGGTTGGGCGCTGGCACTTGATGCCACAGCGGCTGATCTGGCACTGGGTAGCTGCCGGGGGCGGGATTGTTCGTGCTTTGCCAGTGTGTGCCTTGCCAGTAACACACGCTGATCGCTGGCCCGAGGTAGGCCGGCCAGGCGTCCTCAGGCAGGTGCGCGAGGGCGCGGCTCAATACCCGATTATCGTGAAAGCGGTACAGCGCCTGATGTGGGCGGGCACCGATGATCAGGCGTTCGTGCCAATGTTTGACCAGCCTGCTCAAATCGCCTTTTTGAAGGCTGGCAAACCAGCCCCAGTTGCGTTGCGGATTCTTCAGCAGTTCACTGATGCGGCTGTCGTCAGGCTGATCGAAAGTGAAGATGAATGGCCCGGCATCCGCCAGATCAGCCACCAACGTTTCACCGTAAACACTCAGGTATTGGTCGAATTGGCTGGTTTTTAAAAGGGATTGGCGCAGGTCGCGCTCGTTCTGTGAGTCCAGAACGACGCACAAGGCAAAACCTGAACGTTGCTGTTCTCTCATCCATTGGCGGGGTAGCGAGTCAGTCATGCGGCGGCTCCCCGGGGCAGGCAAATACCCGCACGACAGGCCTCGCAGATGGGGCAGAAGTCCGATCCCATAACGCTGCTGGCGGCCATCAATTCGTTCTGGCTGGGCGCAATCATGGGCGGCCGTTCTGCTGGCATCGCCAAGGCGTCATTGGCCCCCGGCATTGACAATGCGGCAGCGGAACCCGCCACCGGGGCACCCCCGATCTGGATTTCGCTGCTGCTGAAAATGCCCGCATGGCCGATCACAATGTGCTGCCCACCGGCCTTGAGGCTGATGCTCGCGCCAGCATCCAGCGTCAGGTGCGCCCCAGCCTTGATGTGCACTTGCTGGCCAGCCTCAACCACCAGCGTTTGGTCGACTCGGGTCTGGCTGTTGCTCGCGACATGCAGATAGTCATTGGCCTTGAGTTGCACTTTGCGGTCGGCGGTGATGGTTCGGTGTTCTTCGGCTCCCAGCACGGTGATGCTGTTGCCCTTGATGGTTTCCCGGCGTTCGTTGCCGACTTCAAGTCGACTGTCGTTTTCGACCTTGTGCTCCATGTCGCGTTGGGCACGCAGGTAGATCAACTCCTGCCCGGCGCGATCTTCCAGGTGCAATTCGTTGAATCCGCCGCTATCGGGTGAACTGCGTGAGCGAAACACACTTCGGGTTTTGTGCGCGGGCAGTTCGTAGGGCACCGGGTTGGCGCTGTTGGCCAGACAGCCACTGATCACCGGTTGATCAGGATCGCCTTCCAGGAAGCTGACCAGCACCTCCATGCCCACTCTCGGAATAGTGACGCTGCCATGGGCGTTGCCGGCCCAATTGGACGACACCCGCAACCAGCAACTGCTTTTGTCGTCGTTACGACCTTCTCTGTCCCAAAAAAACTGAGCCTTGACCCTGCCGAAGGGGTCGCAGTGGATTTCCTCGCCTTTGGGACCGGTGACCATGGCGGTCTGGCTACCCAGTATTCGCGGCTTTTGGTAATGGTGTGGCGGTCGGTAGAAAACGTCCCAAGGCGTCGCGACAAATTGATTTCGATAACCTTGAACAAAGTCATGTTCTTGCGCGGAGCCTGCGCTGGTGATGCTCTCTTCCAGCACTTGCGGCTGCTTACATTCGTGGCGCACTTCTGTCAGCAACCAAAGCGCATTCCACTGCGTGCGTGAATGCTCGGACATCTCCATAAAATGCCCGGATACCAACGTCTGCTGATCGCTTTTGCCTTCAGCCTGCCGATAGTCGGCACGATGGCGCTCCAGTGCCCGTTTGGTTAAAAACTTGCCGCGCTCACGCTGGGTGAAGCGGCCGGGGTAGTCGTAATCTTCCAGGTCAGGCTGCGTGAGTTCGGTGCCAGGTTCGTAGTTGGACTCCAGAAGAATTCGGGATTTCTCGAAGTCGTAGTCACGGCGAGTGGTGCGACTGGTGCGCGCTTCGACTCGCAGGTCGAATCGTTTGATCACGGGTCCCTCGGCAACCATGCCGCTGTTTTGTTTGTAGGGTGTTGGCCGGTCAAGCCTGGGGAATACGGTTTGGTCGTCCCCAAATACCATCAGGTGTTTTTCGCGACTGTGCCGAAAGTGGTAATGAATGCCTTCTTCTTGGCAGAGCCTTTGGACGAAGTGCAGATCTGATTCGTCGTACTGCACGCAGTACTCGCGATCCGGATAAATGGCACCCAACTGAAACAGATGAAGGTCGCGGTGGATGCCGTGTTCTTCCAGCACCTGCGCAATGATTTGCGGGACGGTCAGCTGTTGAAAAATACGTTGGTTGATGCGGTGGCCCAAATAAGCCACCCGAGGAACAAGCGTGAGGTTGTAACGCGTCAGACGTTTGCCAGCGTCGCCTTGCGCAACGCGATGGATTTGCCCATGGATGCCATTGCGACCGTCGCTGAATGCCAGAAACGCTTGTTTGTGCAGCAGGCTTTCAAGATCGAGATTCGGCCTCTCGCTGACCAGCACCACGTCAAAGACATAGGGTGTGCTGATCGCTTCCTGACCGGTGAACTCCAGGACTTGAAGGTCGTGCTCCAGACTATCAATGGTCAGATTGAAACGTGCGAGAGGGCTGGGGCTAGGCATCCTTTGTTCCTTCGACGGTCGCTGAGGGAATTTGTATCTGAATGCGTGAAGGCAGATACAAGTGCCGAAAGCTAACAAACGTGCCGAAGAAAAAATGTAGGAGGGGTCCTATGGGGTTGAAGGAAAGGACCTTGATTGTTCGTGTGGTTCGGTTGCCTCTTCACTGACGCTATTGCGAGGCTCGGATTCTTGGCATGTATGCGGCTCAAATACGTCAGACAAATCGCCAATTATTTTTGTGTAGTAAACATCTGGCGTTGTTCTCGTTTAAGACCTATTGGCTTTACGCCTCGCGACCTACAAATCCTTGCGTCGTTGCCTACGGCTACGCCAGAATCCGCCGGCTTGTGCGCCCAGGGCTGGCTGCGTAACTTGATCGGGTCACTGATTCCCAGTGATCGGGTTTAGCAGCCCGGCTTCGTTTCATTCCGGTCGTACAAGTCTCATCCGGTCAGGCATTTGCCTGCGCTTGATGGTGGCTGTGCGCATGGCACCTTCGGGTGCGCCGGGTTTCGGAGTGACCGGTCTGCTAACTTGCGCACAGCCGCCACCCTATCGTTTAGCAGCGGGATGGTGCGGCCTCATAGAGGTACACTCCGATGTTCAAAGTAACGCCAAACCCGCCGGTCACAGATCCGGCATCCCCCTACGAATCGCCCGATTCAAAGAAATTCCATGAAGCCGCCGAGCGCGCCCTCGACCACTATCTCTGCCCACCGGCCGCCGCCATCATGGCCACGCCCTACACACCCAGCACGCTGTACATGGCGCACCCCGAGGCTGACTCCGAATCCCTGCTGGCCGACGCCAGTGAAACGCTCGGTTCCGCCACCGTCATGCTCAACAACCACGCGGCAATGGTTGAAGGCTCGAACCGCAAAACCCTGCAAGGCATCGCGCAGGTGGTGATGCTGGCAGAGCTGGCGGTTAATCGGGTGCTGGATAGGTTAGTGCCCACGGAGTGATTAACGTGCTGGCGGCGCATGCGCATGTGCCGCCAGCGCATTGGTTGGGAAATACGCTATTGAGGCGTGATTGACCAGCGATTGAAAAAGTGGGGTCTGAAATAAGCCTGACCGTTGCCGAACGCACTGTGCTTGTTGAAAACATACAATCGCCCGTTTGGGATGAAGATGGGCGTGATGCGAATTCGGCGAGATGTCCGTTAAACATCAAAAGATCGCTGCCTGCCAGGCTGCGATCTTTTGCTTTCAGACGCTCAGGAGCGGCACTCGACCAGCCCTTTCACCTGCCCGTCAGGCGTCTGGTTTTCATCGGACAACCACCGCTCAAACCCGGCCGCAATCGCCGGCCACTCACCATCGAGAATCGAATACCACGCAGTGTCGCGGTTCTCGCCCTTGACCACCATGTGCTGGCGAAACACGCCTTCGAAGCTGAAACCCAAGCGCTCGGCGGCGTATTTGGAGCGGGCGTTGCCGTTGTTGCACTTCCATTCGAGGCGACGGTAGCCCAGCTCAAAGGAGTATTTGGCCAACAAGTAAACCGCCTCGGTGCTTTTCGGCGTGCGCTGCATCGGTGCACCGAAGGTGACGTGGCCGATTTCGATGCGGCCCTGGGCCGGGACAATCGACATCAGGCTGAGGATGCCTTGCACCTGACCTGTGGCGCGGTCGATGACGCTGAAGAAATACGGATCGCTGCTGGCCGCGTGGTTGTTCAGCCAGTCATTGAACACGCTGCGCTCAGGGAATGGGCCGTAAGGCAGATAGTTCCACAGTTTCGGGTCGGCGCCGGGGCCTTGCAGGGCGTTGAACAACTCGTCGGCGTGACGGGCCGGGTCGAGTCTTTCCAGGCGAATGAAGCGGCCTTCGATCAGTGTGGTCGTGGGGGCGGGGACACCTTTCCAGTCGGCCAGTGAAGCAGTCATGTGTGTCTCTCCTTAAAGGGCTTTGCGAAACTGGATGAAGCCTGGGCGTTCGGCGATGCGCTCGTAGAGCTGGATCGCGGTGGCGTTGGTTTCGTGGGTCAGCCAATGCACTTTGGCGCAACCGTCAGCCTTGGCCGTGGCGTAGACGTGTTCGATCAGCAGGCGACCGACGCCGGTGCCGCGGGTTTCAGGCGCCACCAGCAAGTCTTGCAGGTAGCAGGCGTTTTCGATGCTCCAGTTCGAGCGATGGTAGATGTAGTGCACCATGCCCACGGCTTTGCCATCGGCCCAGGCGAGGGCGGCGTGGGTTGGCTCGCTGGGGTCGAGCAGGCGCTGCCAAGTGCTATGGGTTACGGCCTCGAGCAGCTCGGTGTTGTAGAAACGCAGGTAGGTCTGCCACAGCGGCAGCCAGGCGGCGTGATCATTGGCGGTGACTGGGCGGATCTCGATCTGACTCATGGTGAATTCCTTAACGCATCAAGTGGGCGAGGGTTTGATCATTGATGTCGGGGCTGGCGGCCAGGCCTTCGCGCACGCCGGCAATGTCGGCGGGGCTGCGGTTCTGGCTGAGCTTGCGCTTGCCTTCCAGTCGGTCGATGGGAATGGCAAAACCGACGATGGCCTTGAGCATGCCGTCGATGTAATCGGCGGGGGCGTCGTCAACCTTCCACGGTTGTGCGCGGCCCGCTTCATGGCGGTCGGTGAGGGTGCTGACGATGTCGAGCAGCCGTCCGCCGTCGCTGAAGGTTTCGGCGTGGCCGTAGGCGTGCACCGCGATGTAGTTCCAGGTTGGCACGACTTTGCCGTGCTCGGCCTTGCTCGGGTAAAAGCCCGGGCTGACGTAGGCGTCCGGGCCGGCAAAGATCAGCATCGCTTGAGCCCCGTCGCGCAAGTCTTTCCACTGTGCATTGGCCTTGGCCAGATGCCCGTAGAGCGTGCCGTTCTCGCCTTGCTCGCAATGCAGCAACACCGGCACATGGCTGGCTTGCAGACCGTTTTCGCCGTGGGTCACCAGAATGGCGAGGCGGGTGGCGAGGATCAGTTCGTGGAGTTGCGACAACTCGTCGATGGCAAAGGCGCGGGGCGTGTACATGGAGAAATTTTCCTTGGCGAATGCCTGCATCCTAGGCAGGCTATTGGTCTGTTGTAAGAGCCATTGACGACCCATTTCATAGGTCCATTGCCATGCCTGAATCGCCCACGTTGTCCATGCCCTTCAATCCGGCGGGTATCGAGCTCGACCGTCGCTTGGGCTTGACCCGCCAGCTCTATCAGGCGCTGCGTTTGCGTGTGCTGGACGGGCGCCTGTGCGGCGGCACACGCCTGCCGGCCAGCCGTGATCTGGCGGCGGCGCTGGGCATTTCCCGTAACAGTGTGGTGCGCGCCTACGATCAGCTATACGCCGAAGGCTTTATCGAGGGGCGAGTCGGTGATGGCACCTACGTCGCGCAATTACCCCAAGCCGCGTTATCGGCGGAAAAACTATCCACAAAAGTATCCACAGGGTTTTCAACAGGCTTACCCACAGACTTATCCACAAATTGGCTGGATTTACCTGTTGATCCGTCCAGTAAAGTTATCCACAGCGATCCGCTGTGCCGGGTCAGAAACAATCATTTACCCAAACCTCCCAGTGGTCCGCCCCGCGCATTTCGAGTGGGCGTTCCAGCCTTCGATCTGTTCCCCTTTGACGTGTGGGCCAAGCTCAACGCGGCTTTTTGGCGCAAACCCGATCTTCAGCAACTGTGCTACGGCGACCCGGCTGGCGATGCGCGTTTGCGCGGTCTGATTGCCGCTTATTTGCGCAGTTCGCGTGGCATGCAGTGTTCGGCTGAACAAATTGTGATCACCAGCGGCGCACAGCAAGGCATCAGTCTTTGTGCACAGCTACTGGTGGCGCCGGGTGATGGCGTCGGTATCGAAAATCCGGGTTACCGAGCGGCCGGCCATGCGTTCGCGGTGGCGGGTGGCCGTTTACACGGTATCGCCGTGGATGAAGAGGGCATGGATTGCTCGGCGCTGTCGGCAGCCAGTGACTGTCGCGTGGCTTATGTGACGCCGTCGCATCAATACCCGACGGGTGTGGTGATGAGCCTGGCGCGACGGCTTGAGTTGCTGGCCTGGGCCGAACGCACCCAGGGCTGGATCATCGAGGATGACTACGACGGTGAGTACCGCTACACCGGCGCGCCATTGGCACCGTTGGCGGCGCTCGATCGACAGGGGCGAGTGCTGTATGTCGGCACCTTCGGCAAAGTCGCGTTCCCGGCGTTGCGACTGGGCTATCTGGTGCTGCCACCGGGGCTGGTGGACGCGTTCTCGCAACGCCGGGCAGTGGACGTCCGGCATTCCGAGGTGAGTACGCAAATGGTGATGGCCGAGTTCATGGCCGCCGGGCATTTCCAGCGCCATATCCGGCGTATGCGTCGGGCAGCACTCAACCGTCGCAATGCATTGCTGGACGGCTGGCCGACGGCAATCGCCGGTGTGGGCAAGCTGCCGGCGGTGTCTGCCGGGCTGCACCTGACGGTGGCCGTGAACAGCATCGAGCGCGAGCAGCAATTGGTTGAACAAGCCGCCCGCGTGGATGTGGAAATCAACGGCTTGAGCCATTACTGGCTGCCCGATTCCCTGACTTCAGCCGATCAGCGTGCCGGACTGGTGCTGGGCTTTGCCGCCGTGCCGGAGCCTGGGATCAGAGCCGCACTGATGCGTCTGCGACAGGCGTGGCAGGTTTGAAAAACAGGGTTTGCGCCAATGTACTGCCGATCTGGCTGCGATAGATTTCGATCAGTTGCTGGTTACTTTTGTTGCGCAGGTCAAGCTTGCCGCCCAGGCGCCGTTGCTGGAGGGTTTTCATGTGCCCGGCGGTGAACGAAGCGGACGCGTCGCTGGCATTTTTATAGTGAAAGTGCGCATACCACAGCACTTTTGCGGTTTTGGCGTCGCTCACTTCATATTCGTCGAGGAAGTCCTTGTCCTGCCCCTTGAGGCTGCGCCGGGTGACCGTTTGCGTTATCTGCACCTCTAGCTTGTTTTTGAGCCACTCCACTCGGGCTGCCGTCGGAGGTTGTTGTTTGATGATCCTGATGCGGGCACTGGTGCCTTTTTCGTAGAGTGCGGTTGCCGCATTGCTCAGTGCATGACCGAGAGCGGCCGTCGGATGCTTCGGGTCGACGGTCAGATTGGCGGCCGTCATTGCCTCATCAAGCGCTTCGCCGGCTTTGCGCAAGCGCTCGGCTTCCTCATGGTAGATCTCCTCAATCTCGACCGGGATACGTTGACCTCGTTTGATGCGCGCCTCGGTGCGCCGGTGGAACGCCGCCAGGCCATCGAGTAATGCTTTTGCGTGTTCGACCGCTTTTTTGATGTTCGGTCTGGCCTTGGCAGGTTGGGTTTTGGTGATGCCGTGTTCGACCCATACACCGGGCGATTTTTCGTGAAACGTGGCAATAACGCCGGTCAGTTCTCCGCGCACCTCGACCAGTTCGGTGTCTAGGCCATCCGTGCTTTTTTTCCGTTCCCCAACGAGCGTGCCCTTGAATCTGGTGCTGATGATCTTGCGACTCGACGTCGGTTTCGCTGGGCCTGGCAACGGCTCCAGCAGATGTTTATTGCGCAGCAGGTCAGCCAGACGCACGTCTGTGTGTGCTTTGAATTCGATGACCCGAGTCCGTACATGCCCCAGCCGAGTGGTCTGGAGTTGATCGGGAAACTCCGCGACTAGGTCGGCAAAACGTTGGTCCACCGCGGCAAACTGCTCGGAAACGTTGCTCAGGGCTTCGATTCGATCGCGCAAGTTGCTCAGGCTCTCATCGGCGGTCAGATTCATCGAGCTCTGAATATTCAGCGCAGCATCCTCGATGAGCGTTTCCAGTGCCTGTTGCGCGTCTGCCCGAGTCGCGGTCTCGCCGGGCTTGACGCAGATCTCTTGCCCAAGACTGATCTGCAACAGCTTGAGGTCATTGAGGTCGTAGCTCGGGAGTGCCTTTCGATAAGTTGAAACGGTCTCTACGGCTTCTTTGCCGAGCAGCTCGAGTTCTGCGAACCGGGCATGGGCAGCCTCGATCTTTTCGATGATGCCTTGGGTTTGATCGGTGATGTTTTCACAGGACTGGATAAACTTTTGCGGTTCGACATGGGTGTGGTCAGCGATCATCGAGATGGTCGCGTTCACATTGGTCTGAAAATCGGTGTTGTGCTGGCTGAGCCATTCCTGCCCCAGAAACAACAGCATCTGCAGGCGTTCGATCATGACTGTCCGATAGTTGGGCACTGTCTGTTTGCGGTTCAGTGACTTGATTTTCTCGACGTTTGCCGCGTACGCCTTGTCGAGCGAGTCGAGGGTGTCCAGGTACTTTTTGCCAACGGCTTCGTCCACGGTCGACGATGTATCGTGCATTGCGTTATGGGCCGCGTCGAGTTGACTCTGCTTGTCTGCCATCGTGTTGTCGAAAGCTTCGATTTCGGCAATCAGTGCCTGTACTTTTCTGAGGTTCTTGCCTCTTTCCTGTTCGCGCCCACTGCGCAGTCCACCGCCACGCAGGCGCAATCTCAGGTCGATGATCCATTGACCGCCGGCGGTGCGGGTCAGCAACGGCCCCGCGAGGGTGGGGTGCCGGCGCGAGTCGATGATCTGTACGTCCTGGTTTTCGTTGATCAGTACTTCGAACCAGCGGTCGCCGACCGATGCGTACCATTTCTTCTGTTTTGCGTAGAGGTGGCGATGCACCCCTTCGTTGGCTTCGGCGCCGAGTTCTTTGGGTTTGTCGATCTTGAAACTGTCGAGCAGCGCTGCAAGTGCGACGGGGGAGCGCTTCAGTGCGGTCACCGTATTGAGCGACATGTGATGAGCGACAGGCAGTTCGGTACCGGCCATGTCCGGCAAACGCTGCGGTTTGATGGTCTTGGGGGCGGACGTTACGGGTGGCGTCTCTTCTGGCGTCGTCGCAATCGATTCATGCTGCGGCTTGTTCCCGACCGCTGCACGATGGGCCAGTACCATGCCCAAGGCGAGGAGAATGTCGGCGATTGCTGTCCAGGCAGTTTTGTCGGTCTGTTCATTCTCGACATCGCTGATTTCCTGCAAATCGTCCATGATCTGCCAGATCCACGCTGCCGTGCCGGCACTGCGACCGAGGAATGGCAACGCTGCGTTGAACACCATCCAACCGCCGCGTTTAAGTGTCGCCCAGCGTGCCTCCGCATCCGATACCGATTGCCGTTCGGCTTGTGTGATGACGGCCTGGACGTTGCTCTCATACAGTGTTCCCCGCACATCGCTCTCAATCGCAGCGGTCCCCAATGCAACAGGCCCTGACATGTCGAACGCGGTGGTCGGGTTCACCAGCAGTTGCGGGATCGTCCACACCGAGGGCAGCCTGGCGGTGAATACGAACTGGCTGTAATTGAAGCGCACATCGTCCGGCAACCAGGCGAGTACCGACTCGCGAAGCTGTCGCGAATGCTCGATGGCGTAGAGCAGGTTGGCGTGGCCTGGATACTGGATCAGCGCCATTTCGAACAGCGGTCGATAGAGTACGCAGGGGCCTTTTTCCACTTCCCTCGGACCGATGACAAACATGTTGTTGACGACATCCGTGCGTGAACTGCTGCGGTGGGCGATGAGCGACAAAGGCCGAATGACAATCTCCTCGCCATCGATGTGCCGCTGCTCTGCGGTGTTGCCCAGTGCTGCGGCGACATATCGGTACCCTTTTTCATCCATGCCTGCTTTGCCCTGGATCTTGTGTTGCAGCGCCAGGAGCGGCAGTTCTATGGGTAACTGGCTGGTGTAGAGCGCTTGCAGTTCTGTCGCTTGCCGGGTGTCGTCAATCAGCAATTTTTGCAGGTACTGCGGGTAGGTCTTGCCGATGTCGACGGTACTCACCAGTTTTTCAAGGTAGGTCACGGTCAGCCAGTCTGGTAACGCGTGGTCGCCGTTGTAGTGCACGGTTTTATTGCCCAGGGGCTGGCCCGCCAGGTTTTGCAGGGCCAGTTCACTGAGCGAAAGCGTCTGAGTCTGAATATTGCCCGGCAATACGAACGTGCCCCATACCACCAGGCTGGTGATGGTGATCTGGAGGTCATCGATCTCGATCTTGTCCGCTGTCGGATGCTCCTTGAGCATCTGCTGCTTCAGGGCCTGGCGGGTGAATTTTTGCAGGCTGACCACTTCGCTCTGAAACGTTTTTCCCTGGTTGGAATGCTGCACCGTCGTCAGATCCAGCAGGTGTCGGCTGTAACGGGTTTGATCGGCGGGAAGGGCATTGTCCAGCCAGGCGGGCAGTAGCGGCCCCAGACGATCTATATGCGGTTTGAGACGCGGTGTGGCCCGGGTGGTGGTCGCTGAGCCCTGGCGAGGGAAGAGGTTGTCGAGGGTCGAGTCTTGAAAAAAATTGATCTTGCCCAAGGCTTCGGCCTCCAGGGCGATCAGTGTGCAGGCCTGATGATCGAAGAAATGGCCCTGCGGCTCGACCAGTCGCCACTTCAGGCCAGCACTGGAAACGCTCTGCCAGAACTGCGGCAGGGCTTCGCCGAATGCATCCAGCGAGTCGAAGCACTGAAAACCGTGGACCACCGAGTGGGTAAGAACCACTGTGCGCTTTTCGACAGTTCCGATCAGCACGGCACAATCAAGCAGGGTCAAGTGTTCCGGGTGTTTTGCGTCGTCCCGGTCGAGGTCTATCAGGCAGGCGCGAGTCTTGTAGGCGTCGTTGAGACGTTGTTGTTTGTCCGGGTTTTGGTAGACGGCGTGGGCAATGGCACGCTGGTCGGCATCCCAGCCAAGACTGGCGTCGACGTTCCACAGATTACGCAAGGCATCGGACATTTTTTGCCAGCGCGGCTGTCCCGGATACGTGAATTCATCCCAGTAGTCGACGTGTTGTTCCTTGAAGGCGATGAACAGCAAAGGCGCCAGTTCGTTGAGCAGCAAACCGATGGCGTCGATCTTGACCGGCAACTGGACAGCCGTCTGGATATCGGGCTGCAAGGTCAGAAAGTGTTCACCATCGAGGTAGGTCTCCGCCGTGCCGGACAGGCCCAAGCGTACCAACGCATCAGTCAGCGATTCGATCTGAGGGCGGCCGGGAATGACTTTGTCGTTCTGAATGATCCAGGTCGGTTTCACGACCATCGCCAGTTGCGGGTCGATATTGAGGTCCGGGTACAGCGTCTTGAGTGCCGGACGCAATGTCTTTGTGGCGACTTCTCGCACTGAGGGGCCGGTCACCAGTTGGGTGACTACATCAACGGCACTGGCTGAAGAATGTTCGGACATGGGCAACACCTGCTCTGATTGGGGGGCACGCTTAAGGGCGTCGAATCAGGGCAAGGTAGAGGCCGCGTTTCAGCGGCGTGCGGTACATACATCTCGCAGACAAAAAAAGACCCGCCAAAGCGGGTCTTGCCGTGCCAATCCGTTTCAGGCGCTTTTTATCGTTCAAACCCTTCAAGCACGTTCACCGCGTTGATGCCGATTTCCTCCACTGCGTAACCGCCCTCCATGACAAACAGCGTTGGTTTGCCGAGGGCGGCAATACGCTTGCCCATCGCCAGGTAGTCGGGGCTATCGAGTTTGAATTGCGAGATCGGATCGTCCTTGAATGTGTCGACACCGAGCGACACCACGATGATGTCGGCGCCGTAGCGGTCGATCTCGTTGCAGGCCTGTTCCAGCGCAGCGCTCCACATGTCCCAGCCTGAACCGGCGGGCAGCGGGTAGTTGAAGTTGAAACCCTCACCGGGGCCTTCGCCGCGTTCATCATCGTAGCCGAGGAAAAACGGAAACTCCGCTTCCGGGTGGCCGTGGATCGAGGTGAACAGTACGTCGCTGCGCTCGTAGAAAATCGACTGGGTGCCGTTGCCGTGGTGATAGTCGACGTCGAGGATCGCGACTTTTTCGTGGCCCTGATCGAGGAACGCCTGCGCGGCGATGGCGGCGTTGTTGAGGTAGCAATAACCGCCCATCAAGTCGCTGGCGGCGTGGTGTCCCGGTGGGCGGCACAGGGCAAAGGCACCGCGCGCACCCCCCTGAATCGCCGCTTGCGCGGTCAGTGCCACTTGCGCTGCGCTATAGGCGGCCTGCCAGGTGCCGGCGGTGATCGGCGCGCCGCCGTCGAAGCTGTAATAGCCGAGTTGGCCGTGCAGGCTGGTCGGTTTGATTGCGCGCAATGTGCGGGCAGGCCAGGTGTAGGGCAGCAGATCGCCGTCGGTGTTGAACTCGGTCCAGCGCGCCCACGCACCCTTGAAAAACTCGAGGTAATCGCGGCTGTGGATGCGTGCGATGGGTTCAAGGCCGAAATCCTGGGGGGCTCGGACCGGGCCCAGGTGTTGGTTCTGCACGCGTTGCAGCACGTGGTCGGCGCGCGAGGGCATCTCGAAGCAAGGCTTGAGCTGGCCATCGATCAGTTCGCAGCGGCCATGGTGCAGGTGGTGATCGTCCGAGTAGATCGTCAGCATTTGTTGTTCTCCGCAGGGCTGGTTCGGTGGCCTCAAGTGTTGCGGCGTACAACGATTCGGAGAACGGCAGGAAAGGCCAAAAGGGGATTGATATGGCCAAAAATCATGACCGCAATTGGCCCCTCAAGCCTGCATCAGAAAAATGCGATCCCACAGAGATTTGTGTTCAAGCGGTAGGGACGAGGTTGTCCAGCACACGGTTGCTCGCCGGTTCACTGAGCATGGCGAAAAACCTGTGGGAGCGGGCTTGCTCGCGAAGGCGGGGTGTCAGTTTATGCATCAGGTGACTGACACGGCCTCTTCGCGAGCAAGCCTGCACACTGGAATCTCAGTGCGGCCTGAACTGACTCGGCGCCACGCCGCTCCAGCGGACGAACGCATGGCGGAAACTCGCGGTCTCGCTGAAACCCAGGTGTTCAGCGATGCGGTAGATCGGCAGTTGATCTTCACAGAGCATTTGTTTGGCTCGTTCGAAACGCAATTCGTCGAGCAGTTCCTGATAGCTGCTGCCCATGTCTTTGAGGTGCCGACGCAAGGTGCGCGGTGAGCACTTCATTTGCTGCGCCAGCCCCTCAAGCCCAGGCGCGGCGTTCAACTGGGCGCTGAGCAATTGGCGAATTCTTCCCAGCCATGCCTGACGCCCTGTGAACTCGAGATTCTGTTTGCGGCAGCGTTCGGCCATGGCCTGATGAGTAATGCTGTCGGCCAGGGGTAACGGTTGATCGAGCCAGTGCTTTTCGAACGCAAAGGCGTTGTCCTTGGCGGCGAAGTGCAACGGGCTGGCGAAATGCTCGGCGTAGCTGTCACGGTAATCCGGCGCCGCGTGTTCAAAGCGTGTGGCGAGCAGCGGTAGCGGATGACCGAGCAAGTCGTCACAGATGACTTTCAGTGACACCAGACAGAATTCGGCATTGAACGCGGCCATCGCCGGACTCTCGCGATAATCGGCCGCAACGAACCAGACGCGCTCGCCGTCGTCCTCAAGGTTCAGCTCGAAAAGTGTTCCCAGCAACGCCGGATAACGGATCGCCAAATGCAAAGCGTCACCGAAGGTGGCACAGGTCAGGAGTGCGTAACCAAGCATGCCGTAGCAGGAAACGTGCATGCGCCGGCCCAGTTCCAGGCCGATGTCGTGCTTGAGTGCGACCGCGTTGGCGCAGACCTGCATCTCCTGATTGGTGGTGATGCGCGTATCGGCTCGGCTCAGATCCGCCGCACTGATGCCGCTGCCGGCCAGCAGCGCCTGGCTCGACAAGCCTTCGGCGTTGAAGGTGTTGAGTATCAGGGAGACGGCGTTGAGGGTGGTGAGGTGGGAGTGGAGCATCAGTGTCTTCCAGCCAGGGGATGCTGGAAAAGAGAGCAAGTTGTGTGCCGCGACGCTTGTGGTGTCAGTCCGGTCCAGCCCTCACCCTCTGGGAGAGGGTGAGGGGCGGTCCAACGCCATGCTCAGACCAGCTCACCACACAGGTCGAGTTCGACCAGTCGGCGGACTTCAGCGGTTTCCAGGCCTGCACCGAGCAATCCGTTCAACTTGCCGAACGCGGCCTCACGGGTCATGCCGCCACCGGACAACACACCAACGCCCCGCAAGCGACTGCCCGCCTCGTAAACGTCCAGTTCGACGCCGCCTTCATGGCACTGCGTGACCGCCACCACGACCACGCCGTTGTCCCGCGCGCGGGCGAGGCTGGCGAGGAACGCCGGATTGTCGCTCGGCCCGGTACCGCTGCCGTAGCACTCCAGCACCAAGCCCTGAATGCCGCTGTCGAGCAGGCCATCGAGGATTTGCGCACCGATGCCGGGGAACAGTGGCAACACGGCAACATTCGCCAGTTGTTTTGGCTGGTTGTAATTCAACGCCGCTGGAATCGAGGTGGCTTTCACGCCGCCGCCCTGACGCTCCAGACGCTTGAATGGATGACGGCCGAAGCTGCGCACTTTTGCGCAACGGGTCGGTGCCAGCCGTTCGCCGTGGAAGTACAAGTGCACACCCGGCGCCAGGCCTTGGCCGAGGACAACCAGTGCGCCGCTGAGGTTTTCCCAGGCATCGCTGTCAGTAACGCCGGCCGGCAGCATCGAGCCGGTGAAGCACACGCGAGCGTGCAGGCCGAGCAACTGGAAGCTCATCGCCGCCGCGCTGTAAGCCAGAGTGTCGGTGCCGTGCAGGATCAGCACGCTGTCGCAGCCTTGCCCATCAACGGCGTCGACCACCGCTTCACGCAGTTGCTGCCAATAGGCCGGGGTCATGTTGGCGCTGTCGATCAGCGGCGACATCTCGCGAAAGCGCCACTGCGGCACGACCAGTTCAGGCTGGCTGTGCAGGTACTCGCGCATCCGCGCTTCGAAACCGGACGCCGGGGCCAGGCCATTGGCGCTGGCCTGCATGCCGATGGTGCCACCGGTGTACAACACCATGACGTGCTGGGCGGCAGGATAAGTCGAAGGGTTCATAGGATTCTCCGAAACGATGAGTTCCTTGTGGGAGCAGGCATTGCATCACAATAACTGACGGGCGCAGAGGATGCGCCCGTCATTCACCTATCAGCGTTGCGCTGCAGGGACGCCTTGCGGCTCGGCTTGCGTCTTGCCGGTAGCGGCAGACGGGTTGGCCGGCCAGGCTTTGCGGTCCAGGTCCAGATCCGGGAACTTGCTCGAATCGAATACCGGGGTCTTGATGCCGGCCGAACGCTGGTCATCGTAGTCCCGCAGGATGCGCATGCCGACCTTGAACAGCAGGAACAGCGCGATCAGGTTCACGAACGCCAGCAGGGTCATGGTGATGTCTGCGAAGGCGAACACGGTGCTGAGGTTCTCGATGGCACCCCAGAAGATCAACACCAGTACCAGCGCGCGGTAGCCGATCAGCGCCTTGCGGTTTTCACCGATCAGGAAGCGCAGATTGCTTTCGCCCAGGTAGTAGTTGTAGAGAATCGAGGTGAACACGAACAGCGCCAGGGCCACCGAGATGAACATCCGGCCCCAGTCACCGACCACGGCGGCCAGCGAGTTCTGGGTCAGGGCAATGCCGTCGCCTTCGAAGCCCGGGGTGTAGAAACCCGAGAGCAGGATCAGCAGCGCGGTGCAGGTGCAGATCACGAAGGTATCGAGGAACACGCTGAACGCTTGCACCACACCTTGTGCCACCGGGTGCTCGACCGACGCCACAGCCGCCACGTTCGGTGCACTGCCCAGACCGGCTTCGTTGGCGAACACACCACGCTTCACGCCCATCACGATCGCGGTGCCGATCAGGCCGCCGAAGGCCTGGTCGAGACCGAAGGCGCTCTTGACGATGGTCATCAGCATGGCGGGTACTTGGTCGATTTGCAGCACGATCACGTAGATGGTCACGCCGATGTAGATCAGGGTTTTCACCGGCACCAGCAGGTCAGCGACCTTGGCGATGCGTTTGATCCCACCGATGAACACCAGGCCCAGCAACACCGCCAGGCCGATGCCTGTGTAGGTGGTGTCGAAGCCGAAGGCATTGTTCAGCGAGTGGGTCACGGCGTGGGCTTGCAGGCCGTTGAAGGCGAAACCGAAGGTCACCAGCAACAGGAACGCCATGACCATACCCAGCCAGCGCTTCTGCAGACCGTGCTGGATGTAGTAGGACGGGCCGCCACGGTAGGTGCCATCGGAGTCGGTACGTTTGTAGAGCTGACCGAGCGAGCATTCAAAGAAGCTGCTGGACATGCCGACCAGGGCGGTGACCCACATCCAGAACACCGCACCCGGCCCACCCAGGGTCACGGCGATGCCGACACCCGCGATGTTGCCTGCACCGACGCGGCCGGCGAGGCTGAGCATCAGGGCCTGGAACGAGCTGAGTTGCCCGGCGCTGCTTTTCAGGCTGTCGCGGAACACCGCGAACATGTGGAAGAAGTGACGAAATTGAACGAAACGCGAGCGAATCGTGAAGTAGCTACCGAGCCCGACAATGAGCACGATCAGTACTTTCCCTGAGAGGAAGTCGTTGATGACTTCGAGCATGGATTTATCCTCGCTGTTTTTTGTGTAAGCAAATACTGGATGGTAGAAACATCGTGTTACACCGGCGTGCATACGGCACGACGGGTGAGGCGATGATTTCGTCCCGGATCCATTTCGCGGGTTTGTTATTAGTTCGGGTTTCGCATGGGTTATGGCCTCGTTACCGACGACCGCTCACGCGAAGAGGGGCGGCACTATACCTATCAGTGCGGCGCCCGTCTGCACGGTTGTGGTGCAAGCGACGAAACGAAGCTTTGAAACACCCGACGTTACCGGCGCCGGGCTTGTGCAGGGACTGCTGTCTGTGGGGGCGGGCTTGCTCGCGAATGCGGTGTGTCAGGTTCATTTTGGTCGACTGACACGACGCCTGCGCGAGCAAGCCCGTTCCCCCATGAAGCAACCCCCAGACATACGGGTCTCAGGGTCAGAGCGTTAAAAAAAAGGGCCTGGGGACTGATCCCCAGGCCCTCAAAAGGTGAGAGGTGTCTAGTCCCTCGACCTGGTGAGCGGTGCTACAAACAACCTGTTGGTTCAGCCCTTCAGCGGAACCAGACGTGGAGCAATCATGTTTTCCGGGCGCAGGATGTCGGCGAGCATGGCTTCGTCGAGCAGACCTTCCTCGCGCACCAGTTCCAGCACGCCGCGGCCGCTTTCAAGGGCGATACGGGCAATGCGGGTGGCGTTTTTGTAGCCGATGTACGGGTTCAGTGCGGTGACCAGACCGATCGAGTGTTCGACCAGTTCGCGGCAGCGCGCTTCGTTGGCGGTGATGCCGACGATGCAGTGCTCGCGGAGCATGTCCATGGCGCGCTGCAGCAGGCGGATCGAGTCGAGGATCTTGAAAGCGATCAGCGGCTCCATCACGTTCAGTTGCAGTTGGCCGCCTTCGGCTGCCATGGTCAGCGCCAAGTCGTTACCGATGACCTGGAAAGCAACCTGGTTAACGGCTTCCGGAATCACCGGGTTGACCTTGCCGGGCATGATCGAACTGCCTGGCTGACGCGCCGGCAGGTTGATTTCATTGATGCCGGTACGCGGGCCGCTGGACAGCAGGCGCAGGTCGTTGCAGATCTTCGACAGCTTGACCGCGGTACGCTTGAGCATGCCGGAGAACAGCACGAAGGCGCCCATGTCGGAGGTGGCTTCGATCAGGTCGGCGGCGGGCACCAGCGGTTGACCGCTGATCAGCGCCAGACGCTGGACAGCCAGGGCCTGATAGCGTGGGTCGGCGTTGATGCCGGTACCAATGGCGGTACCGCCCAGGTTCACTTCAGTCAGCAGTTCCGGGGCCAGCGTCTTCAGACGGGCCAGGTCTTCGCCCATGGTGGTGGCGAAGGCACGGAATTCCTGGCCGAGGGTCATCGGCACGGCGTCTTGCAGTTGGGTGCGGCCCATTTTCAGGACGTGGTTGAATTCTTCACCCTTGGCTGCGAATGCCTTGATCAGGCTGTCGAGGCTGGCCAGCAGCGAGTCGTGGCCCAGCAGCAGACCCAGACGGATCGCGGTCGGGTAGGCGTCGTTGGTCGACTGCGCCATGTTCACGTCATCGTTGGGGTGCAGGTACTGGTACTCGCCTTTCTGGTGACCCATTGCTTCGAGCGCAATGTTGGCGATCACTTCGTTGGCGTTCATGTTGGTGGAAGTGCCGGCGCCACCTTGAATCATGTCGACCACGAACTCTTCGTGGAAATCACCGCGGATCAATCGGGCACAGGCTTCGCTGATGGCAGCGTGCTTGGCTTCGCTCAGATGACCCAGTTCACGGTTGGCGTCAGCGGCGGCCTGTTTGACCATCGCCAGACCGACAACCAGTTTCGGGTAATGCGAAATCGGAACGCCCGAGAGGCGGAAGTTGTTCACCGCTCGCAGGGTCTGGATGCCGTAATACGCTTGAGCCGGTACTTCGAGGGCGCCAAGCAGGTCGTTTTCTGTGCGGAAAGATGCAGCGGAGGACATGATAGAAATCATCTCAATATGGACCCGGTCTGTGCCGGAACGCTGCGAATGCTAGGCTTGTGGGAAATTTTGGGCCAATGCTGTTCAGCACTGGCCTATGCACATTCGGCATAATGCCGGTGTGACGCCGCGTGCGCGGCAGACGTGTGACCTGTTTTGGTGCGTGTCCGGGAGGACGTGATGAATCTGGAAAGCAAATGGCTTGAGGACTTCAGTGCTCTGGCCGCCACCCGCAGCTTCTCGCAGGCCGCCGAGCGGCGCTTCGTGACCCAGCCGGCCTTCAGTCGACGGATCCGCAGCCTCGAGGCGGCGCTGGGGCTGACGTTGGTCAATCGCTCGCGCACGCCGGTCGAGCTGACAGCGGCGGGGCAGTTGTTTCTGGTGACCGCGCGTACCGTGGTTGAACAACTCGGCGAAGTGCTGCGCCATTTGCATCACCTGGAAGGCGGGCAGGGCGAGGTGATGCAGGTTGCTGCCGCTCACTCGCTGGCGTTGGGCTTCTTTCCGCGCTGGATCGCGCAGTTACGCAACGAAGGGCTGAACATTGCCACGCGGTTGGTGGCGACCAACGTCGGCGACGCTGTGCATGCGTTGCGTGAAGGGGGCTGCGATTTGATGCTGGCGTTCTACGACCCGGACGCGGCGATGCAGATGGACCCGGAAATCTTCCCGTCGCTGCATCTGGGCCAGACGGAGATGCTCCCGGTGTGCGCGGCGGATGCCGATGGCAAACCGTTGTTCGATCTGGAAGGCGATGCCAGCGTACCGTTGCTCGCTTATAGCGCCGGGGCGTTTCTCGGGCGTTCGGTAAACGGCTTGTTGCGCCAGCGCCAACTACGTTTCACCACTATTTACGAAACGGCCATGGCCGACAGCCTGAAAAGCATGGCCCTGGAAGGTCTGGGAATCGCCTGGGTGCCGCAACTGAGC
This sequence comes from Pseudomonas sp. EA_65y_Pfl2_P74, assembly GCF_963970575.1. NCBI lineage: Bacteria > Pseudomonadati > Pseudomonadota > Gammaproteobacteria > Pseudomonadales > Pseudomonadaceae > Pseudomonas > Pseudomonas sp. EA_65y_Pfl2_P74. The sequence continues at coordinate 123,000 of NZ_CAXAOQ010000014.1, forward strand.
GTGCGGGCCGAACTGGCCCGGGGGGAACTCGTCGTTTGCGGCGGTGCGCAGTGGCATGTACCGCTGGAGATTCGCCTGTATCGCTGCGCACTGGTGCGCAAGGCCAATGTGCGGTTGCTCTGGCGCAAGCTCGAAGGCGGCGCTGCACAAGCGTCCTGACTCACCGCCGATCCAATGGTGGGAGGGGGATTTGTGGTGTTGCGGCGCTGACCTTCAAGTCAATAAAAACGGGCCTTTGCGTCATTTGACAGATGGTCGCCCTGGGGGCTGTTTATTGGCTTCTTTGCGGTATACTGCGCGGCCTTCGGCCGGTACGTCCGGTCATTTTTCCTACAACAAGCCACGCATTCTGCGTGGCTTGTTGTTTTTGACGCGCCTGCGGGCGCCCAGAGAGAAGAGGCGCGACGATGAGTGCACTGGTTGGCGTGATCATGGGCTCCAAGTCCGATTGGTCCACCCTTAGCCACACCGCCGATATGCTGGAAAAGCTCGGCATCCCGTACGAGGTCAAAGTGGTCTCTGCCCACCGCACCCCGGATTTGCTGTTCCAGTACGCCGAAGAGGCTGAAAGCCGCGGCATCGAGGTGATTATCGCCGGTGCCGGTGGCGCAGCTCACTTGCCAGGCATGTGTGCGGCCAAGACCCACCTGCCGGTACTGGGCGTTCCGGTGCAGTCGGCCATGCTCTCGGGCGTCGATTCGCTGCTGTCGATCGTGCAGATGCCCGCCGGTATTCCGGTCGCCACTCTGGCCATCGGCAAAGCAGGCGCGATCAACGCGGCCCTGCTCTCGGCGAGCATCCTTGGCGCCAAGCATCCACAGTTCCACGCGGTACTGAAAACCTTCCGTGCCGAGCAGACAGACAGCGTCCTGGACAATCCAGACCCACGTATTGCCTGAGGTTGTTGAGATGAAGATCGGTGTAATCGGTGGCGGCCAGTTGGGTCGCATGTTGGCCCTGGCGGGGACTCCGCTGGGCATGAACTTCGCTTTTCTCGACCCTGCGCCGGACGCTTGCGCCGCGGCGTTGGGTGAACACCTGCGGGCCGATTACGGCGATCAGGATCATCTGCGCCAGTTGGCCGATGAAGTCGATCTGGTGACCTTCGAGTTCGAAAGCGTCCCGGCTGAAACCGTAGCGTTCCTCTCGCAATTCGTGCCGGTCTACCCGAGCGCTGAAGCCCTGCGCATTGCTCGCGACCGCTGGTTCGAGAAGAGCATGTTCAAGGATCTGGGGATTCCAACCCCAGCCTTCGCCGACATCCAATCGCAAGCCGATCTGGACGCCGCCGTGGCGTCCATCGGTCTGCCGGCCGTGCTGAAAACCCGCACGCTGGGTTACGACGGCAAGGGCCAGAAAGTCCTGCGCAAGCCTGAAGATGTGGTCGGCACTTTCGCCGAACTCGGTAGCGTCGCCTGTTTGCTGGAAGGCTTCGTGCCGTTCACCGGTGAAGTCTCGCTGATCGCCGTGCGCGCTCGCGATGGCGAAACCAGGTTCTACCCGTTGGTGCACAACACCCACGACAGCGGCATCCTCAAGCTGTCCGTTGCCAGCACCGATCACCCGTTGCAAGCGCTGGCCGAAGACTATTCCAGCCGCGTGCTCAAGCAACTGGATTACGTCGGCGTGATGGCGTTCGAGTTCTTTGAAGTCGACGGTGGCCTGAAGGCCAACGAAATCGCCCCGCGCGTGCACAACTCCGGGCACTGGACCACCGAAGGCGCCGAGTGCAGCCAGTTCGAAAACCACCTGCGCGCCGTTGCCGGCCTGCCGCTGGGGTCGACCGCTAAAGTCGGCGAGAGCGCGATGCTCAACTTCATCGGTGTCGTACCGCCGGTGGAGAAAGTCATCGCCATCGAAGATTGCCACCTGCATCACTACGGCAAGGCGTTCAAGGCTGGGCGCAAGGTCGGTCACGCCAACCTGCGTTGCGCCGACATGGCCACGCTCCAGGCACAGATCGTCAAGGTCCAAGCGCTGATCGCCGAGTAAAACAGTTTCATGTGGCAGCGGCGGAACCATTCAGGGGCCGCCGTTCTCTCATGGCAGGATGCGCAAGTCTGACTAGGCTTCGCATATTGACCATCAAGAGGGAAGTGCCATGGGAATTATCGGAACCATCTTTATCGGCTTGATCGTCGGCCTGCTGGCGCGGTTCCTGAAACCGGGCGATGACAGCATGGGCTGGATCATGACCATCCTGCTCGGTATCGGCGGTTCGCTGGCAGCCACCTACGGCGGCCAGGCTTTGGGCATCTATCAGGCAGGTCAGGGCGCAGGGTTCTTCGGCGCGCTGGTCGGCGCGATCGTGTTGCTGGTGATCTACGGCCTGATCAAAAAGAACTGATCCAGGCGACAAAGCCCTCTCTGCCAAACCGGCAGGGAGGGCTAGAATGCTCGGCGATTCATTCCTTTCTTTTTCCGAGCACCTTCATGCGCCGTCTTCTGTTGACTCTCCTTTTCCTGGGCAGTGGCTTGGCCCACGCCGGCGAACTGCCGGAAACCGACTGGCTGGAACTGATGCCCAAGTCGGATCAAAAGGCCCTTGAGGCCATGCCCGAAATCGACCATAACTCCCCCGAAGCCACTGGCACCTTCACCGAGAAGGGCGGCATGAAACAGGCCAAGGGTCTGCCGGCGGTGATGTATTCGACCAAGACTGTGGCGGCGATGAATGGCAAACACATCCGCATTGGCGGATACCCGGTGCCGCTTGAGTCCGACGCCAAGGGTCGCAGTACGCTGTTCTTCCTTGTGCCATATCCGGGCGCCTGCATCCATGTGCCGCCACCGCCGCCGAATCAACTGTTGCTGGTGCGCTACCCCAAAGGTCTGAAGCTCGATGACATCTATACGCCGCTGTGGGTGACCGGCACGCTGAAGATCGAGAAGGTCAGCAATGATCTGGCTGACGCCGCGTATGCGCTGGAAGCGGACAAGGTGCGGGTGGTGCAGGAGTCCGATCTCTAAGAGTTGGCGCAGAACCCAAGGTAGGGGCGGGCTTGCTCGCGAATGTGGTCTCTCAGTCACATTGATGTTGCCTGATACGACGCTTTCGCGAGCAAGCCTTTGCGCCAGGGTCTAGAGCGGTTTGCTGCCGACGCTGACGCCCATGGTGTGGCTCGCACCCGACGCTAAAGTCACCACGTCATCCATCACATTCGCGGTCTCGATGCACAGCATGCGCTGCCAGCCATCGTTATCCATATCGCTGAGCGCTGCCGCGCGGTCGATCCACGGGTTCCAGATTACCGCGGTGCGCGAACCCGTCGCGGTCAGCACGATACGCCGCTCCCACGTCGGGTCGATGATGCTTAGCTGTGGCGGGGCGTCGAGGTAGATGCGGTCGGTTTCGCCGGCAAAGTGCAGATCACCTTGCTGGGTGACGGTCTTCCAGTCATCCAGCGTCTCGATGTAATTCAGGCCATCGACACCGTCGACGTGCACATTGCGCACATCGCTGACGGCGAAGTACGTGTGCAGGGCCTGGCTGAGGCTGACGGTCTCGGCACCCCGGTTGTGGCTGGTCAGGCTGAAGTGCAATTGATCATCCAGGCGCAGGGTCAGGGTCAGATCCACTTCATGGGGCCAGCCCGGCAATCCGCCTTCGGGGCAGGGCAGCTTGAACTCGACCTTGAGGCCGTTGGCCTCGGCTTCGATACCGCCCAGCGCCCAATCCATCGCCCTTACCAAACCATGCGCCGGCGCCGGTTCGTCACTGATGCGCATGGCTTTTACGCTCTGCGGATTGCGTTCGAACTTGCCGAACCACGGCCAGCACACCGGCACACCTGCGCGGATGCTCTTGCCGGTCTTGAAATCGGCCTTGTCGTTGAGCCAGATGATCGGCGGCTGGCCGTCGATCTGATAACTGAGGATGTGCGCGCCTTGCTGGGCCACCAGCACTTCGGCCTGACCGTGGCGAATGCGCCAGCAGTTCAGTTCATCCAGTTTCACGGCTTCAACGTTGGGCGGGTTCATGGGACAGCTCTCGATCAGAAACAGGGACAACTATCGACCGTAAAACGGCCGTGAGGTTTAGCGTGCGCGTGGAGGTACCGAACGGGTGCGACCGCTGCCGTCGATAGCGACGAAGACGAACACCGCTTCGGTGACTTTACGCCATTCGCTGGACAGCGGATCGTCGCTCCACACTTCGACCATCATCTGGATCGAGCTGCGGCCGATTTCCAGGGTCTGTGTATAAAAGGACAATTGCGCGCCAACGGCCACTGGCACCAGGAACGCCATGCGATCAATGGCGACGGTCGCGACGCGGCCTCCGGCCACACGGCTGGCCATTGCGGTGCCGGCCAGGTCCATTTGCGCGACCAGCCAGCCGCCGAAAATATCGCCAAAGCCATTGGTTTCACGCGGTAGCGCGGTGATTTGCAGGGCCAGATCGCCCTGCGGGATCGGATCTTCTTGTTCGAGCTCTATCATGCCGAGGGGCCTCTGACCCGTGACTCTTTGTGGGTATTGCGGGTGGTAGCCGTCTTCAGGAAAAACGATTCAGCACCGAACATATTGCGTTCGTCACGTTTTCCATCAGGCAACTAAAAGGGAAACTCTGCGAAATCGGCTGCTCCCAGGCAAAGGGCGGACCAACGACGTTTTCGCACAGCAACCCCCTACAAACCGGAGCAAGGTTGCGAGTATATCGGTCGGTAGACTCCGCGACGACCATCCGGTTCTGATTTTGACCGCCAAATACGCACCTCTATGTGCTTTTTCGAACAATTTGCTATGGTGCCGAACCTGCTCAAGCCACAGCCAGCGTTGTTGTGGCGGTAGATCCGCCTAATAAGAGAAGCCCTTGCCATGACCACAGCGCCTTCGAGCCTCGCGCAGTCCGAGCAACCCGCACGACCGTTGACCCGCAATGATTACAAGACTCTGTCGCTGTCTGCCCTGGGGGGCGCGCTGGAGTTCTACGATTTCATCATCTTCGTTTTCTTTGCCACCGTGGTCGGCAAACTGTTCTTCCCCGCCGACATGCCAGAGTGGCTGCGCCTGATGCAGACCTTCGGCATCTTCGCCGCCGGCTACCTGGCGCGGCCGTTGGGCGGCATCGTCATGGCGCATTTCGGCGATCTGTTGGGTCGCAAGAAGATGTTCACCCTGAGCATATTCATGATGGCTGTGCCGACCCTGATCATGGGCCTCCTGCCAACCTACGCGCAAATCGGATTGTGGGCGCCGATCCTGTTGCTGCTGATGCGCGTGATTCAAGGCGCGGCGATTGGCGGTGAGGTGCCTGGGGCGTGGGTCTTCGTTTCCGAACACGTGCCGCAAAAGCACATCGGCTATGCCTGCGGCACCCTGACCAGCGGCTTGACCGCCGGCATCCTGCTCGGTTCGCTGGTCGCCACCGCGATCAACAGCCTTTATACGCCCGTGGAAGTCGCGGATTACGCCTGGCGGATTCCGTTCCTGCTCGGTGGCGTGTTCGGCCTGTTCTCGGTTTACCTGCGCCGCTGGCTGCACGAGACCCCGGTGTTCGCCGAGCTGCAACTGCGCAAGGCGCTGGCCGAAGAAGTGCCGTTGCGTGCGGTGCTGCGTGATCATCGCGGGGCGATTGCAATCTCGATGCTGCTGACCTGGCTGTTGTCCGCCGGGGTCGTCGTGGTGATCCTGATGACCCCGACCGTACTGCAAACGGTCTATCACTTCTCGCCGACCACAGCGTTGCAATCGAACAGCCTGGCCATCGTGTTCCTGAGCATCGGTTGCATCATTTCCGGCGCCCTGGCGGATCGTTTTGGCGCCGGCCGTGTGTTTGTCTTCGGTTGTCTGGGCTTGTTGGTCAGCTCCTGGACCTTCTATCACAGCCTCGCGGATCACCCTGACTGGTTGTTCCCGCTGTACGCGTTGACCGGATTGCTGGTCGGCACCATCGGTGCGGTGCCCTATGTGATGGTCAAAGCGTTCCCGCCGGCGGTGCGCTTCAGTGGCCTGTCGTTCTCGTACAACGTGGCGTACGCGATCTTCGGTGGTCTGACGCCGATGGTGGTCAGCCTGCTGCTGAAAGAAAGCGCGATGGGCCCGGCTTATTATGTGGTGGTGCTCTGCGCGGTGGGGATTGTGGTGGGCGCGTGGCTCTGGAAGAAGGGCCGCTGATCCCGACACCTCATCGATTGTTCTGACGCCTTCGCGAGCAAGTCGCACCGCCGCTCCCACATTTGGAATGCATTTCAACGTGTGGGGGCGGGCTTGCTCGCCAAGGGGGCGCCGCGAATCACTCACTAAAAAACCAATGCTGGCCTTTCATCCAATTGTCATATTTCAGCCATAGAGTGTTCACACGGCCTGCTGATACTTGGCCCCGACTTAACACCCCCTATCTGCTAGGAGTAAGGCATGAAACTGAAGCGTTTGATGGCGGCAATGACTTTTGTCGCTGCTGGCGTAGCGACTGCCCACGCGGTAGCCGCTGGCGTTGACCCGGCAATTCCGGCGTACAGCAAAGTCACCGGTGTCTCGGGCAACCTGTCCAGCGTTGGCTCCGATACCCTGGCTAACCTCATGACCCTCTGGGCTGAGAACTACAAAAAAGAATACCCGAACGTCAACATCCAGATTCAGGCTGCCGGTTCCGCTACAGCGCCACCTGCGCTGACTGAAGGGACTTCGAACCTGGGCCCTATGAGCCGCAAGATGAAGGACACCGAACTGGCTGCCTTCGAGCAGAAGTACGGCTACAAGCCAACCGCTATCCCGGTTGCTGTGGATGCCCTGGCGGTCTTCGTTCACAAGGACAACCCGATCCAGCACCTGACCATGGAACAGGTTGACGCGATCTTCTCGTCTACCCGTCTGTGCGGCGCCAAAGCCGACGTCAAAACCTGGGGCGACCTGGGCGTGACCGGCGACCTGGCCAACAAGCCAGTGCAACTGTTCGGTCGTAACTCGGTATCCGGCACCTACGGCTACTTCAAAGAAGAAGCCCTGTGCAAAGGCGACTACAAGCCAAACGTCAACGAACAACCAGGCTCGGCTTCGGTCGTGCAGTCGATCAGCTCCTCGCTGAACGGCATCGGTTACTCGGGCATCGGCTACAAAACCGCTAGCGTGAAAACCGTAGCCCTGGCCAAGAAAGGCAGCACTGACTTCATCGAAGACAGTGAAGAAAACGCCCTGAACGGCAAGTATCCGCTGTCGCGTTTCCTCTACGTTTACGTCAACAAAGCCCCGAACAAGCCTTTGGCCCCGCTGGAAGCTGAGTTCGTGAAACTGGTGCTGTCCAAACAAGGCCAGGAAGTGGTTGTGAAAGACGGTTACATCCCGCTGCCGGCCAAGGTTGCTGCAAAAGCACTGGCTGACCTGGGTCTGCAAGAAGGCGGCGCTGTCGCCAAGAAGTAACAAATTGAGCCCGGGGTGAACCCCACCGGGCTCAAGTGAAAGGCCGGATCTGCCCGCAGACCGGCCTTTTACACACCTCAAATTTTCGATCCGCCTCCAGTACCCGCTGGGGGTGGATTTGGTGCGTCACTGCATTGTCATCTTTCTGTCATACAGGATCGCTAGGGTGAGCGCATGAATGATCTGGCCAACTCCACAATGACTACGACTTCCCCTCCCAAGCGCATTGATTTCAATACGCCTGAGCTGCAACGCAAGCGCCGTATTCGCGCACTCAAGGATCGCCTCACTCGCTGGTACGTCCTGATTGGCGGCCTGGCAGTGCTGGCGGCCATCACGCTGATTTTCTTCTTCCTCGCCTATGTGGTTGCCCCGCTGTTCAAAGGTGCCGACCTGACCGCGAAAGATGCAATCACCCCAGCCTGGATGCAGGACGCTGGCAAGCCACTGATGATTTCGCTCGAAGAGCAGAATAAGGTGGCCATGCGCGTTTCCGACAAAGGTCAGGCGCTGTTCTTCGATATCGACAGTGGCGCTGAGTTGAAGCGTGTCGATCTGCCGGTGCCGGCAGGTGCAACGGTGACGTCCATCGCCAAAGACCAGCCAGGTCATCCGCTGGTCGCCGTGGGCCTGTCCAACGGCCAGGTGCTGGTGTTCCGCCACACCTATAAAGTCAGCTACCCCGATGGCAAGAAAACCATCACCCCAGCCATCGAATATCCCTATGGCGACACGCCGATCGCGCTGAACGAAAGCGGCGGTGCGCTGGAGCACGTCAGCCTCAATGCCTCCGATTCGACCTTGATGCTGGTCGGCTCCACCGGTTCGCAACTCAATGTGCTGTCGCTGACCAGCGAAGAAAACATGATGACCGGCGAAGTCACCAACGAGCAGAAGCGTATCGATCTGCCGCAGATGACTGAGCCGGTGAAAAACATTTTCGTCGACCCGCGCCAGCAGTGGCTGTACGTGGTCAACGGGCGTGCCCAGGCCGACGTGTTCAGCCTGCGCGACAAGAGTCTCAATGGTCGTTACAAACTGCTGGAAAACGGCGATGCGCAAGTGACTGCGACGGCCCAGTTGGTGGGCGGTATTTCGCTGATCGTCGGTGATTCCAATGGTGGTCTGGCCCAGTGGTTCATGGCTCGCGACACCGACGGTGAACTGCGCCTTAAGCAGATTCGCACCTTCCAGATGGGCACTGCACCGATCGTTGAAATCACCGCTGAAGAGCGTCGCAAGGGCTTTCTCGCCCTGGATGCCAGCGGCAAGCTCGGCGTGTTCCACAGCACCGCACACCGCACTCTGCTGGTCGATCAGGTGGTCGACGGCCAGGGCCTGTTCGGTCTGTCGCCTCGCGCCAACCGTGTGATGGTCGAAGCGGGCGGCAAGCTGCAACCGCTGCTGCTCGACAACCCGCACCCGGAGGTGTCCTGGAGCGCGTTGTGGAGCAAGGTCTGGTACGAAAACTACGACGAGCCTAAATACGTCTGGCAATCGACCGCCGCCAACACTGATTTCGAACCCAAGATGAGCCTGGCGCCACTGACCTTCGGTACGCTCAAGGCGGCGTTCTACGCCATGCTGCTGGCGGCACCGCTGGCCGTTGCTGCTGCGATCTACACCGCGTACTTCATGGCCCCGAGCTTGCGCCGCAAGGTCAAGCCGGTGATCGAGCTGATGGAAGCGATGCCGACGGTGATCCTCGGTTTCTTCGCCGGTCTGTTTCTCGCACCTTATGTGGAAGGGCATTTACCGGGCATCTTCAGCCTGCTGATGCTGCTACCGATCGGCATTCTGGTGGCCGGGTTCACCTTCAGCCGTCTGCCTGAAGCCATCCGCCTGAAAGTGCCGGACGGCTGGGAAAGTGCGCTGCTGATTCCGGTGATCCTGTTTGTGGGCTGGCTGTCGCTGTACATGAGCCCGTTCATGGAGAACTGGTTCTTTGGCGGTGACATGCGCATGTGGATCTCCCACGACCTGGGCATCACCTACGACCAGCGCAACGCACTGGTGGTTGGTCTGGCCATGGGGTTCGCGGTGATCCCGAACATTTACTCGATTGCTGAAGACGCCGTGTTCAGCGTGCCGCGCGGCTTGACCCTTGGCTCGCTGGCGCTGGGTGCCACACCGTGGCAGACCATGACCCGTGTAGTGATCCTCACCGCAAGCCCGGGCATCTTCTCGGCATTGATGATCGGCATGGGCCGTGCGGTCGGGGAAACCATGATCGTGCTGATGGCCACCGGTAACACCCCGGTCATGGAACTGAACCTGTTCGAAGGTCTGCGTACGCTGGCGGCCAACGTGGCAGTGGAAATGCCGGAGTCGGAAGTCGGCGGCAGCCACTACCGCGTGCTGTTCCTCTCGGCGCTGGTGCTGCTGTTGTTCACCTTCATCATGAACACCCTGGCAGAACTGATTCGTCAGCGTCTGCGCAAGAAATACTCGTCGCTTTAAGCAAAGGTAGAAGTCTGTGAAACAGAACTCCCTGAATGGATGGTTCAAGAGCGGCGCCCCTGGCGTCTGGATCAGCGGTGGCGCGGTGTCCATCGCGGTCATCATGACCATTGGCCTGCTGGCGGTGATTGCCGTGCGCGGTCTGGGTCACTTCTGGCCGGCGGATTTGATCCGTGCCAACTACGACGTGCCGGGCCAGGCCAATCACCTGGTCATCGGCGAAGTGGTGCAGAAAGAAGAAGTGCCGCGAGCCCGCCTCAAGAGCGCTGGTTTGCCGGTGCCTGATCAGGGCCCGGAGTTCATGACCCGTGAGCTGATCAAGGTCGGTAACCGTGATCTGAACGGCAACGACTTCACCTGGATCGTCGGCGAGTGGCTGACTAACCAGACGTCGCCGCCGGAGCTGATGGCGATCGAGCGTCGTGAGTGGGGCAATTTCTACGGCTACCTGGTCAACGTCAAACAGGACGGCAAGGTGATCGCCGAGGGCGAGGCTGCATGGCCTGAGCTGCAGGCGCGGATCGACCGCGTGAGCGGGCTTGCCAAGCAACTGAAGTCGCTGGAAAAGACTGACATCGGCGCGATCAACGCAGGGTTGGAGCGCATCCGTCTGCACGGCCGCAAACTGGAACTGGAAGGCAAACTCGACGCCACCGCACAAGCGGACATGGAATCCGAGCGCGCCGAACTTAACGCTCGTTATCAGGACGTTGAAGCACGCCTGTCCGATCTGCATGCCCAGTTCAACCGTGATGCCTTGACCGCTCGCGATGCCAACGGCAAAGAGATTGAAATCGGTCTGGGCAAAGTGGTTCATGCCTACCAGCCGAACGCGATGGGTACGTTCACCAAAATCCGCTTCTACTTCGCCAAGGTCTGGGAATTCCTGTCGGAAGACCCGCGTGAAGCGAACACCGAAGGCGGGATTTTCCCGGCGATTTTCGGCACCGTGATGATGACCCTCATCATGGCGATGATCGTGACCCCGTTCGGCGTGTTGGCGGCGGTGTACCTGCGTGAATACGCCAAGCAGAACGCCCTGACGCGGATCATCCGTATCGCGGTGAACAACCTCGCCGGCGTACCGGCGATCGTTTACGGCGTGTTTGGTCTGGGCTTCTTTGTTTATGTACTGGGTGGCTCGGTTGACCGCTTGTTCTTCCCCGAAGCGCTGCCGGCACCGACCTTCGGTACGCCGGGCCTGCTCTGGGCTTCGTTGACTCTGGCGCTGCTGGCAGTGCCGGTGGTGATCGTGGCGACCGAAGAAGGGCTGGCGCGGATTCCACGCACGGTGCGCGAAGGCTCGCTGGCGCTTGGCGCGACCAAGGCTGAAACCTTGTGGAAGATCGTCCTGCCAATGGCCAGCCCGGCCATGATGACCGGCATGATCCTCGCCGTGGCTCGCGCCGCTGGTGAAGTGGCGCCGCTGATGCTGGTGGGTGTGGTGAAACTGGCGCCGTCGCTGCCGGTGGACGGCAACTACCCGTACCTGCACCTGGATCAGAAGATCATGCACTTGGGCTTCCACATTTATGACGTCGGCTTCCAGAGCCCGAACGTCGAAGCGGCCCGCCCGCTGGTGTACGCCACGGCGCTGTTGCTGGTGTTGGTGATCGCCACTTTGAACCTGTCGGCGGTGTGGATTCGTAACCACCTGCGCGAAAAGTACAAAGCGTTGGACAGTTGATATTCCTGTGGGAGCGGGCTTGCTCGCGAAAGCGGTGGGTCAGGCGACATTGATGTTGAATGTGCCGACCTCTTCGCGAGCAAGCACGCTGCCACCCAAGATTGAGTACAGCCGCACCCAGCGGCTAACCGAACCGAATTTGTTAGCACAGGGAGCCTCCCATGCAGCACGAAACACATACCCACGGCATCAACATGTCTGCCCTGGGCCGCGACAAGCAGAGCCTGAGCCTCGAGCAGGAAACCGTTGCCATCGAAGTGCCGGGCCTGAGCCTGTACTACGGCGACAAACAAGCATTGTTCGACGTCAGCATGAACATCCCGAAACAGCGCGTGACGGCCTTCATCGGCCCGTCCGGCTGTGGCAAGTCGACGTTGCTGCGTACCTTCAATCGCATGAACGACCTGGTTGACGGTTGCCGCGTAGAAGGCGCGATCAACCTGTACGGCAACAACATCTATCGCAAGGGCGAAGACGTTGCCGAACTGCGTCGTCGCGTCGGCATGGTGTTCCAGAAGCCGAACCCGTTCCCGAAAACCATCTATGAAAACGTGGTTTACGGCCTGCGCATTCAAGGGATCAACAAGAAGCGCATCCTCGACGAAGCCGTTGAGTGGGCGTTGAAAGGCGCGGCGCTGTGGGACGAAGTCAAAGACCGTCTGCACGAATCGGCACTGGGCCTGTCCGGTGGTCAGCAGCAGCGTCTGGTGATTGCCCGCACCATCGCGGTTGAGCCCGAAGTACTGCTGCTCGACGAACCGTGCTCGGCTCTGGATCCGATCTCGACCCTCAAAGTCGAAGAGCTGATCTACGAATTGAAATCCAAATTCACCATCGTCATCGTGACCCACAACATGCAGCAGGCGGCGCGGGTGTCCGACTACACGGCCTTCATGTACATGGGCAAACTGGTGGAATTCGGCGACACCGATACGCTGTTCACCAACCCGGCGAAGAAGCAGACCGAAGACTACATTACCGGTCGTTATGGTTGATTGAGGTAGCTGCGAGCCGCGAGCTTCAAGCGGCAAGCGAGAGCGGTTCGAGTACGACACAAATCAGCTTGCAGCTTGTAGCTTGCAGCTCTTGGTAAAAGCTTTTGCGGAGCGAACACAATGATTTCTAAGGAAGGCCTCACTCATCACATTTCCGCGCAGTTCAACGCTGAACTGGAGGAAGTGCGCAGCCACCTCCTGGCCATGGGCGGACTGGTCGAGAAACAGGTCAACGACGCCGTCACGGCGCTGATCGAAGCCGACTCCGGCCTGGCCCAGCAGGTGCGTGAAATCGACGATCAGATCAACCAGATGGAGCGCAACATCGACGAAGAATGCCTGCGCATTCTGGCCCGTCGTCAGCCAGCGGCCTCCGACCTGCGTCTGATCATCAGCATCTCCAAGTCGGTGATCGACCTGGAGCGCATCGGCGACGAGGCCACCAAGATTGCCCGCCGCGCCATCCAGCTGTGCGAAGAGGGCGAGGCGCCGCGCGGTTACGTCGAGGTACGCCACATCGGTGACCAGGTGCGCAACATGGTGCGTGATGCCCTGGATGCGTTTGCTCGTTTCGACGCCGATCTGGCGTTGTCGGTGGCGCAGTACGACAAAGTCATCGACCGCGAATACAAAACGGCACTGCGCGAACTGGCAACCTACATGATGGAAGACCCACGCTCTATCTCGCGGGTCTTGAGCATCATCTGGGTGCTGCGTTCGCTGGAGCGTATCGGTGACCACGCGCGCAACATCTCGGAACTGGTGATCTATCTGGTGCGCGGCACCGACGTTCGCCACATGGGCCTCAAGCGCATGAAGGAAGAAGTTCAGGGCACAAGCGGCGAAACCGCTAATGTTCCGGGCGTTGCTGACGATAAGTAAGATTGCCTGAGAAAAGCGCCCGGCCCTTTGGCCGGGCGTTTTTATTTAGGGGTTCGGATAAAAAAGCAGCACCCGCGAACGAAAAGTCCCGGCGTGACTGAAGAGTTTTGGCAATGTGCCATCAGCCAGCGTTATGCTTGCCGGGATTTTTATAGGGGTGTTGGATGAGCAAAATCAGTGTGTTGGTCGTGGACGATGCGTCGTTCATTCGTGACCTGGTGAAAAAGTGCCTGCGTAATTACTTCCCCGGGATCCGCACCGAGGATGCCGTCAACGGTAAAAAGGCTCAGGCCATGCTGGCCAAGGAAGCCTTCGACCTGGTTCTGTGCGACTGGGAAATGCCGGAAATGTCCGGTCTAGAACTGCTGACCTGGTGCCGTCAACAGGACAATCTCAAGACCATGCCGTTTGTCATGGTGACCAGCCGTGGCGACAAAGAGAACGTGGTGCAGGCGATTCAGGCTGGCGTTTCCGGCTATGTCAGCAAGCCGTTCACCAACGAGCAACTGCTGACCAAGGTCAAGCAGGCGCTGAACAAGGTCGGCAAGCTCGATACCCTGATGAACAGCGCACCGACCAAGATGAACTCGGCGTTCGGCAACGACTCCCTGAGCGCATTGACCGGCGGCAAGCCTGCCGTGGTTGGCAGTGCTCCGGCGGCCGCTGCGGTCAACCCGTTTGCCAAACCCGCCGCTGCTGCACCCGCGCCAGCCGCCGCGCCATCCCGTGGTTTGCTCAACAGCCCGCCGGTCAAAGCGCCCGCCGCCTCGGCAGCGCCGGCTGGCGGTCGGGGTCAGGGCCAGTTGCGCCTGCCGAGCGGCAACCAGCAATGCGTGATCAAGGCCCTGAGCATCAAGGAAGCGCTGTTGGTGGTGAAGCGCACCGACACCCTGCCGCAGATCCTCGACAGCGCCGTGCTCGACCTGGAACAGGGCGACAACGCCGAAATCGCCCGCCTCAATGGCTACCTGCATGCCATCGTTGCCTTTGAGCAGAAAGCCGACAGCGACTGGCTGCAACTGACCTTTCGCTTCGTCGACCAGGACGCGCAGAAACTCGACTACATCTCCCGCCTGATCGCCCGCGGCACGGCGCAGAAGCACTTCGTACCCGGCGCCTGATCTTCATCGCCTGACCGTCCGACTTCGCGAGCAAGCCCGCACATTGGAATGTATTTCAAATGTGGAGCGAGCTTGCTCGCGGAGGGGGCATCACGCACGACAGCGATTTTCCAGACTGCCCAATTTGAAACATCTGTCGACTAGCCTGGTCTGCTTGACCTGCTAGGCTCATTTCCAGGCCTTACTCGACAGAACCTTTGCCCATGCTCGCGCGCCTGCTGTTTTTCTGTGGTCTCTTCATGGCCTCCACCTCGGCTGTGGCCATGACTATTTACAAATCCACCGATGCCAACGGCGTGGTCTCCTACAGCGACCGGCCGAGCAAAGGCTCGCAGGTGTTCGTGTTTCAGGATCGCATGGTCGAACGCCTTGAGCGGCAGGTGTACCTCGACATCAAGAAGCACAAGGGTGTCGACGTGGTATTCGTGCGCAATGATCTGTATGCGCCGGTCGAGGTTGCACTGGCGTTTACCGGGATGAGCAATGTGCGTGGCGCGCCCGCTCAAACGATCCGCCGGGTACTGCCGGCACGCAGCAATACGCGCTTGGCGTTGCTGACGGCGGTTTCCGGCGCCAGGCCTCTGGTGTATACGCCGCAGTTCCATTACGCCCTTGGCGACCCTGCCGGGACGGCGCAGGGCTATCGCTATCCGCTGCCGTGGCGTGGCGGGCCGTTTCGCTTGAGTCAGGGCGCCAATGGCCAATACAGCCACTATGGGCCGAAGAACAAGTACGCGATGGACATCGCCATGCCGGTGGGTACACCGATCATCGCCGCGCGGGCTGGCGTGGTGGTGAAAACCGAGAACTCCCAGAGTGGACGTGGCACTGATCCTTCCGGCAATTTCGTGCGTGTGCTGCACGATGACGGCACGATGGGCGTGTACCTGCATCTCAAGCAAGGCTCGGTGAGGGTACGCGAAGGGCAACGAGTGACGGTGGGCAGTCCGTTGGCGCTGTCGGGCAACACCGGTAACAGCAGCGGCCCGCACCTGCACTTTGTGGTGCAACGCAATAGCGGGGCGGGGCTGGTGTCGATTCCGTATCAGTTCAACCAGCCGCTGGGGGCATTGCCCAACTTTGCGTTGGGCAAGCAGTGATGAGGTGTCTGATCTGACACCTTCGGGATCAGTCCATCAATCCAGCATCAACACCTTGGCCAGCACAATCTTCGGCCCTTTCATCTTCTTGATGATGATCCGCAGACCTTCGACTTCCAGCGCCTCTTCCTCTTCCGGCACGCGTTTGAGCGTTTCGTAGACCAGGCCGGCGAGGGTTTCGGCTTCGATGTGGTCCAGATCGATGCCCAGCAGGCGCTCGACCTTGAACAACGGCGTATCGCCGCGCACCAGCAACTTGCCCGGCTGATACGCGAGAATCCCGCGCTCGGCCTTGCGGTGTTCGTCCTGAATGTCGCCGACCAGCACTTCCAGCACGTCTTCCATGGTCAGGTAACCGATGATGTTGCCGTCAGCCTCCTCGACCACAGCGAAGTGCGAGCCGCCCTTGCGGAACTGCTCCAGCAGTTGCGACAGCGGCATGTGCCGCGACACGCGTTCCAGCGGACGGGTCAGTTCAGCCAGGTTGAACGACTCGGGAATGTGATCCAGCGCCGCCAGTTCCAGCAGCAGATCCTTGATGTGCAGCAGGCCGACGAACTCCTGGCGCTCACTGTCGTACACCGGATAACGGCTGAACTTATGGCGACGGAACATCGCCAGGATTTCCTTCAGCGGCGCGTTGAATTCCAGCGTGACCAGGTCTTCCCGCGAGTTGGCCCAGTCGACCACTTCCAGTTCGCCCATTTCCACCGCAGACGCCAATACGCGCATGCCTTGGTCGCTCGGATCCTGCCCACGGCTGGAGTGCAGGATCAGTTTCAGTTCTTCGCGGCTGTAGTGGTGTTCGTGGTGCGGGCCGGGTTCGCCTTGTCCGGCGATCCGCAGAATTGCGTTGGCGCTGGCATTGAGCAGGTAGATCGCCGGGTACATCGCCCAGTAGAACAGGTACAGCGGCACCGCAGTCCACAGTGACAGCAGTTCGGGTTTGCGGATTGCCCACGACTTGGGTGCCAGTTCGCCAACGACGATGTGCAGGTACGAAATAACGAAGAACGCAGCGAAGAACGACACGCCCTTGATCACTTCCGGCGACTGCACGCCAACGCTTTCCAGCAAGGGCTCGAGAATGTGCGCAAACGCCGGCTCACCCACCCAGCCCAGGCCGAGGGAGGCGAGGGTGATACCTAGCTGGCACGCCGAGAGATACGCATCGAGCTGACTGTGTACGGTGCGCAGGATGTGCCCGCGCCAGCCGTTCTTGTCAGCGATGGCCTCGACCCGGGTCGAGCGCAGTTTGACCATGGCGAATTCCGCTGCAACGAAAAAGCCGTTGAGCAACACCAGGATCAAAGCAAAAAGAATCATGCCGAAATCGGCAAATATTGTAGCGAGGGACAAGCCAGGGGAAGGGTCCATGATGGAGTTTTGCGGGTTCCGTGTAATTCGTAAGAGAGAATAAGTCGCGCCTGAAAGGCAGGCGCAAGTCAGCCAATGTAGCGGCTGACCTGGCGATTGCCTAGTCCGGCATTACTCAGCGGCGCTAATTGCCCGTACTTGAGCCACTTGAGCCGGGGCGAAATGGCAGGTGAACGTGCTGCCATGACCGGGCACGCTGCTGATTTCCATGCGCGCGCGGTGGCGCAGCAACACATGTTTGACGATCGCCAGCCCCAGTCCGGTGCCGCCCGTGTTGGAATTGCGGCTGGAGTCGACGCGGTAGAAGCGTTCGGTCAGGCGCGGCAGGTGTTTGCTGTCGATCCCCATGCCCGAGTCCTGCACGCTCAGGTGTGCGCCTTGCTCATCACTCCACCAGCGAATGCGAATGTTGCCCTCGGCCGGCGTGTATTTCACCGCGTTGAACACCAGATTGGAGAACGCGCTGCGCAGTTCTGCCTCGCTGCCCTTGAGCATGAGGCTGGTGTCGGCTTCCAGCGTGATGTGCTGGTTTTTTGATCCGGACAGTTGCTGCGCGTCGCTCTTGATCGATTGCAGCAGCGTGTCGACGGGCACCGGATGGTTGTCGGACGGATAGTCGGTGGCTTCCAGTTTGGCCAGCAACAGCAGGTCGTTGAGCAACGTCTGCATGCGCCCGCCCTGTTGCTGCATCTGCTGCAGGGCACGGCTCCAGCGCGGGTTCACTTCCTCGACGTTGTCGAGCAGGGTTTCCAGATAGCCGCAGATCACCGTCAGCGGCGTGCGCAACTCGTGGGAAACGTTGGCGACGAAATCTTTGCGCATCTGCTCCAACTGATGGATGCGCGTGACGTCGCGCACCAGCATCAAGTGTTCGTTGTTGCCGTAGCGGGTCAGGTACAGCTGAATGCGCACGCGATCATTGGTCGGCGATGGGATTTCCAGCGGCTCGGCATAGCTTTCCTGCTCGAAGTATTCCTTGAAGCGCGGATGGCGGACCAGGTTGGTCACCGGTTGGCCGCTGTCTTGCGGGGTCTTGAGGCCGAGCAGGGTTTCGGCGGCGCGGTTCCACCATTCCAGGTTGCCATCGCTGTCGAGCATGATCACCGCGTCTTTCAGCGCGGCGGTGGATTCCTGCACCCGGTCGATCACCGCTTGCAGGCGCCCGCGCACCCGTTGGTCGCGGCGTTGCAGGTGATAGATGCTGTCGAACACCTCGCCCCACAGGCCGTAGCCGTCGGGCGGTGCTTCATCGGGTTGGTGCAGGCGTAGCCATTCGTGCAGACGCAGCAATTGCTTGAGCGTCCAGGCCAGATAAATACCCAGGCCCGCGGCAAGGCTCCAGCCGTAATAGCCGGTGATCAGGCCGATCACCAGACAAGCGGTGACCAGCAGCAGCATGTGGCGAATCAGGGTGCCATGCCAGTTTTGATTCACGGGAAGTACGGTCCTTGTCAGCGAGTCTGGCGGTCGGGTCAGGCCTTGGTGGAAAACCGGTAGCCAGTGCCGCGCACGGTTTGTACCAGATTTTCGTAGGCGTCGCCGAGGGCCTTGCGCAGACGACGTATGTGCACGTCGACGGTGCGCTCTTCAACATAGACGTTGCCGCCCCAGACCTGATCCAACAATTGGCCACGGGTGTAGGCGCGTTCCTGGTGGGTCATGAAGAATTGCAGCAGGCGATATTCGGTCGGGCCCATCTCGGCCGGCTTGCCATCGATGGTCACGCGGTGGCTGATCGGGTCGAGCAGCAGCCCACCGACTTCGATCGGTGCTTCGCCGTCCGTCGGACCGGCGCGACGCAGCACAGCCTTGAGGCGCGCCACCAGCTCGCGTGGGGAAAACGGTTTGGTGATGTAGTCGTCAGCGCCGACTTCCAGACCCTGGATCTTGTTGTCTTCTTCGCCCTTGGCGGTGAGCATGATGATCGGGATGTCCCCGGTCAGTTCGTCACGCTTGAGGCGGCGGGCCAGTTCGATGCCGGAGGTGCCGGGCAGCATCCAGTCGAGCAGGATCAGGTCCGGCTTGCGGTCGACGATGATGGCGTGCGCCTGCTGCGAGTTCTCCGCCTCGAGGCAGTCATAGCCGGCCATTTCCAACGCAACGGCGATCATTTCGCGAATGGGCGCTTCGTCGTCAACGATCAGAATGCTCCTGCCAACCATGCCTTAATCCTCTTGTCATTTAACTGTCTTGCGCCGCATTAGATAACGGAATTATTGCAGTCGTGTGACAGTATTTTAGTCCGCCAGCGGTTGTGCGGATCCTGAACTACGCTCTAAGTCCGAATCCTGACAACCACAAAAGAAGGTTTCCATGACTCAAATGAATTTTTCCTTTAAAGCCCTGCTGATGGCTGCTGCTCTGACTCTGCCTGGATTAGCGATGGCGGCCGAGCCGGCCATGATGAAGGACGGCATGATGGTCGATCACAAAGGCATGACCGTTTACACGTTCGACAAGGACGCCGACGGCAAGTCGATGTGCAACGCCGATTGCGCCAAGAACTGGCCACCGATGATGGCGCCAGCGGACGCCAAGGCTGAGGGCAAATGGAGTGTCATCAAGCGCGATGACGGCATGATGCAATACGCCTACGACGGCAAACCGCTGTACACGTTCATGAAGGACGAAAAACCTGGAGAAATGAAAGGCGACATGATGAATAACATGTGGCATGTCGTCCACATGTCACAGAAATAACGGGCTTGAGTGCTTGAACATCGGCCCCGGTCTGCGGGGCCGTATTGTCTCAACGCAACGCGTAATCCAGCACGATCCCGACAAAAATCGCCAGACCGGCCCAGTGGTTGTGTAAAAACGCCTGGAAGCAGCGCAACCGGTCCTTGCTGCGGGTGTACCAGAATTGCCACGCATAACAGCCGGCAGCCGCCAGCAGACCGAGATGGAACCAGCCCCCCAGCTCGAATCTCGACCCGGCCAGCAACAGGCAGCCCAGCGACAGCGCCTGCAACGTCAGGATGATCACCCGGTCCGCCTCGCCAAACAGGATCGCCGTGGATTTCACCCCGATCTTCAGGTCGTCATCCCGATCGGTCATCGCGTAATAGGTGTCGTAACCCACCGTCCACAGCAGGTTGGCGATCCACAGCAACCACGCCGCAGCGGGCACTTCGCCGGTTTCGGCGGTGAACGCCATCGGCATGCCCCAGGAAAACGCCGCACCCAGCACCACCTGCGGGTAATAGGTGTAGCGCTTCATGAACGGATACGTGAACGCCAGCGCCAAACCACCCAGCGACAGCCAGATCGTCGGCGCATTGGTGCACAGTACGAGCAGGAAACTCACGCCCATCAGCAGCGCGAAGAACACCAGCGCCTCTTTCGAGCTGATCTTGCCGCTGGCCAACGGTCGTTGCGCCGTGCGTTTGACATGGCCGTCGACCTTGCGGTCGGCCCAGTCGTTGATCACGCAGCCACCGGCGCGGGTCAGCACCACGCCGAGGACAAAAATCACCACGTTGGCCAGCGATGGCGAGCCCTTGCCGGCAATCCACAGCGCCCACAGCGTTGGCCACAGCAGCAAGTAAATGCCGATCGGCTTATCCATGCGGGTCAACTGAATGAAATCCCAGGCGCGCGGATTCAAACGGTTCAGGGACTTGAGCAGGCTCTGATACATCAGCAGGTCTCCGGATGGGCGCGGGCAGCGTTCCACAGGCTCGGCAGGAAAATTTCCGCTACCAGCACGCTCAGTGCGCCACGGTCGAAACGCGAGCGACGGCCCCACAGGTCGGGCGAGCGGGACGCTTGTGGCAGCCAATGTTCCGGGTACTCACAGACTTCGATGGCGCGGCGCTGGAAGGCATGATCGCAAAACAGCAACTCGCCCAGCGAGCGGCTGCCCAGTTCGTCCATGTGCAAACCATCGCCCTGCAACGCGCGGCGCGAAGCCACGCTGCGGGCAAACACCCAGGCTTCGCCATGGCCGCGCAGATACACCTCACGCACCCAGCCTTCACTGCCTTCGGCCAGATCCAGCGCGGTGCATTCGTCGGTTCGCAAAGTGTCCCAGCCTTCAAACAGCGGCGTTACGCTGAAGCCGTCGTTCGACAGACGGGTCAGGCGGCGAGTCAGCGAACCTTCGTCGAACAACCAGTTCAGGGTCAACGAATCGGGGAGGGGCGTCAGTTGGCTCTGAGTCAGCCAGAGCGGGGCCGGAGAGGAATTTGAATGTTGCACAATGAGTCATTATTGGCCGCAAATGAGGCGGCGAGCTTACCATGGCAGGCCGCGAGATTGATGGAACCGGGTCGCCGTTGCGCCGAACAGGCTTGCATCTGCCCGGCACCCTCAGTACAAAACGCCCTGAGCCGGATGGCAGCGCAGCACCCATCGACCGTCCGCGCCGGCAAAACGCCTGAATCCTGAGGAAGTACCTGAATGAAAAAGTGGCAATGTGTGGTTTGCGGCCTGGTCTATAACGAAGCCGACGGCTGGCCGGATGACGGCATCGCGCCGGGCACCCTTTGGCAGGACGTACCGGAAGACTGGCTGTGCCCTGACTGCGGCGTCGGCAAGATGGACTTCGAAATGATCGAAATCAACTAAGCACAACCCAAGGAGTAAGGCATGAGCGCACCAGTCGTCATCGTTGGCACCGGGCTTGCGGGCTACAACCTGGCCCGTGAGTTTCGCAAGCTCGACAGCGAAACCCCGTTGCTGCTGATTACCGCCGATGACGGTCGTTCCTACTCCAAACCGATGCTCTCCACCGGTTTTGGCAAGAACAAGGACGCCGACGGCCTGAGTATGGCCGAGCCGGGCGCCATGGCCGAGCAGTTGAAGGCCGAAGTGCGCACCCATACGCGCATCAGCGGTATCGACGCCGGCCACAAGCGCTTGTGGATCGGCGAAGAGGCCGTGGCCTACCGCGACCTGATCCTCGCCTGGGGTGCAGAGACCGTGCGCGTGCCGATTGAAGGCGATGGTGCGGATCGGGTCTTCCCGATCAACGATCTCGAAGACTACGCACGCTTCCGTGCCGCAGCGGCCGGTAAGCGTCGGGTATTGCTACTCGGGGCCGGCCTGATCGGCTGCGAGTTCGCCAATGACCTGATCCTCGGCGGCTACGAAGTGCAACTGGTCGCCCCGTGCGAACAGGTCATGCCGACGCTGCTGCACCGGGCCGCTGCGGCAGCCGTGCAGGCGGGGCTGGAAAGCCTCGGTGCACGCTTCCACCTGGGGCCGGTGCTGACCCGTCTGCAAAAAGTGGCTGACGGTCTGGAGGCGCACCTGTCCGACGGTCAGGTCATTGCGTGCGATGTGGTGGTCTCGGCCATCGGTCTGCGTCCACGCATTGATCTGGCCGCGGCTGCCGGTGTACAGGTCAATCGCGGCGTCGTGGTCAACCGCCATTTGCAAACGTCTCACGCCAATATCTACGCCTTGGGCGACTGCGCCGAGGTCGACGGGCTGAATCTGCTGTACGTCATGCCCCTGATGAGTTGTGCGCGAGCGCTGGCACAAACCCTGGCGGGAAACCCGACGGCAGTGAGCTATGGTCCCATGCCGATCACCGTGAAAACCCCGGTGTGCCCACTGGTGGTTTCGCCCCCGCCACGGGGCAGCGAAGGCGTGTGGGCGGTCGAAGGGCAGGGCGCCGACATCAAGGCCCTGTGTCACAGCGCTGACGGCCAGTTGCTCGGTTATGCCCTGACCGGCGCGGCGGTGATGGAAAAACTCGCACTGAACAAACAACTTCCGCCCTTGCTGGCGTAAATACCGGTCGTTCTGTCGGAATCACCCCGCTTTTGCCCCTACAAAGGTCGCGTGGAGGCTGGCGCCGCCGGTATCCGCGTGCCATCCTCACTCCGTCTGCCGCAGAGTAGAGCCTGCGGCGCCTTGGGCGCTGTTCCAACGAGAACAGCACGGACATAACAACAAAAAACCGTCAAAGGGGCTTCACTAATGCGTAAACCAGAACTCGCCGCTGCAATCGCTGAAAAAGCAGATCTGACCAAAGAACAGGCCAACCGCGTGCTCAACGCCGTTCTCGAAGAAATCACTGGCGCTCTGCACCGCAAGGACAGCGTCACGCTGGTGGGCTTCGGCACCTTCCTGCAACGCCACCGCGGCGCCCGCACCGGTAAAAACCCGCAAACCGGCGAGCCGGTGAAAATCAAGGCCAGCAACACCGTTGCCTTCAAGCCAGGCAAATCGTTGAAAGACAGCGTTAATCCATAATTGCGGCGAAGTCCCTGAACACGGGGAGAACCGCAATAAAAAATGGGCACACCGATTGCGGTCGGGTGCCCATTTTTTGTGGCTGTAAATCGGCTTATTGACGCCGGAAGCAGGCCTTGCCGTTGCCAAAATTGACGGCCAAGCAGTTGGGTTCGATGGCTAATTGCAGATCTTTGAACAACACAGAAAGATCGCCGTTGGCAGGGTCAGGATAGGCTTGCCAGTCCAGCGTCGCCCATCGAGTTTCCGGCATGACGGTGAACCACTCGATTTCATCAGGAGAATTTTGTGTATGCAAACCGATTTTCGCCAATGCTTTATTTGGGGAGAACGGCAGTGTCAGCGTGTTTCGCTGCGAGTCTGTCCAAACCTCCTTCAATGTCGAACCGTCTTCGAATTGCCAATGAACGTCCACTGGATGGATCGCGGGTGGTGAGACCGGATCGAAGTGATAAAACGTCAACCAATAGTTATGGTCAACTCGTTCTCGCTCATCTGGAGCCAGATATTGGCGGGTGGTCGCCAGATCAAATCCGATTGGTTGTTCGAATGTTAAGGGCTGGTTTTTTCGTTTCTTCCAGCCAATATTGAAGGCTCGGCTATCCCCCGCGACATCGAACCATTGATAAGTTCCACGATTATGATCTGTGCCAAAGCCAATTTTTTTCAGAGTTCTCTGGTGATCGTAAGGAAACCAGAGGTCTGTTTGTTGATTCGAGTTCAAGAGCAATTGACCCGGTGGACCTGAATCGAACTCGAGACTGACCATCACGGGTTTCAGGGGCGGCGGCGCAGGTTGGTGATCGTACCGTAGCTCTAAAACGTAGCTCTCTTTAGCCAACTCATTTTTTTCTTTGTCGGCATATTCCTTTAGTTCGATCAGCGTTCTCTCGTGTGAGAGATTGTAGGAAAGCTTCTTTGCTGGTTGGGCAGCAGGCTCTTGCTCCAGCATGAGAGTGTTTTCCTCGACATACCAGTTTCCCTTGGCGACACCGCCAGCCGATCCGTAGGCGATACCAGCAGAAAAGGTGCCGTCCTTACGCAACAGCAACTCGGCGCCCATTTCCATTGCGCCCGTCAGGTAGTAATGGCCGTCCAGTGGCGAGGTGTCTGCAAACGCCTGGGTAACGGGAAGCCACATCAGCGCTGCGAACAACAGCGGTTTCAATTCCATGAGGTAATGCTCCTTACCAGCTCCCGAAGGGAATGCCGAATTTTTCGATGTAGGCTTTAGATTCAGGTGATAGAGACAGTGCGTACCGCCCCTCGTTTTTTCCTTGATACGGGCCTTCCTTCATTACACTCCCTTTGAACCGAGTAATCTCGACAGACTTGAGGCAAGCGCCCCTTAGCCAGACCTTTGCAATACCGCCGGGAGCCAAGCCAATACCCATGTCATCGCGGTAGTCCGTGATCCATTTGCCATCAGCCCTGCAGAAAGCTTTTTCCGGCTTACGCATGATTTCCCGAGCCGATTCGCAAATGGTGATGTAAGCCTCATAGGTTTGGGGTTCAGCCAGGGATTGCCATCGTATATAGATCAGTATCGGTAGTCCTTGAGATCGGGACTGAATTCGGCGGTGAAGCGGCTCTCCAGTAGCAGACTTGGGCGTTGAAGATCGTAGTCACGACGGGTCACCGTGCTGGTGCGCGTGTTGAAGCCCATGGTCAGCTGATTGCGACCATGCCGCTGTCGGCCTGAAAGTGCGCTGTACCCAGACTGGGGGCGAACACTGGGCTGTCAGTGAGCACCAGTAAATGCCCGTCGACCGAATGCTGGTGATGCCAGGCAATTCCATCTTCGGCGCACAAACGCTGGAGGAACATGAAGTCGCTTTCGCCGTACTGCGTACAGTACTCACGCGGCGGATTCGGGTTGATGTGAAAGGTGAATGCATCGCTTTGAAAGCCGTGCCTTTCGAGCACCTGCGCGATGATCTGCGGCACCGTACGCTGCTGAAAAATTCGCTGATCCTGGCTGAACTGCAGATAGTGCAACGCTGGCACCAGCGTCAGCTCATAGCGGGTCAGGCGTTTACCGGACTCTGCGACCATTACATCTTCGATGCGCCCGTGAATACCTTCGCCGTTGAGGCCGAATTGTAGAAACGCGGGTTGGCTGAGCAGGCTCTCCAGATCGAAGTCCGGATACTCGCTGACCAGTTCGATTCGGACGGAGTAAAGCTGGCTGATGGCCTCGGTGCTGTTAAAGGCAAGCACCTTGAAATCGTGACGAACGGCTGGGATTTGCAGGGTAAAAGGCGCGCAGTTGCCCGTACTGAACATACGCTTGTCCTTAAGCAATGGGAGTCTTGGCGCGGTGTCCGATCATCCTTCATCGCCACGCGAAGAGAATTTGCCAAGGCACGCTAGCAACGCGGGAAATAAATTGATGTAAGAAGTATCTCTGACATTTGTCAGAGCATTCCGGGTGTGAAAGTGCGGGGTAAATTGAAGGAGAAGACTTAGGAGGGAGCTTCGATAATTATTGAGTTGGCACTGATGTACAGTATTGCCGCCCCTGTGAAACTTTCAGAAAGTGAAATGCCATCAAATTAATGGCACTTTTATTGATGGATGTTGTCGGCGGTAAATTGTTTATAGAGGTCGATTGGATTTCGGAAGAATCCTACTTTTATTTTTTAAAAATTTTGTCATGCTTTACGCCGCTTATTGGGACGCTCGTTCGAAATGAAACGGCCTGACTTCACTGGATGCTCTGGATCAATGGTTTGGAGGGTGCTGGGCAAACGCGGAGAATTTAAAGCGGTATCAGGGAATCCCCTGTCCCATATAGGGCGATCTCTTACAAGCACCAATGAACACTTCGTCTTGTTGTTTAATCAGATGCTTGCTAGTGGCCATCATCGTGAGTACGATGCGCCCACTTGAAAGAGCACACACTCAATAGGATGAGTCATGTCACTGCTCTTCGATACTGTCCAGCGCTCCTGAAACTCCAATAGGCGCACGACTGTAATCCCAATTAAAGGCCATGGATGTCCTACTCAAGCAAACTTTCCGCCCATTACCTCGAACTCGCTAAAGTCTCTGTTTCCAAAGAGAATTTCGCGGGCGAAGACGTTCGTTTTTCGAGCGAATTCGAGGCACTGGAAAGCGAGCTGGCCAAAGCCTCGTCGATGCACGAAAGCGGGCAGATCGACTGGCTGAAAATTCGCGAAAACAGCGAAAACCTTCTGCGTACCCAATCCAAGGATTTGCGTGTCGGCGCCTGGCTCACCTGGTCGCTGTATCAGCGCGAATCCTTCCCCGGGCTGCTGGCCGGCCTCGGTCTTCTGCACCATCTGTCGGAAAACAACTGGGCCGACGTTCACCCGCTCAAACCCCGCACCCGTGCCGCCGCCATTGGCTGGCTGGTGCCGCGTCTTGAGCAGGTCATCACCGAAAACATCGCGATCAAAGAGCAATTGCCGATGTTCCGGCAGCTCTCCGAGCATCTGGCTGGCCTCGACGCTGCCTGCACCGAACATCTGGGTGATGATGCGCCGCTGCTGCTGCCGCTCTCCCGCCGCCTGAAAACCATGATCCAGCGTGCCGCGGACAACCAGCCAGCCCCTGGTGTGGTGGGCGCTGCGGTGGCACAGGTCAAACAGGCCGCGAGCCAGTTGCTCACGCCCGGCGCACCGATTGACAACGAAAGAGACGCTCACAAAGCCTTGCGCGCCCAGCAGGACAGCGCGCGGCCACTGTGCGCCTGGTGGCTCAAACAGAAGGCCACTGACCTGCGCGCCTTGCGCCTGAATCGCACGCTGCTGTGGATGACCATCGACGCGGTACCGGAGCGCAACGCCGAACAGATCACCGTGTTGCGTGGTCTGCCACTGGAAAAACTCAAGCTCTACCAGGACCGTTTCGATCAGGGCAAATACGCCGACTTGCTGGTGGAACTGGAGGCGAGCCTGGCGAAGGCACCGTTCTGGTTCGATGGCCAGCGAATGGTCTGGGAATGTCTCCAGAACCTCAACGCCGAGTTGGCAATGCGCGAAGTGGAAATCCACTTCGCGCTTTTGGTTCAGCGTCTGCCTGGCATTGTCGAGTTGCGTTTCCATGACGGTGCGCCGTTTGCCGATCCGTCCACCCGGGCGTGGATCGCCGCCAATGTCATGCCGCATCTGCAAAGCGCCAGTGCACCGCGCAAGGTCGAGAGCGAGAACGTCGAAACCCAGCCAGCCTGGGAAAAAGCCCTCGAAGAGGTGCTGCCACTGCTGCGCAAGGAAGGCTTGAAGCCTGCCGTGCAGATCCTCAAGCAAGGACTGCAATCGGCCCACGGCGGACGCGAGCGCTTCTTCTGGCAGTTCGCGCTCGCCCGCCTGTGCTTCATGGCCAAGAAATACGAACTGGCCAAGAACCAGCTCGAAACCCTCGATCAGACATTACAGGACTCAGGCCTGCACGCCTGGGAGCCCGATCTTGCATTGGAAGTGCTGCACCTGCTGCACAGTTGCTGCGAGTTGTTACCGCAGAACCATGCAGTGCGTGAACGCAAGGAAGAGATTTATCGCAGGCTGTGCCACCTCGATCTCGAAGTGGTACTCGAATAGGCCCCAGGGCCACAACCGCAAGGAGAAAAGCCATGGCCAAAGAAGGCTCGGTAGCCCCCAAGGAACGCATCAACGTCACCTTCAAACCCGCCACCGGCGGTGCTCAGGAAGAGATTGAACTGCCGCTGAAACTGCTGGCAATCGGTGACTACACCCACCGCAAGGACGATCGCAAAATCGAAGATCGCAAGCCGATCAGCATCGACAAGATGACCTTCGACGAAGTGTTGGCCAAGCAAGAACTGGGTCTGACGCTGAGCGTGCCGAACCGTCTTCAGGAAGATGGCGAAGCCGACGAGCTGGCTGTGCAACTGCGCGTCAATTCGATGAAGGACTTCAACCCGGCCAGCCTGGTCGAGCAAGTGCCTGAGCTGAAAAAACTGATGGAACTGCGCGATGCGCTGGTGGCCCTCAAGGGCCCGCTGGGTAACGCACCTGCGTTCCGTAAAGCCATCGAAGGCGTGCTCGCCGACGACGAATCCCGCGGTCGCGTACTCGGTGAGCTGGGCTTGAACGCCGCAGCCCCGGACGCCTGAGACTCAAGCCAAGGAAGCCAACACAATGAGCACTAGCGCAGCACAAGAGAAGAGCGCCGAGAACGGCGAATACAGCATTCTCGACAGCATCATCGCCGAAACCCGTCTGACGCCGGACGACGAAGCCTACGACATCGCCAAACGCGGCGTGTCGGCGTTCATCGAAGAACTGCTCAAGCCGCAGAACAACGGTGAGCCAGTCAAGAAGGCCATGGTTGACCGCATGATCGCCGAGATCGATGCCAAGCTCAGCCGTCAGATGGACGAAATCCTGCACCACCCGGACTTCCAGGCTCTGGAATCGTCGTGGCGTGGTCTGCAACTGCTGGTCGACCGCACCAACTTCCGCGAAAACATCAAGATCGAAATCCTCAACGTCTCCAAAGAAGACCTGCTGGACGATTTCGAAGATTCGCCGGAAGTCATGCAGTCGGGCCTGTACAAGCACATCTACACCGCAGAATACGGCCAGTTCGGTGGTCAGCCGGTTGGCGCGATCATCGCCAACTACTACATGTCGCCAAGCTCGCCAGACGTGAAGCTGATGCAGTACGTGGCCAGCGTTTCGTGCATGTCCCACGCGCCGTTCATCGCTGCGGCCGGCCCGAAATTCTTCGGCCTGGAAAGCTTCACCGGCCTGCCGGATCTGAAAGATCTGAAAGACCACTTCGAAGGCCCGCAATTCGCCAAATGGCAGAGCTTCCGTACTTCGGAAGACTCCCGCTACGTTGGCCTGACCGTGCCGCGTTTCCTGCTGCGTAACCCGTACGACCCGGAAGAAAACCCGGTCAAATCGTTCGTGTACAAGGAAACCGTTGCCAACAGCCACGAGCACTACCTGTGGGGCAACACGGCCTACGCGTTTGGCACCAAGCTGACCGACAGCTTCGCCAAATTCCGCTGGTGCCCGAACATCATCGGCCCACAGAGCGGTGGTGCTGTTGAAGACCTGCCTCTGCACCATTTCGAAAGCATGGGCGAAATCGAAACCAAGATTCCTACGGAAGTTCTGGTTTCCGACCGTCGTGAATACGAACTGGCCGAGGAAGGCTTCATCTCCCTGACCATGCGCAAGGGCTCCGACAACGCGGCGTTCTTCTCCGCAAGCTCGGTGCAGAAGCCGAAGTTCTTCGGCATCAGCGCAGAAGGCAAGGCTGCAGAGCTGAACTACAAGCTCGGCACCCAACTGCCATACATGATGATCGTCAACCGCCTGGCTCACTACCTGAAAGTGCTGCAGCGCGAGCAACTCGGTTCGTGGAAAGAACGTACCGACCTCGAGCTGGAACTCAACAAGTGGATCCGTCAGTACGTGGCCGACCAGGAAAACCCGAGCGCCGAAGTGCGTGGCCGTCGTCCGCTGCGCGCTGCGCAAGTGATCGTCAGCGACGTTGAAGGCGAGCCGGGCTGGTACCGCGTGAGCTTGAACGTGCGTCCGCACTTCAAGTACATGGGTGCCGATTTCACCCTGTCGCTGGTTGGCAAGCTGGACAAAGAGTAAGAGCGACTCATGGACGGATACGGCAGCCTTTTCGAACGCCTCAACGGCGATGCGCAACTACGCAAGGGCAACAGCCTTGAGGCTTGTGCCATGGCGTCAGTGGCTGCCCATCTGGCCAAAATGCTCAGCACCCGGGCCGGCAGCGTGCAAACGCTGTCCGACTACGGGTTGCCCGATCTCAATGACATGCGTCTGAGCCTGCACGACTCCCTGAGTCAGGCCCGTCTGGCCATCGAAAGCTTCATCGAAGCCTACGAGCCACGCCTGAGCAACGTGCGTGTCATTTCCCTGCCGCGTGACCACGATCAACTGCGCCTGGCCTTCAGCATCGAAGGCCTGCTGGAAGTTGAAGGTTTCAAGCGTCAGGTCAGTTTTTCCGCGCGCCTGGATGGCAGCGGTCAAGTCAAGGTCACCTAAGGAGATCCCCGATGTCTGGCAAACCCGCAGCACGCGTATCCGACCCCACCGCTTGCCCGCTCCCCGGCCACGGCACCAACCCGATCGCCGCCGGTTCCGGTGACGTGTTCTTCGACGGCCTCGCGGCCGCCCGCCAAGGCGATGCCTCGGCGTGTGGTGGTGCGATGGTTGGCGATCTGGCGACCACGGTTCTGATCAATGGCAAACCGGCGGCCACGGTAGGTTCGGTTGGTTCTCATGGCAATAAGGTCACCGCCGGTTCTGGCACGGTGATTATCGGCAATTCGCATTCGCCGGCGCCGTTTGTGCCGCCGGAGCCGTTAGTCATTCCTGGAGTCTTCAACCGTGTTTTTTCATTCCATACAGCGGACGGACAACCAGTAGCAAACCTCAATTACAGAATGGTTTCTGACAGTGGCTTAGAGAAAGCAGGATGTTCATCGGCGGCTGGAGGCACAGGGTGTTTCTCCACTGGAAAACAAGCCGAGATGGTTACCATCTACGTGTCGTCGGAGTAATCGCGTGGAAACCTCTATTGTCATCGACGGCGTTGCACACATTTTCGAGACTTCCGATGGAAAAACGGAACTGAAAATCAAAGCCGAAACTACGCCGAGTGAAGATAAAAAACCGAAACAGCTTCCATTGCCTCACGTCTGGTTAATAACCAGAGGAAATGGGGTGCCTCTTTTTGCTCTAAAACCGAATGCACCAGATGTTCAGTTCAGGATCATGAAAGCTGAGAAACTGTATGCGGAAGCAATTCAGTGGTTTGAGCCGTTGGCTGATAATTATCGGAAGAAAATTTGGGTGAACCCCGAGTCTAAAACTGCCGGTACAGATGCCTACAATGCCTATAAGCAGTTTAGTTGGTCGCAAATTATTAAATTTGCAATTATTGACCGGATGTCAATTAGCTTTGCCCCGACAATGCCCGGTGATTGGAAAAATAGTTCTGAGGGTGGTGCCGAATTTTTAATGGTCATGATTGATGGTGAGCCCTATTGGGCTGACGGGGTTGGGCAAATACCGTTCGCGACCGATACATATCGTTTATATCTGGAAGAAACCAAGTCTTTGGAAGCTGCCATTAAGAAAACCGTTGAAACCGGTATGAAATATGGTGATGGTATTCCTATATTCCCAAAGGAGGACAAGACCAATGAGTACGATAATTATATGGTGCTACGTGGGGCTTTATGGGCTTCGGAAAATTTTGAACTACGCACTGAAACGGTAAGAGTATTTGCTGGGCGAATGGGCTATCGCGAGAAAGTGGTGACCAGTACTGTTTATCTTGGCACATACGATCAGAAGTTAAGAAGCTCCATCACGCAAGGCTCTGTAGATAAGTATGGAGAGTGGAAAAGATGATGGTGAGGCTAGCGGCGGGTTTATTGGTACATTTTTTTGCCTGCGTCATTTATGTCGTGGTTAATTACTATGGTGTTTCGCTGTACAAGGTTTTATTTGGTGGGCTTACCTCGCGTGGTGCTTCCATCGGGATTGCCATGTATATGGTGTTTTATCTGTTTATTTTTGTAAATTTAGTTGTTGCTGTAATTCCAAAGCGAATGGTGAAAGTTAGCATTGTTTTTCTAATGGTTGCATTGATATTGGTTTATCTGTTGCCGCTTTATCCTGTTCGCGCGGCCGCTTACAGCGTTTTAACGGGTGGGCTAACTATTTTGGCGATATGGCTGGCTGGCAAGTTTGAAAAGTTTTTGTTGGCTCGGGTCATGACATGAAGTTTTTTGCTTTCTGGAAAAAGGGGGCGGTCCCTAATATTGCTTGGGTCATTACTGATGGTTCTTTCTGCCCATGAAGTTTTTGTGCGGGAACGGCTCAATGAAATCAAGAGCGTGGCAATGCCTTGCCGCTTTCCTCTGCTCGGTCGGTTTGCTGACGATTCTGGTCGGCTTCGCGTTGCTGTTGCGAATGGAAAGCTCGACCGAACCAAAGCTCTTCGCTCATCCCCATGCGTTGTGGATTGGCGCCGAGGATGGCGGGGTTTTTGTCGAGGTCACCAAGCACGAAGCGCCCGACTATTACGTGGAGATTCGTCACGAAAATGGTCAGATGTGGACAGAAGGCTGGGTTCGATATGGCACCCGGGATAGCCATCCACTCAGCGCTGCAGCAATTGGTGGCTACGGCGGCGAAGAGCTCTATGTGTATACGGGCGTCGAGATCACTCCGCAAAAACAAGGAGCCGCACAGCGATGAATATCTACGTGCGCGTCGCGCAAACGATCCTTCATTCGGCCATCAACACCCGGAAGCGCATCGCCAGGAGACGCTGTATGTCCGCAACGACAATCGTGCTCCAAAGGATGTTTTTCATGCGATCCACTACCAGGCAGGTAACCCGTGTCCTTTAACCACTACTACCAAAGCGAACTCACCGCACTGCGCCAACTCGGTCGCCGTTTCGCCGAGCGTAGTCCGGCGCTGGCTCCGTATCTGGGGCAGGCTGGGCGGGATCCGGACGTGGAGCGGTTGCTCGAAGGCTTTGCGTTTCTGACTGGGCGTCTGCGGCAGAAGCTTGATGACGAACTGCCGGAGCTCAGCCATTCGCTGATGCAACTGCTGTGGCCGAACTACATGCGCCCGCTACCGGCATTCAGCATTTTGCAGTTTGATCCGCTTCAACGTTCGGGCCCGGCGCTGGTGGTCGAGCGCGATACGCCGGTGGAAAGCAAGCCGATCGAAGACGTGCGCTGCCGCTTCCGCACTTGCTACCCGACCGAAGTGTTGCCGCTGGATCTGGCTGCGCTGAACTACTCGGTAAAGGGCGACGGTTCGCTGCTCAGCCTGCGTCTGGAGATGAGCGCCGACGGCCACCTCGGTGAGCTGGAACTGAGCAAGCTGCGCCTGCACTTTGCCGGTGAGCGCTACATCAGCCAGATGCTCTACCTGAGTCTGCTGCGCAACCTGGAAGGCATCGAGCTGATCCCGCTCGACGGTGCAGGCAAGCCGATCGATGGTGTCAGCGGCAAGCCGATGGCGTTCAAGATTCCGGGTGACCGGGTCAAACCGGTGGGCTTTGCCGAAGAAGAAGCGTTGATCCCGTATCCGCTGAACACCTTCCGTGGCTATCGCTACCTGCAGGAATATTTCGCCTTCCAGGACAAGTTCCTGTTCGTCGACGTCAACGGTCTGGACATTCTCAAAGCGTTGCCGGAAGACACCCTCAAGCAGATGCGCGGCCTGGAGCTGCGCTTTGATATCCGCAAGAGCGGGATCATGCGCATGCGCCCGACGCTGGATAACGTGAAGCTGTTCTGCACGCCGATCGTCAACCTGTTCGAACACGACGCGCTGCCGATCCGCCTCGATGGCAAGCAGGACGAGTACCTGCTGCTGCCGGCGGAATACGATCTGGAAAACTGCGGCGTGTTCTCGGTGGAAACCGTGACCGGCTGGAAGCCCGGCGGCCTCGGTTATCAGGAGTACGTGCCGTTCGAATCCTTCGAGCACGACCCGAGTTTCGACGTGCCCAACAGCCGTCCGCACTACAGCATCCGCCAGCGTTCATCCTTGCTGCACGACGGCCTCGACACTTACCTGAGCTTCGGCATCCGCCACACCGAGGCCCACGAAACGCTGTCGATCGAGCTGATGTGCACCAACCAGAACCTGCCGAAGAAGCTCAAGCTCGGCGACATCTGCATGGCTTGCGAGGAGACGCCGGAGTTCTTGAGTTTCCGCAACATCACCCCGGCCACCTCGAGTTTCGCGCCGCCGCTGAACCGTGACTTCCTGTGGAAGCTGATCAGCAACATGTCGCTTAACTATCTGTCGCTGGCCGACGTCAATGCGTTGAAGGTGATTCTGGAAACCTACGACCTGCCGCGCTACTACGACCAGCACGCGGAGAAGGTCAGCAAACGCCTGCTCGGTGGTCTCAAGCACATCAAGCACCACCACGTCGATCGGCTGCACCGTGGCCTGCCGGTGCGCGGTTTGCGCACCGAACTGACCATCGACCCGGAAGGGTATATCGGTGAAGGCGACCTGTTCGTTTTCGCCTCCGTTCTTAACGAGTTTTTCGCGCTTTACGCCAGTCTCAATTCATTCCATGAACTGCGGGTAAAAAGCACACAGGGAGAGGTGTACCAATGGACACCACGTATGGGTCTGCAACCCCTGCTTTAAGCGGGTTGACCCGGGTAATACGCGAATACTCGCTGTTTCAGGCCGTGCTGCTGGTGATCGACCGACTGCGCGATGCACACCCGCACCTGAGCGAAGACGATTTGTACGATCAGGTGGAATTCCAGGCCAACCCGAGCCTCGGATTCCCGCGCAGCGATGTCGATCGCGTGGAGTTTTTCGAAGAGCACGGGCAGATGCGCGCGCGCGTACGTTTCAACCTGATCGGCCTGGTCGGCTCCGGTTCGCCGCTGCCGGCGTTCTACGGCGAACAGGCACTGGGCGACAGTGAAGACGGCAACCCGACACGCAACTTCCTCGATCTGTTCCACCATCGCCTGCAACGGCTGATGCTGCCGATCTGGCGCAAGTACCGCTACCGCGCGAGTTTCCAGAGCGGCGCGATCGACCCGTTCTCGTCGCAGTTGTTTGCGTTGATCGGTCTGGGCGGCGAAGAAATCCGCAAAGCCAAGGAACTCAACTGGAAACGCCTGCTGCCGTACCTTGGCCTGCTCAGCTTGCGGGCGCACTCGGCGGCACTGATCGAAGCCGTGCTGCGTTACTACTTCAAGCACGAAGACCTGGTCATTGAGCAGTGCATCGAACGCCGCGTGGAAATTCTCGAAGAGCAGCGCAACCGTCTGGGGCGCGCCAACAGCATGCTCGGCGAAGACCTGGTGCTCGGCGAACACGTACGCGACCGCAGCGGCAAATTCCGCATTCACATCACCCAACTCGATTGGCAGCGATTCCATGAATTCCTGCCGATCGGCTTCGGTTACCAGCCGCTCTGCGCGCTGGTGCGGTTCACCCTGCGTGACCCGCTCGATTACGACATTCGCCTGGTTTTGCGCCAGGAAGAAATCCGCGAACTGCGCATCGGTGAGCAGAACGCCTGTCGCCTCGGTTGGACCAGTTGGCTGGGCCGCGAGAAAGCGGACGGCGTGGTGACCCTGGGCAGCAAAATTCATTAAGGACGTGAGCCATGATCAACGTAGACCTGCAACAACTCATCCAGGCGCTGGACGCCGAAACCCGTCGTGACCTGGAGCGTTCGGCCGAGCGTTGCGTCGCCCGTGGCGGCAGCAAGATCCTCGTCGAAGACTTGATGCTCGGCCTGCTGGAACGTCCGAACGGGTTGCTCGCCCGCGCGTTGCAAGACGCGGATGTCGATGCCGGTGAGCTCAGCGCCGCGCTGCAATCGCGTGTTGAACACAGCGCTTCGCGCAACCCGGTGTTTGCCCCGGAACTGGTGCAATGGCTGCAAGACGCCTTGCTCGTGGCCAACCTCGAACTGGGCCAGACCCAGGTCGAAGACGCCGCGCTGATCCTCGCGCTGCTGCGCAACCCGATGCGTTATGCCGGCAGCCGTTATCAGCCGCTGCTCGCCAAATTGAACATCGATCGCCTGAAAGAATTTGCCCTGTCGCAACAGGAGCAACCGGCGGCCAACGGCAAACCGGCCGCTCAGGGCGAATCGCTGTTGCAGCGCTTCACCCACAACCTGACCCAACAGGCCCGCGACGGCAAACTCGACCCGGTGCTGTGCCGTGACGGCGCGATCCGTCAGATGGTCGACATCCTCGCCCGTCGCCGCAAGAACAACCCGATCGTGGTGGGTGAGGCCGGTGTCGGTAAAACCGCCATCGTCGAAGGCCTGGCCTCGCGCATCGCTGCCGGTGAAGTGCCGCAAGTGCTCAAAGGCGTTGAGCTACTGTCGCTGGACATGGGCCTGTTGCAGGCCGGCGCCAGCGTCAAAGGTGAATTCGAGCGTCGCCTCAAAGGCGTGATCGACGAAGTCAAAGCCTCGCCCAAGCCGATCATTCTGTTCATCGATGAAGCTCACACGCTGATCGGCGCGGGCGGCAATGCCGGCGGTTCCGACGCGGCCAACCTGTTGAAACCGGCGCTGGCGCGTGGCGAGTTGCGCACCATCGCCGCGACCACTTGGGCCGAGTACAAGAAATACTTCGAGAAAGACCCGGCGCTGGCCCGTCGTTTCCAACCGGTACAACTGCACGAACCGACCGTCAGCGAAGCGGTGACCATCCTTCGTGGTCTGGCTCAGGTCTACGAGAAGAGCCACGGCATTTACCTGCGTGATGACGCGGTGGTGTCTGCTGCTGAGTTGTCCGCGCGTTATCTGGCCGGTCGGCAACTGCCGGACAAAGCCGTCGATGTTCTCGACACCGCTTGCGCCCGCGTGCGCATCAGCCTCGCCGCCGCCCCGGAAAGCCTTGAGCGCCTGCGTGGCGAACTGGCTGAAGGTGGCCGTCAGCGCCAGGCCCTGCGTCGCGACGCCGAGGCCGGTCTGCTGATCGACCACGAAGCGCTGGAGGCACTGGAAGCGCGGCTGGACGAAGCCGAAAACGAAATGGTTGCACTGGAAGCCCTGTGGACTGAACAGAAGCAACTGGCCGAACGCCTGCTGGAACTGCGTCAGCAACTGGCCAAGGCCCGTGAAGCCGCAGCCGTCGAGCCGACCGTCAACATCGAAGAAGACGCCGAAGGCACCGTGATTGAAACCCTCGTCGCTGAAGTCGAGGAAGGTCAAAGCGTCGAAGCGCTGGAAGCCCAGCTCAACGAAACCCACAGCGCATTGACCGCCGCTCAGGTCAAAGAGCGTCTGGTCAGCTTCGAAGTCTGCCCGCGTCTGGTGGCTGAAGTGATCAGCGCCTGGACCGGCGTACCTTTGGCGCAACTGGCCCGTGAGCACAACGCCAAAGTCGCCAGTTTCGTCACCGACCTGCGCACGCGCATCCGGGGTCAGGAACAAGCCGTCCACGCACTGGATCGCTCGATGCGTGCCACCGCGGCTGGCCTGAACAAACCTGATGCACCGGTCGGCGTGTTCCTGCTGGTCGGCCCGAGCGGCGTCGGCAAAACCGAAACCGCGCTGGCCCTCGCCGACCTGTTGTACGGCGGTGATCGTTTTATCACCACCATCAACATGTCCGAGTTCCAGGAGAAACACACCGTTTCGCGCCTGATCGGTGCGCCACCGGGCTACGTCGGTTACGGCGAAGGCGGCATGCTCACCGAGGCCGTGCGCCAGAAGCCGTACTCGGTGGTGCTGCTCGATGAAGTCGAAAAGGCTGACCCGGACGTGCTCAACCTGTTCTACCAAATCTTCGACAAAGGCGTGGCCAATGACGGCGAAGGACGCGAGATCGACTTCCGTAACACGCTGATCCTGATGACGTCGAACCTGGGCAGCGACCGTATCAGCGACCTCTGCGAAGACGGCGCGCGGCCAACCGCCGAACAGCTCGAAGAAACCATTCGCCCGGTACTCAGCAAGCACTTCAAACCGGCGCTGCTGGCACGGATGAAAGTGGTGCCGTACTACCCGGTCGGCGGCCCTGTGCTGCGCGAGCTGATCGAGATCAAACTCGGTCGTCTTGGCGAGCGCCTCAACCGTCGTCAGCTGGATTTCAGCTGGTGCCAGAACCTCGTCGATCACCTGTCCGAGCGCTGCACTCAAAGCGACAGCGGCGCGCGTCTGATCGACCACTTGCTTGATCAGCACGTCCTGCCGTTGGTGGCGGATCGTCTGCTCGATGCGATGGCCACCGGTGAAAGCCTCAAGCGTGTGCATGCCACGCTCGACGGCGACGCCAGCGTGACGTGCGAGTTTGCCTGAGGTGGGCGTGATGTTCACTCAAGTGCCGCAGCCGCTGGTCTATGCCGAAGCGTTGCTGGCGCAGTTCGCCAGCCTTTCGCGGGCGGCGGACGGTGCTGCGCTATTGAGTGACTTTGTGCGTGGGCTGGCCGGGCTGAGTGGTTGCGAACTGACGCAACTGTATCTGCTCGACGCCACCCACACCTGCCTGGGCATGAACGCCGAATACCTCGACGGCGCGCTGCAACCGCGTCAAGCGGCGAGCCTGCCGGCGGACTACAACGGTGAGCAACTGCTGCAATTTGCGCTGTGCCAGAACCGCGTGGTGTGCCTCGACGATTTGAGCGCCAGCCTGCACGAAACCAGTTTTCTGCCGGCCGTGGCAGTACCGTGGCAGTCGCTGCTGTGCGTGCCGCTGGTCAACCAGCACAAGGCTGTCGAAGGCTTGCTGTTGTGTGCCAGCCGCCATCGCACCGACCTGCAAGGCTTTGCCGACTCGCTCGGCCAACTCGGCTCGTTCGTACTCGGCCAATTGCACTTGCTGCAACGCCTGCGTCAACCTCAGGACGTCTCGGCACCGGTGTTGCGCAGTGTGCCGAGCATCAGTGGTTATGGGCTGATCGGCAAAAGCGCGGCGATGCGCCAGACCTACTCGTTGATCAGCAAAGTCCTGCACAGCCCTTACACGGTGCTGCTGCGCGGCGAAACCGGCACCGGCAAGGAAGTGGTTGCGCGAGCGATTCACGATTGCGGCCCGCGCCGTTCGCAAGCGTTCATTGTGCAGAACTGCGCGGCATTCCCGGAGAGCCTGCTGGAAAGCGAGCTGTTCGGCTATCGCAAAGGTGCATTCACCGGTGCCGATCGCGACCGCGCCGGGCTGTTCGACGCGGCCAATGGCGGCACGCTGTTGCTCGACGAAATCGGCGACATGCCGCTGTCGTTGCAGGCGAAAATCCTGCGCGTGTTGCAAGAAGGCGAGATTCGTCCGCTAGGCTCCAACGATACGCACAAGATCGACGTGCGCATCATTGCCGCGACTCACCGTGATCTGGCGGTGCTGGTCAGCGAAGGCAAATTCCGCGAAGACTTGTACTACCGCCTCGCGCAATTTCCGATTGTGCTGCCGGCCCTGCGTCAGCGCGAAGGCGACATTCTTGATCTGGCCCGCCATTTTGCCGAGAAGACCTGCTCTTTCTTGCAGCGTGACCCGGTGTGCTGGTCCGAAGAAGCACTTGAACACCTGTGCGGTTATACCTTCCCCGGCAACGTCCGTGAACTCAAGGCCCTGGTCGAGCGTGCGGTACTGCTGTGCGAGGGCGGCGAGTTGCTGGCCGAGCATTTCTCCCTGCGCATGGAACCCATGTTCGAAGACAACAGCGGCCTGAATCTGCGCGAGCGTATGGAGCAGGTCGAGCGCTCGTTGTTGCTCGATTGCCTGCGCAAGAACGACGGCAACCAGACCCTCGCCGCCCGTGAGTTGGGCCTGCCTCGGCGCACGCTGCTGTACCGCCTCGGGCGCCTGAATATCAATCTTGGAGATTTCGATGGATAGGCCACGATCATCGATTTCGCCGCAAAAAAACTATTTCAGCGCCGCCCGCAAGGGTCGGCGCTTTGTGCTTTGTCTACCCCTGGAGACCCTCTGATGTCTGTTCGTCACTGGCACGCTGTCCTGCTGACCCTCGTCGTTCTATGCGGCCTTGGCGGCTGTAGCGGCAATTACAAATTCAACGACAACGACTATCGCCCGTTGGGTGATCCGCAAGCGGTCAATCGCGGCAAGTGACCGCAAGGAGCATCAAACATGGAATTGGTTTTCGAAATGCTGAACACCAAGCAGTTCGTGCCCACCGAGTTGTGCCAGAAGACCTTCAAACAGGCTGGCGGCGTCATCGGGCGAGGCGAGGACTGCGACTGGATCATCCCTGACCGCAAGCGTCATCTGTCCAATCATCATGTGATTGTCAGTTACCGTGAGGGCACGTTTTTCCTGACCGACACCAGCAGCAATGGTGTCCAGGATGGCGCAAGCGGCGCACGCCTGCACAAGGGCGAACCGGTCCGCATCGAACACGGCAGCACCTACGTGCTGGGCGACTTCGAGATCCGTGCGCGACTGGTGCGTGACCCGGCGACCTTCGACGGCGAAGTCGGCCGTCCACGCGCCGCTGGCAGTATCATCCCGGACGACGCGTTCCTCGACCTCGACCCGCTCAACGCCCTCGAACAGCAAGAGCGCGTCTATTCGGAAATCGACGAACTGCTGGCGCCCAACACCAAACCTGAAGACTCCCGTCAGCGTGCCGACTACGCTCGCATCGACATGGAAAGCCTGATGGTGCCGGAGCTGATCGCCGCGCCCGCCGAACCTGAGCCTGCTCCGGCACCCAAAGCCGTTGAGCGCCAAAGCGAAGGTTTCTGGGAGCATTTCGGCGCCGCGCTGGGTGTGGATCTCAAAGGCGTCAGCCACGACGAACGCGAAGCCCTGGCGCTGAACGCCGCGCGTCTGTTGCGTCAAAGTGTCGGTGGTTTGCAGCAGAGCCTGCGCACCCGTTCGGAGTTGAAAAACGAGCTGCGTCTGGCCCAGACCACCGTGCAAGGCACCAACAAGAACCCGCTGAAATTCGCCGTCGACCCGAGCGAAGCGCTGCAGATTCTGTTGCAGCCAAGCAAACCCGGGCATTTGCCGGCCGAACAGGCGATTTCCCGTGCGTTCCGGGATTTGCAGGCGCATCAGGTGGCTTTGCTGACCGCCAGCCGTGCCGCCGTGCGCGGCACGCTGGAACACTTCTCGCCCGAGCAACTGACCCTGCGTTTCGAGCGCGACAACAAGCCGTTGATCGCCACGTCGGGCGGGCGCTGGAGAGCGTTCGGCCGTTACCACCAGGCCCTGCGTCAGGACGATGACTGGAGCGAGCGTCTGCTGGCCCGCGACTTCGCCCAGGCCTACGAAGAACAGATCCGCCTGATCTCCACCCTCCACACCGACCACCAAGGATGATGCGCATGTCTCGCCGCTCGACCGCTTTTTTCAAGACGCTGACTGCGCTCACCGTGCTGGTGCTGCTCGCCGGTTGCTCGTCGCTGTCGCCGTACTCGAAAGTGACCAAGATCAACCTGAAACTGACCGGCAGCGATCAGTTGAACCCTGACCTCAACGGCCGCCCGTCGCCGATCGTGGTGCGCCTGTTCGAACTCAAGCACCCGGTGACCTTCGAGAACGCTGACTTCTTCAGCCTCTACGAGCGAGCCAAGGAATCCCTCAACCCGGATCTGGTGGCCAGCGAAGAACTCGAACTGCGCCCGGGTGAAACCGTGGAAATGAAACTCAGCGTGGAGGAGGGCAGCCGCTATGTTGGCGTTCTCGCCGCCTACCGTGACCTGCCGGAAACCCAGTGGCGCTACACGGTGCAGATCACCCCGCTGGAAATCACCGAGGCGGACCTGACCCTCGACCAGGCCGGTATTCGCAACACCCATCAAGTGCTCGCCAAGGCGGATGACTGAACATGAATACCCATAAAGTCATTTGGCAGGAAGGCATGTTGCTGCGTCCGCAGCACTTCCAGCACAACGATCGCTATTACGATCACCAGATGAAAACCCGTACCCAGTTGCTGGGCGGTTACACCTGGGGTTTCCTCAATCTGGAGATCGACTTGCAGTTCCTCAACATGGGCAAACTGGTGATCAGTGAAGCCTCGGGGATTCTGCCGGACGGCAGCCTGTTCGAACTCGGTGGCAACACCGAACCGCTGGCGCTGGACGTACCGCCAAACACCGGCAACACGCCGATCTACCTGGCGCTGCCACTGGTCACCGGCAACCACATCGAATCGCGCCGTCCGGAGCAATCCGACGTGCTGGCGCGTTACACCGCGTACGACGCCGAAGTCGCTGATTCCAACGCCGGCGACGACTCGGCCAGCCAGGTCAGCTGTGGCCGCCCCGATTTCAAACTGTTGCTCGGCGAGCAGCAGAGCGATCAGGCCTACGTGAAGCTGAAGATCTGCGACGTACTCGACACCACGCCCGACGGCGTGATCAGCCTCGATCCGGACTTCGTGCCGACCTACATTCAGGCTCACGCTTCCAGCTACTTGCTGTCGTGCCTGAAAGAAGTCATCAGCATGCTCAGCCACCGTGGCGACACCATTGCCGAGCGGATTCGCTCCAACGGCAAGGTCGGCGGTGCCGAAGTCGGTGACTTCATGATGCTGCAACTGATCAACCGCACCGAACTGCTGCTGCGCCACTACCTCGGCCTGGAGCAAGTGCACCCGGAAGAGTTGTACCGCACGTTGCTGACCATGCTCGGCGATCTGGCGACCTTCTCCGGCGAGAGCAAACGCCCGCGCCTGGACAGCCGCTACTCCCACGCCGACCAGGGCGCGAGCTTTCGCAAACTGATGGACGCGATCCGTCAGGTGCTGTCGATGGTGCTTGAGCAGCACGCCATCGAACTGATCCTGCAAGCGCGGCAGTACGGGATCATCGTGTCGCCGTTGCACGACCACAAACTGCTGGGCTCGGCGTCGTTCGTGCTGGCGGCCAGTGCCAACTGCGACTCCGAAGAACTGCGCCACCGCTTGCCGGCGCACCTCAAGGTGGGCCCGGTGGAGCGTATCCGCCAACTGGTCAACCTGCACCTGCCGGGGATCAAGGTCAAACCTTTGCCCGTCGCTCCACGGCAGATCGCGTTCCACTCGAACAAAACCTATTTCATCCTCGAACTCAGTTCCGAAGATCTGGCACAACTCGAGCGCTCCGGCGGCTTCGCGTTCCATGTGTCCGGCGAATTCGCCGAGCTTGAACTGAAATTCTGGGCCATCAGGAACTGACCGACATGAACACGGAAACGGAATACAGCCAGGACGACAAAACAGTCTTGCTCGACCGTCAGGGCCACGGACCGGCGTCGAGTCCACTGACCGACTTCGCCGCGCCGCCGCGTTTCGAGCAACTGGAAGAACGCATGATCTACGCCGCACGCGTGCGCCCGGCGGAAGCGTTCAACATCAGCCTCAATTCGCTGGTCGCCGCGTCGTCCGAGTTGCTCTCGGAAGTGGTGCGCCTCAAGCACAGCGAAACCCGCGAAGACCTTTATGCGCTCAACGCGCGCCTGACCGCCGGGCTCAAGCTGTTTGAAGTGAGCGCCCTGCACAACGGCGCCGAAAGCAGCCAGGTGATGGCGGCGCGTTACGTGCTCTGCACCGTGGTCGACGAAGCCGTCGTGACCACGCCGTGGGGCAACGAAAGCGAATGGTCGCAGATGAGCCTGCTCAGCAGCTTCCACAACGAAACCTTCGGGGGCGAGAAGTTCTTCCAACTGCTCGATCGGCTCTCGAAGAACCCGGTCAAACACCTGCCAATGCTGGAGCTGATGTACCTGTGCCTGTCCCTCGGTTTCGAGGGCAAGTACCGCGTACAGGCACGCGGCATGCTCGAGCTTGAAGGCATCCGCGACGCCTTGTACCGGCAGATCCGTCAGTTGCGTGGCGACGTGCCGCGTGAGTTGTCGCCGCATTGGGAAGGCTTGAACGATCAGCGCCGCAACCTGGTGCGCATCGTGCCGGCATGGATGGTGGTGTTGTTCACTTTCGTCTGTCTGGTGGTGATGTATTCGGGCTTCGCCTGGGTCTTGGGTGAGCAGCGCGACACCGTGCTGCAACCTTACCAGCCGCTTGATCCAGCCGCGGTTCAACCGCAGTCGCAGCCGTAAACAGGGACGTGTGATGAAAAAGTTTTTCAAGAAAGTCGGCGCCTTCCTGCGCCAGACCTGGGTCTGGACCCTGCTGCTGGTGCTGTTCGTGGCACTGCTGGTGTGGTTCGTTGGCCCGTTGTTGGCGGTTGATGACTACAAGTTCTGGGAGAGCCCGACCTCTCGCCTGTTGACCATCGCCGTGCTGTTCCTGATCTGGGGCCTGACCATGGTCTTCGTCAGCTGGCGCGCCGGTGTACGCAAGAAAGAAGTCGAAGCCACCGAAGACGGCCAGGATCGCATCCGCCGCGAAGAGCTGATCGACGACGAACAGAAAGAGTTGAAGGCGCGTTTCAAAGACGCGCTGAAAACCCTGAAAACCTCGAGCCTGTATCGTGGCCGCAGCGAGCGCTGGCGCAACGAACTGCCGTGGTATCTGTTGATCGGCCCGCAGTCCAGCGGCAAGACCAGCCTGCTGGACTTCTCCGGTCTGGAATTCCCGATCAACAAGATCGACCGCAAGCTGACCCGCGACACCCAAGGCACCCGTCATTGCGACTGGTACTTCGCCGACCACGGCGTGCTGATCGACACCGCCGGGCGTTACATGACCCAGGGCGAAGCAGACGTCGACGGCAGTGCCTGGACCACCTTGCTGGAACTGCTGCGCAAACGTCGTCGCGGTCGTCCGTTGAACGGCGTGCTGGTGACCATCCCGGTGGAAACCCTCACCGGTGGTAGCGAGCAAGACATCGACACCCTGGCGCGCCAGGTGCGTGGTCGCCTGCAAGAGATCTATCAGAAGCTGCACGTCGACGTGCCGGTGTATCTGGTACTGAGCAAGGCCGACAAGCTGCTGGGTTTTGACGAGTTCTTCGATCAATTGACCCGCGAAGAAAGCGATCAAGTGCTCGGTACCAGTTTCCGCAAGGATCAACAGGGCACCGACGTGGCGGTGTTGCGCAACGAGTTCGAAGAACTGCTGCGTCGCCTCAACAGCCAAGTGATCATGCGCATGCACTCCGAGCGCGACACTCAGCGCCGTGGCCGCATCCTCGACTTCCCGCATCAATTGGGGCAGATCGGCGAGCGCCTGTGCCTGTTCGTCGACATGGCGTTCACCGGCAACCGTTACCAGCGTGCCACGCAACTGCGCGGTTTCTACCTGACCAGCGCACCGCACCTGACCCAAGAGATGGATGCGACCACTGCCGCTATCGGTGCCAACCTGGGCATCAATGCC
Source organism: Pseudomonas sp. EA_65y_Pfl2_P74 (assembly GCF_963970575.1). Classification (NCBI taxonomy): domain Bacteria; kingdom Pseudomonadati; phylum Pseudomonadota; class Gammaproteobacteria; order Pseudomonadales; family Pseudomonadaceae; genus Pseudomonas; species Pseudomonas sp. EA_65y_Pfl2_P74. The sequence goes on from NZ_CAXAOQ010000014.1 coordinate 167,925, forward strand.
GGTGTATTGCCGACCTTGCGCAGCGGTCGCTCGCGATTCATCCACCATTTGTTCAGCCAGGTGATTTTCCCCGAGGCCGATCTGGCCGGTCTGGACAAGCGCGAACGCAGCCGCATCCACTGGGGCCAACGTGCGCTGTACGTCGGCGCACTGGCGGCATTGGCGTTGTTCGGCATGCTCTGGGCGGGCGGTTTCTCGGCCAACTACGAGCGTCTGGAAAACCTGCGCAATCTGGCGCAGAACTGGAATCAGCAGCGTTCGGTGCTGTCCCCGCGTGATGACGCGATGGGCGCGCTGAAAACCCTCGACACCAGCTACGCGGCAACGCAGGCGTTCCCGAAAAAGGGCGACGTGTCGTACCACGAGCGTGGCGGCCTGTATCAGGGCGAAGACGTTAATCCGGTGGTCAAGGAAGCTTACGAGCGCGAGCTTGAAACGCAACTGCTGCCCCGCGTCGCAACCCTGCTCGAAGGCCAGATCCGCGCCAACATGAAGGACCGCGAACGCCTGATCAACAGCCTGCGTGCGTACCTGATGTTGAACATGAAGGATCGTCGCGATGCGGCATGGCTCAAGGACTGGGTGGCTACCGACTGGTCGCAGCGCTACACCGGCAACACCGCGGTGCAGAACGGCCTGAACCACCACCTCGAACGCCTGCTGAAACAGCCTTTCATCTACCCGCTGAACGATCAGTTGGTGGCTCAGGCGCGTCAGGTCTTGCGCAGCGAATCGTTGGCCACCGTGGTCTACCGCATGCTCCGCGAGCAGGCGCGCAACCTGCCGGAATACCGTTTCAGCCAACACCTCGGCCCGCAGGGCTCGCTGTTCATCGGCACCGACTACGTGATCCCGGGGTTCTACACTCAACAGGGTTATCAGCAGTACTTCTCGGTGCAGGGCTCGGCACTGGTCACCGACATCCTGCGTGACAACTGGGTGCTGGGCGAAGGCGCGGGCATCAGCGACATGGACTTGCGTCGCCTGATGGTCGAACTGGAGCAACTGTACTTCCGCGACTACGCCAACTACTGGAGCGAAGCCGTTGGCCAGGTGGCATTGCCGCCAATCAACGACGCCGGTGAAGGCGCCGAGCAACAGGCGGGCCTGACCTCGGCCAACTCGCCGGTGCTGGCATTGCTGACTGAAGTGCGTGAAAACACCCGCTTCCCGGCGGCCGCTGATCCGGTGGACGAGGCCGGCGATGCTGCCGATGCCTTGGCTGGGCAGAAAGGCAAACTGGGCAAAGTCGGCAAACTGGCGTCGGCGGTAGCCGACAAGGCTTCGGCCCTGAACGTCGCGAAAAACCTGCCGGACACTGCCAAGAAGTCGCTGCAACGTCGCTTTGAACCGCTGCATCGCTTGCTCGATGACAACAACGGCCCGGCCGCTGATCTGACCCCGGCACTGAGCGCGCTCAACGACCTGCAACTGCAACTGGCCAGCCTGGCCCGTTCCAGCACGCCGGAACAAGCCGCGTTCGAACTGGCGAAAACCCGCATGGGCGGCCAGCGTGATGCGCTGACTAACCTGCGCAATGCCTCCGGTCGTCTGCCGCGTCCGCTCAGCGTGTGGTTCAACGTGCTGGCCGAAGACTCCTGGCGCCTGGTGCTCAGCGATGCCTACCAATACCTGAACGGCCGTTATCAGAACGAGTTGTACAGCGTGTATGGCAAAACCATCAGCAAGCGCTATCCGTTCAGCGCCAGCAGCACCAGCGACGTGGCGATCAGCGACTTCCGCGATTTCTTCAAGGCGCAAGGCGTTGTTGACCGCTTCTTCGACAACTACATGCGTCCGTTTGTCAGCGGTGATCCGGGCAACTACCGGATGCGCAGCGTCGACGGCCACAGCCTGCCGGTGTCCAAGGTCTACCTCGATCAGATGGCCGCTGCGCAGACGATTCGCAAGAGCTTCTTCTCGATCAACCCGGCCGAACCGCAAGTGCAGTTCAAACTGGAGCCGTACACCCTCGACCCTGCCGTCAGCCGTTCCGAATTCAAGTTCGGCGACCAGACCATGGAATACCGTCACGGCCCGATCCTGCCCATGTCGTTCAAATGGCCAACCGATGCTGAAGACGGTCGCACCAGCCTGGTGATGGACAAGATGGCGGGGCGCCCGATCGGTATCGAGAAGAACTCCGGCCCATGGTCGCTGTTCCGTCTGTTCGACCTGATGCAGACCGAGTACCTGAGCGGTCGTGACGTGTTGGTGCTCAAAGCCAATGTGGGTGGCCTGCGTGCCAACTACCTGCTGTCCAGCCAACGCACGCCGAACCCTTTCGACATGGGCGTACTGCGCACCTTCCGTATGCCGGTGCAGCTCTGATGCTCGTGGCCAGTCCCTGGCGCAGCGCGGCGCGTACCGACCCGGGCAAGGTGCGGGCGCGCAACGAAGATGCCTTCCTCGACAATCCGCAGCAGGGGCTGTGGGTGGTCGCGGACGGCATGGGCGGTCATCAGGGTGGCGACATCGCCAGCCAGTTGATCGTCGCCAGCCTGGCTGATTTGCCGCAACACGATGACTTCGACGAGCGCCTCAAAGCCATTCGCCAGTGCCTGCACTGGTTGAATCGGCGTTTGGGACAAGAGTTGACCGTCACCGCCGGACGTCACGACAGCATCATGGGCAGCACCGTCGTGGCGCTGCTGATGGACGGCAATCGCGCGGCCTGCATTTGGGCTGGCGACAGCCGTTGTTATCTGTGGCGCGGGCAGCGTTTGTATCAACTGTCCAAAGACCATTCGCTGCAACAGCAACTGATTGACGAACAGCAAATGAGCGTCGAACAGGCGGCAGCGCACCCGGCGGCTCAGGCATTGACCCGAGCCGTCGGCGCCGCCGAAACACTGACCCTGGATGTACTGGAACTTGAGGTGTATCCGGGCGATGCGTTTTTGCTGTGCAGCGATGGTTTGTACCAAGGCCTGAGCAGCGATGCCCTCGGCAACGCCCTCAGCCTCAGCGCGCCACATGTGGCGCTGGAACGTTTGTTCGACGGCGCCCTGCGGGGCTCCGCTCGCGACAACCTGACAGCCGTGGTGATCCGCCAATGACCAACATCGAATCACCCATCGATGACGTGCTGATGAGCGAAGAACAGGCCAACAACCTGACCTACTTTGCCTTCGCCAAGGAACACAAAGCAGAACCTTTGCCAGCGCCAACCAAGGCCAGCATCGGTGCACTGCCAGACATACTCGCCGGTCGCTACCACCTCGAGCGTCTGCTCGGGGCGGGCGGCATGGGCGCTGTTTACCGGGCCAGGGATCTGCTGCACGAACAGTTCGGCGATCCCGACCCTTACATCGCGCTGAAAATCCTCAGCGAAGAATTTGCCGAATCGCCGGACGCCAGTGCCTTGCTCTACGGCGAGTTCGCCCTGACCCGACGCCTGCGCCACGACAACGTTGTGCGCGCACACACCTTTGAAGTCGACACCGATTGCCAGCGGGCCTTCATCACCATGGAATACATGCGTGGCCTGACCCTGGACAAATTGCTCTGCGAGCGGCCACTGGGCCTGCCGTGGAAAGAACTGCGCGACATCGTCCTGCCGCTGCTCGACACGCTGGCCTACGCCCACCGTCGCGGCGTGCTGCACGGCGACATGAAACCGAGCAACGTCATGCTCAGCGAAGACGGCTTGCGCCTCTTCGACTTCGGTTTGGGCCAGGCAGAAGAGGGCACCTTGCCCGGCCTGCCGCACCTGAGCCGCGAACGCTTCAACGCCTGGACCCCGGGCTACGCCGCCCCCGAACTGCTTGAGGGCCAACCCTTGTCGGCCAGCGCAGACGTGTACGGCGTGGCCTGTGTGATTTATGAACTGGCGAGCGGCAAACACCCGTTCCGCCGCTTGCCCTCGACCCAGGCCCGCGACGAGCACCTGGAGCGCGAACTGCAAGCACCGGCGAATTTACCCAAACACGGCTGGCCAGCGCTGCGAACCGCGCTGAGCTTTGATCCGGCAGCACGCACCATCACTGCCGACCAATTGCGTGACGCCTTGGGCGCCACTTCGTCCTGGCTACAACGTCTGCGGTTTCGGGCGTAACGGATGACATTCGAACAGGGAGCACACGATGTTCAATTCAGCTAACGAAACCCACTTCAGCCTCAAGGTCGAAGACTACGTGGGCGACCTGCAAGTGCTGTCGTTTGTCGGCACCGAAGGCATCAGCCAGCCGTATCGTTTCGACCTCGAACTGGTCAGCGAGAACCCGGATCTGGACCTGGAAAAGCTTCTGCACAAGCAGGCGTTTCTCGCATTCGATCCGCAGGGCTCAGGCATCCACGGCCAGATCTACCGCGTCGCCCAGGGCGATGCCGGCAAGCGCCTGACCCGCTACAAAGTGTCGATGGTGCCGCAACTGCAATACCTGCATCACCGCACCAACCAGCGCATCTACCAGCAAATGTCGGCGCCGAAAATCATCGCGCTGATCCTCGAAGAACACGGCATCAAGGGCAACGCCTACAGCTTCCAGCTGAGCCAGCCGTGCCCGGATCGCGACTATTGCGTGCAGTACGACGAAACCGACCTGCACTTCGTCCAGCGCCTGTGCGAGGAGGAGGGCATTCACTACCACTTCCAGCACAGCGACAGAGGCCACCTGCTGGTGTTCGGCGACGACCAGACCGTGTTCCGCAAACTCGGTCAGCCAACGGCGTACGTGCAGGGCAGCGGCATGGTCGCCGAAGAACCGGTGATCAAAGGCTTCAAACTGCGCCTGGAAACCCGCACCCGCCGCGTCACCCGCCGCGACTACGACTTCGAAAAACCGCGCCTGCAAATGGAAGCTGCTTATAAGCCTGAAGGCGACAGCACTGAGCCGGATCTGGAAGACTACGACTACCCCGGCCGCTTCATCGACCGCGCGCGCGGCAAGTTCCTCAGCCAACGCGCCCTCGAACGCCACCGCGCCGACTACCGCCAGGCCGAAGGTCGCGGCGACCAGACCACACTGGTCAGCGGCCACTTCATGGAAATGTCCGACCACCCGCGCACCGAGTGGAATGACCTGTGGCTGCTCACCGAAATCGTCCACGAAGGCAAACAGCCGCAAGTCCTCGAAGAAGGCGTGACCAGCGACACCACCGACAACAAGGACGACTTCCACCAGGGCTACCGCAACACCTTCCTCG